>NZ_CP014517.1:425000-749642 GCF_001577265.1 Variovorax sp. PAMC 28711 | reverse complement strand
CTACGACGCATTGCTGCTGCTGCAGCACCGCGGGCAGGACGCCGCCGGCATTTGCACGCTGATGGACCGCAAGTTCTTCATGCACAAAGCCAAAGGGATGGTGAAGGACGTTTTCCGCACGCGCAACATGCGCGCGTTGCCGGGCAGCGTCGGCCTGGGCCAGGTCCGCTATCCCACCGCGGGCAACGCCTACAGCGAGGAAGAAGCGCAGCCGTTCTACGTGAACGCGCCGTTTGGCATCGTGCTGGTGCACAACGGCAACCTGACCAATGCGCACGCGTTGCGCGCCGAGTTGTTCTCGACCGACCATCGCCACACCAACACCGAGAGCGATTCCGAGGTGTTGCTCAACGTTCTCGCGCACGAGCTCGAACGCTCGACGCGCGGCGTGCCGCTGCATTCGGCGGAAGTGTTCGCAGCGGTCAAGAACGTTCACAAGCGGCTGCGCGGGTCTTATGCGGTGGTCACGCTGATCGCCGGCCATGGCTTGCTCGCGTTCCGCGATCCGTTCGGCATTCGTCCGCTGGTCATGGGCCGCAGTGCCGACGGCACCGTCATGGTGGCCAGCGAGTCGGTGGCGCTCGAAGGTTCGGGCCACGTGTTTGAGCGCAACATCGCGCCGGGCGAAGCGGTGTTCATCGACCTGCAGGGCCAAGTGCATTCGATGCAGTGCGCGGAGTCGCCGTCGCTCAATCCCTGCATCTTCGAGTTCGTTTATCTCGCGCGGCCCGATTCGGTCATGGACGGCATTTCGGTCTATCAGGCAAGGCTCAATCTCGGCGAGACACTGGCCAAACGCGTGGTCTCGACCGTGCCGCCGAGCGACATCGACGTGATCATTCCGATCCCTGAATCGAGCCGTCCGAGCGCCACGCAACTGGCCCACCTGCTCGGCGTGCCGTACCGCGAAGGCTTCGTGAAGAACCGCTACGTCGGTCGGACTTTCATCATGCCGGGGCAGGGCGTTCGCAAGAAGTCGGTGCGCCAGAAGCTCAACGTGATCGCGAGCGAGTTCAAGGGCCGCAACGTGCTCCTGGTCGACGACTCGATCGTGCGCGGCACCACCAGTCGCGAGATCGTGCAGATGGCGCGCGATGCGGGCGCCCGCAAGGTGTACCTCGCGAGCGCCGCGCCGCCGGTGCGTTACCCCAACGTCTACGGCATCGACATGCCGACCAAGGACGAACTGGTGGCGCACGACCGCACGGTCGAACAGATCCGCGAACTGATCGGCTGCGACGCGCTGATCTACCAGGACGTCGATGCGATGAAGCGCGCGATCGGGTCGCTGAACCCCAAACTGGACGGCTTCGATGCCTCGTGCTTCGACGGCGTGTACGTGACGGGCGACATCGACACCGAGTCGATCAACCGCATGAACGGCAACCGGCCGCGCATCGAAGAGACCGAGGAAGACTCCTCGCGCCTCGCGCTGCCGAACATGAGCGAAAGCAACTGACGTGAGCCAAGAGAAATCCCTGCCGGCTGGCCTGCACCGCGACACGCTTGCGTTGCGAACCGGCCTGGCACGCAGCCAGCACGGCGAACATTCAGAAGCGCTGTACCTGACGAGCGGGTTTGTGCAGCCCGACGCCGAGACCGCGATGCGCCGCTTCGCCGGCACCGAGGAAGGCTTCACCTACTCGCGCACGTCGAACCCGACGGTCACCAGTTTCGAGCAGCGCCTCGCGGCGATGGAAGGCACGGAAGCCGCGATCGGCGCGTCCACCGGCATGAGCGCGATCCTCATGATGTGCATGGGCCTGCTGAAGATGGGCGACCACGTGATCTGCTCGCGCTCGGTGTTCGGCTCGACGCTCAACCTGTTCGCCAAGGAGTTCGCGAAGTTCGGTGTCGAGACGACCTTCGTCTCGCAGACCGATGTGGCCGAATGGGCCGCTGCGATCAAGCCGAACACCAAGCTCCTGTTTGCCGAGACGCCGACCAACCCGCTGACGGAGGTCTGCGACATCCGCGCGCTGGCCGATCTCGCGCATGGCGCCGGCGCGCTGCTCGCCGTCGACAACTGTTTTTGCTCGCCCGCGCTGCAGCGGCCCGCCGAACTCGGCGCCGACCTGATCATCCATTCGGGCACCAAGTATCTGGATGGCCAGGGACGCGTGATGGCCGGGGCCATCTGCGGGCCTTCGAAGCTGATCGTCGACGTGTTCGGCCCGGTCGTGCGGACCGCCGGCATGGCCTTGTCGCCGTTCAACGCATGGGTCGTGCTGAAGGGCATGGAGACGCTCGGCATCCGCATGCAGGCACAGAGCGCGGCCGCGTTGGTGATCGCGCAATGGCTCGAAACGCAGCCCGGCGTGGCGCGCGTTTATTACCCCGGTCTCGCCTCGCATCCGCAGCATGAACTGGCAATGCGCCAGCAGTCGGGGCAGGGCGGCGCGGTGCTGTCGTTCGACGTGATCGGTAACGATCCCGAAACCGCGCGCGCGAACGCTTTCCATGTGATCAACAGCACGCAGGTGGTCAGCATCGCGACCAACCTGGGCGACACCAAGACCATCATCACGCACCCCGGCACGACATCGCACGGACGCCTGACCGAAGCGCAGCGCCAGGCAGCCGGCATCGGGCAGGGCCTGATTCGCCTGGCTGTTGGCCTCGAGCACATCGAAGACATCCAGGCCGACCTCCTCCGAGGTCTCAGCGGCCTTGCCACCCTGAATACCTGATCGCACGTCTCCATGACCGGCAAAGTTCGCACCCGCATCGCACCGTCTCCCACCGGTTTCCTTCATCTCGGCACCGCGCGCACTGCGCTGTATTCGTGGGCTTACGCGCGGCATCACAAAGGTGAGTTCGTGCTGCGCATCGAAGACACCGATGTGGCGCGCTCGACGCAGGATTCGACCGACCAGATCCTCGCGTCGATGCGCTGGCTCGGCCTTGACTACGACGAGGGTCCGATCTACCAGATGAAGCGGCTCGCGCGCTATCAGGAAGTGATCGCGCAGATGCTCGCGGCCGGGACGGCCTACCACTGCTATTGCACACCCGAAGAACTCGAAGCCACCCGCGAAGCGCAGCGCGCCCGTGGCGAGAAAACGCTTTACGACCGGCGCTGGCGCCCGGTGCCCGGCAAAGTGTTGCCGCCAGTGCCGGAGGGCGTGCCGCCGGTGGTGCGCTTCTGCAATCCGCCCGAGGGCGATGTCACCTGGACCGATCTGGTCAAGGGCGAGATCACCATCAACAACCGCGAGATCGACGACCTGATCATCCTGCGGCCCGACGGTGTGCCGACGTACAACTTCGCGGTGGTGGTCGACGATTGGGACATGGCGATCACGCACGTATTCCGTGGCGACGAGCACATCAACAACACGCCCTGGCAGATCAATATTTTCCAGGCGCTCGGCGCGCCACTGCCGCAGTTCGGTCACGTGCCGGTGATCCTTGGCGACGACGGCCAGAAGCTCTCGAAGCGCCGCGGCGCCGTGAGTGTCACGGCTTACGAACAGGATGGTTACCTGCCCGAAGCGATGCTCAACTACCTTGCGCGTCTGGGTTGGAGCCACGGCGACGACGAGCTGTTCACGAGCGAACAAATGGTGAGCTGGTTCGACGGTTCGCATCTTTCGAAGAGCCCTGCGCAATGGGACGCGGCAAAGCTAGCATGGGTCAATGCGCAATACATCAAGGCCACGCCGGACGCCACGCTGGAGCCGCTGGTGGCCGCCCAACTGCGCAAGCGCGACATCGAGGCCGACGAGCGCTTGCCTGCGATCTGCGCGCTGTTCAAGGACCGCTGCGAGACCACGGTTGCACTGGCCGGATGGGCCGCTGCTTTCTATGCAGACGTCACGGTGACGGAGGCCGATCGTGCGCAGCACCTGACGGAGGCCGTGCGGCCTGCCGTTGCCGCGCTCGCCGACAAGCTCTCCGGCGTGCCGTGGGACAAGGCGTCCATCGCCGCCGCCATCAAGGAAGTGTTGGTTGCGCACGCTCTGAAAATGCCTGTTTTGGCGATGCCGGTTCGCGTGTTAATCATGGGAACCGCGCAGACGCCGTCGCTCGATTCGGTGCTCTCACTCTTTTCTCGCGAAACAGTGTTGAAGAGGTTGAAAGAAGTCTGATTTTTCGGGCTATAATTCGAGGCTCGACACCCAAGGGGGTATAGCTCAGCTGGGAGAGCGCTTGCATGGCATGCAAGAGGTCATCGGTTCGATCCCGTTTACCTCCACCATTTTGGCGTCGAGAAAATAAGCGTTGATCGCAACGCGGTTCCTCAGGTTTTGACCCTATCGTCTAGAGGCCTAGGACACCACCCTTTCACGGTGGCTACCGGGGTTCGAATCCCCGTAGGGTCGCCAGTTTTACGCAAGTGAAACCGGCAACAAGTCGTCAGCACTTGGCTCCGCAAGGAGTGAACGTTGTCTACCAGGAGTGGTAGTTCAGTTGGTTAGAATACCGGCCTGTCACGCCGGGGGTCGCGGGTTCGAGTCCCGTCCGCTCCGCCATCCAGTAAGGGTTTGCTGCTATGAAAATAGTAGCAAACCCTTTTTTATATTCCAAATTTGGAATACTCCCTCAATGAGGAAGTGCGGACGAGTTACCTCGCGGTGAGCTCCATTTCCCGCAGAAGTTTGTGCAGTGCAGCGGGTTCGCAAATGCTGGCGACGTAAGGGGAGCATGCGGCCGAGACGGTCATCCCGATCGACTGCTTGTAGAACGTCGGCATCTCGCCGGCTTGGCCGAACGCGTGCGTCGTCGGTCGTAGCCTGTCGCACCATGCGTTCGCTGGTGGGCAAAGTTCCGTCCGGCACATCCTCTGCTCCGTCTTCCAACGTGTCGCTCACGCCTTTGGGACGCAAGTCTTGGAGTGAGAATCGCTCGAACGTCACGCCGCGTCTCTCAGCCTCGACGGCGCAAGCGTCCGTCAACACCTTGAGCACCGACTTCCATCCGCCGATGGAGTAGCGCTCGCCACGAAGGGTTCCAACGACGAATGGACCCGTGAGCTCCCTGCCGCGATCCACTGTCAGAGCCAATTAATACCCAGGCGACCGGCGGCGCCAGAACCGCAAAGAGTGCAAACACCACTACGCCCAGCGCTAGAAACCGCACAAACCGCACAAACCGCACAAACCGCACAAGCAGGTAGAAGCCCACTGCACCCAACGGACGCCAGAGGCCAGAAGGCACCGCCGCTCGGTCCAGCCCGTGTAGCGCAGGTCGATGCCGTATTCCGGCACGCACTCAAAGTTGCTGGCGAGCTAAGGCCCGCTCAGGGCTTCGTCGGCGCCGACGCCGACGCCGAAATCGTCAGCAAAACCCCAGTCTCGCTGACAGCAGAGGCATCAGGACGCTGGCACGGAGAGGTTATGCCACTTCCGATGACCCGTTGTGCGCTGTGTGCCGCACCGCACAGACGTCGATCACTGCTGTGCCTAGCCTTCCCCTTCCCCTTCCGCACCTAGCCGACAGCCTCGGCGGGTCGTCGTCTCTCCCAACTGCGAAAGAAACCTCACCATGGCCTACCAAAGCATCGACCCGAACACTGGGAAACTTCTCCAGAGCTTCGAGCATCTCAGCGCGGCGCAACTCGAGCATGCGCTCGCTGCTGCGCAGGCATGCTTCCAGACCTGGAAAAAGACCAGCTACGCCGCGCGCGCAGCCATCGTCAAGAAGGCCGCTGCGCTGCTGCACGCGCATGCCGACGACTTCGCCCGGCTCGCGACGCTCGAGATGGGCAAGCGCATCGGCGAGGCGCGTGGCGAGGTCAAGTTCAGCGGCGACATCCTGGCGTACTACGCCAAGCACGGAGAAGAGTTTCTCGGCGCCGACCAAGTTGCATCCGAAGCACGGTCACGCGCACATGGAGAGCAGCCCCTTCGGCGTGATCTTCTGCGTCGAGCCGTGGAACTTTCCGTTCTATCAGCTCGCGCGCATTGCCGGCCCTCACCTAATGGCGGGCAACACGGTGGTCGTCAAGCACGCGGGCTGCGTGCCGCAGTGCGCGATCGCGTTCGAGAAGCTGTGGATCGATGCCGGTGCGCCGGTCGGGGCCTACACCAACCTCCTGGTGTCGCATGCGCAGTCCGACCAGGTCATCGACGACCCGCGCATCAAGGGCGTGGCCCTGACCGGCAGTGTGGCGGCCGGGCGCAGCATCGCGGCGCGTGCAGGCCAAAACCTGAAGAAGAGCTCAATGGAACTCGGCGGCAGCGACGCGTTCATCGTGCTGGAGGACGCCGACCTCGACAAGGTCATTCCCTGGGCCGTGTGGGGGCGGATGTACAACGCCGGACAGACCTGCTGTGCGGCCAAGCGCTTCATCGTGCTCGAGTCGATTGCCGACAAGTTCCTGGCTCGCTTCAAGACCGCGCTCGAAGCGCTCGTCCCCGGCGATCCGATGGACGAGAAGACCACCCACGGTCCCTTGTCCACGGAAGCAGCATTGGTCCAGCTCCTGGCGCAGGTCGCTGCTGCAGTCAAGGGCGGCGCCACGCTGGTCATGGGCGGCAAGCGCATCGACCGGCCGGGCGCATTCATGCAGGCGACGATCCTCGCGGACATCGCGCCGGGCAATCCGGCCTTCCGCGACGAGTTCTTCGGCCCGGTGGTGTCGTTCTATCGCGTGAAGGACGAGGAAGCCGCGATCGCGCTGGCCAACGATTCAGATTTCGGCCTGGGTGGCTCGGTGTGGACCGAGGACGAAGCCCGCGGCAAGCGCATCGCGAGCGCGGTGGACACCGGAATGATGTTCGTCAACAACATCGACTGGTCCGACGCCGAGTTGCCCTTCGGAGGCATCAAGGACTCGGGTTACGGGCGCGAGCTGGGCAACATGGGCATCCAGGAGTTCGTGAACAAGAAGCTTGTGCGCACGGGGCATTTCCCGGCACCGGTCTGAACAGCGGCGGAGCTTGACCATGTACGTCAACGTCGCGGTTCTGACCGAGACCCAGCCCCACGAGCGCCGCGTGGCGCTGGTGCCGGCGGTGGTTCCCAAGCTGCTGAAGCTCGGCGCCCGATTGCACATGCAGTCTGGCGCCGGTGCGGCCATTCATCTGGACGACGCCGCCTTCAAGGATGTCGCCTTCACCACTGACCGCGCCGCGCTCGTCAAGGACGCCGACGTGGTGCTGTGCGTGCAACCGCCGGCGCTCGAGGTGGTCGATGCGATGAAGGAGGGTTCCATCCTCGTCTGCTTCGTCTACGCCCACAACGAGCCAGCGCTCGTCAAGCGCCTGCTCGAACGCAAGATCACCTGCTTCGCGATGGAGCGCGTGCCGCGCATCAGCCGGGCGCAGGCGATGGATGCCTTGTCCAGCCAGTCCGCACTGGCCGGGTATTACGCGGTGGCATTGGGCATGTCGCACCTGGCGCGCGTGGTGCCGAAGATCACCTCGGCCGCCGGTTCGATCGGGCCGGCCCACGTGCTGGTCATGGGCCTCGGCGTGGCCGGCCTGGAGGCGGTCGCCACCGCGCACCGGCTGGGTGCCGTGGTCGAAGGCTACGACGTGCGCCCCGAGACGCAGGAGCAGGTGATGTCGCTGGGCGCGACCTTCGTCGACACCGGCGTCGATGCGACCGGTGACGGCGGCTACGCACGCGAACTCACTGCCGACGAGAGGGCGAAGGTCGCGGACGTTCTGACTCAGCACATCCAGTCCGCCGACGTGGTCATCACCACCGCAGCCATCCCAGGCAAGGCTTCACCCAAGCTCGTCAGCCGTGCGCAGGTCCGCGGCATGAAGGCCGGCGCGGTGATCGTCGACCTCTCGGCCGAGGGCGGCGGCAATTGCGAGGACACGCAGCCCGGCGTGACGGCCCAGGTCGGGCGCGTGTGCATCGTCGCGCCGCTCAACGTGCCGTCGCTGCTCGGCGAAGACGCGAGCGCGCTCTACGCGAAGAATCAATACAACCTGTTGGCGCTGTTCGTGAAGGACAACGTCGTCACCATCGACTGGTCGGACGAGATCCTGGCCAAGACGGTGCTGACGCACGCGGGCGAGAACAAGGGCGCCGAAACGGACAAGGCAGCCGACGCGGCAAAAGCGGAAAAAGCGGCGAAGTCGGCAGCGGCCAAGCCCGACGCCAAGCCCCCCAAGCCCTCCATTTCCCAGCACGCGCCGGCGTGACCCCTCAACCAGGACCCATCCCATGGACTTCCACATCACCATCGGCGGTTTCGTCGCGCTCTACATCTTCATGCTCGCGGCCTTCGCGGGCTGGGTGATCATCGGCCGCGTGCCGGCGATCCTGCACACGCCCCTGATGTCGGGTTCCAACTTCGTGCACGGCATCGTCGTCGTCGGCGGCATCTACACCTTGCTCAACGCCAGCACCGTGCAGCAACAGGTGATCGGCTTCTTCGCCGTGCTGCTCGGGGCGGGCAACGCCGCCGGCGGCTATGCGGTGACCGATCGCATGCTGGCGATGTTCAAGCCGAGCGCGCACAAGGCTGGCCACGCCAAGGCGGGCAAGTCCGCGAGCGTCAAGCGACTGCACGCGAAGAAGGGCTGACATGGAAACGACCCTGCTCGCCTCCTTGCCGTCGCTCGGCATCGGCGCGGCCGACCTCGCGGCGGCCCTGCTCTTCATGTACGGGCTGCACCGCATGTCGTCGCCCGCGACTGCGTCTTCGGGCATCTCGGTGGCCGGCATCGGCATGGCGGTCGCGGTGCTCGCGAGCTTCCTCTATGCCTTCGACGTGGACAGCGCGGCCCGCCCCGATCTGTGGATGAACCTGGGTCTTGCCGTCGTGGCACTCGCGCTCGGCGGTGGCGTGGCCTGGTGGGCGGGGCGCACCGTGGCGATGACCGCCATGCCGCAGATGGTCGCGATCTACAACGGCATGGGCGGCGGTGCGGCCGGAGCCATTGCCGCGGTCGAACTCTTCGGCGGCAAGACGCAGGGCATGACGGCGCTGATCGTGACGCTGATCGGCGCCCTGATCGGTGCGGTGTCGCTCTCCGGCTCGCTGATCGCCTGGGCCAAGCTCGACGGCGTGATCGAGAAGCCGTTGCGGTTCAAGGCGCAGCAGGTGGTCAACGGGGTGGTCTTGCTGGCGACGCTCGCGGTCGGCGCCTACCTCGTCGTGGCGAGTGTCGACAAGTCGGCGCTCGTGCTGGCCGTGCCGGCCTCGATCTACCTCTTCTTCGGCCTGGCGCTGGTGCTCGGCATCCTGATGACGCTGCCGATCGGCGGGGCCGACATGCCGGTCGTGATCTCGATCTTCAACGCCTTCACGGGTCTGGCCGTCGGTCTTGAAGGCTTCGTGCTGCAGAACCCGGCGCTGATGATCGCCGGCATGGTAGTTGGTGCGGCCGGCCTACTGCTGACCTTGCTGATGGCCAAGGCGATGAACCGCTCGGTGAGCAATGTGGTGTTCAGCAACTTCGGCGCAGCCTCCAAGCACAAGCAGGGCAAGATCAAGGGCGAGCTGAAGCCGATGCAGCCCGGCGATGCGGGCATCGCGATGCGCTATGCCAGCTCGGTGATCATCGTGCCGGGCTACGGCCTCGCCGCGGCGCAAGGGCAGGGCAAGCTGTTCGACTTCGTCAAGCTGTTGCAGGCCGGTGGCGTGAGCGTGAAGTTCGCGATCCATCCGGTGGCGGGCCGCATGCCGGGCCAGATGGACGTGCTGCTCGCGGAAGCCGGCGTGCCCTACGACATGATCTTCCAGCTCGAAGACATCAACGACGAGTTCAAGACCACCGACGTGGCGCTCGTCATCGGCGCCAACGACGTGGTCAACCCCGCCGCGCGCACCGACAAGGGGTCGCCGATCTTCGGCATGCCGATCCTCAACGCCGACCAGGCCAAGAAGGTGTTCGTCATCAAGCGCGGCGAAGGCAAGGGCTACGCCGGCATCGTCAACGCGCTCTTCTACGGCGACAACTGCCACATGGTTTATGGCGACGCGCAGGCCGTACTGGTCGAGATGATCGAAGCGGTGCGCGGGCTCGGCTTGAAAGCCGCGGCCTGAAAGATTTTCAACACAAGGACTCTCCATGACACCCAAGATGAAAGCCGCCCAGGTCGAACGATTCGGCCAGCCCCTGGTGATGAAAGAGCTCGAGGTGCCGACGCCCGGACCGGGCCAGATCCTCGTCAAGACCGAGGCCTGCGGCGTGTGCCACACCGATCTGCATGCGCGCGATGGCGACTGGCCCCTAAAGCCGCCGCTGCCTTTCACGCCTGGTCACGAGGGCATCGGCATCGTCGTGGCCCTCGGGACCGGCGTGACGGCGGTGAAGGAGGGCGATCGCGTCGGCGTGCCCTGGCTCTATTCCGCCTGCGGGCACTGCGAGTTCTGTTTGGCGGCACAGGAGCCGGTCTGCGCTGAGGCCCAGTTCGGTGGCTACACCCGAAACGGCGGCTTCGCCGAATTCATCATCGCCGACCCGAACTACGTGGCGCACATCCCGGCTGGGCTGTCGGCGGTCGACGCCGCACCGTTGATCTGCGCCGGTATCACCTCGTACAAGGGCATCAAGGAAACCCAGGCCCGACCGGGCCAGTGGGTCGTGATCTCGGGCATCGGCGGGCTCGGTCATCTCGGGGTTCAGTACGCCAAGGCGATGGGCCTGCACGTTTGCGCGGTCGATATCGACGACGGCAAGCTCGCACATGCGACGCGTCTGGGTGCGGATGCAGTGGTCAATGCCAAGAAGGGCGACCCTGTGGCCGCGGTCGTCAAGGCCACGAGCGGTGGCGCGCATGGCGTGCTGATCACTGCGCCCTCCCTGCCCGCCTTCGAGCAGGGCGTGCGCATGACGCGCAAGCACGGTACCTGCGTGCTGGTCGGCATTCCGCCGGGCGAATTCCCCACGCCGCTGTTCGACGTGGTGGCCAACTGCATCACCATTCGTGGCTCCTTCGTCGGCAACCGGCGAGACATGGCCGAGGCGCTGGCCTTCGCAGCTGCAGGCCAGGTCAAGGCCGACATCGAGTTGCAGCCGCTGTCGGCCATCAACGATGTCTTCGAGCGACTGTCCAGAGGCGAGGTGCCCTCGCGCGTGGTGCTCGATTTCTCGGCCCGGTGAGACCTCTGCGTCGACCAGGCTTTTCGGGGTAGATCCCTTTCACTGAAGGAGTTTGAAAAATGGCAGGCACATATTGGAACGACTGGTACTCGGGCTGGGGTTGGTTCCTCTGGTTCGGGATGATGATCCTCATCTTCTCGAGCGCCGGGAACTGGGGCTACACCTACCGCGTCCATCGCAACCACGGCAGGCCCCTCGGCAAGGAAGCGCAGGACATCCTGAGCGAGCGCTATGCGCGCGGCGAGATCACCCACGACGAATACAGCCGCATGAAGGCGGCCATCCTGGCGTGAGGGCCAACGAATGAATACCCAAGTTCACAACGCCATCGCGACGGAGCCACCCGTCTGGTTCATCACCGGTTGCTCCACAGGCTTCGGTCTCGAACTCGCAAGACAGGCCATCGACCATGGCTACCGGACGGTGGTGACCTCGCGCGATCCCGCCGCCCTGGAACGTTTCGGCGCAACCGACAACGTCCTGGTGCTCACGCTCGATGTGACCCGGCAGGACCAGGTCGTCGCAGCGGTCAAGGCGGCGCAGGACCGCTTTGGCGGCATCGACGTACTGGTCAACAACGCCGGCATCGGCTACTTCGCGGCCATCGAGGAAGGTGAAGAGGCCCAGGTGCGCAAGATGTTCGATGTCAACGTCTTCGGCCTGACCCGCATGATTCAGGCCGTGCTGCCCGACATGCGCAAGCGTCGGCGCGGCTGCATCGTCAACCTCTCTTCCTTGGCCGGCATCCGCGGCATGTCGGCACTGGGCCAGTATTGCGCCACCAAGTTCGCGGTCGAAGGCTTGTCGGAGGCTTTGCGGCAGGAGGTCGCTGAACTGGGTCTTCAGGTGATGGTGGTCGAACCCAGCGGGTTTCGCACCGACTGGGCCGGCCGCTCCGCCAACGAGAGCAAGCACCAGATCGACGACTACGTCGCCACGGCCGGCAAAGTGCGGCGCCAGATCCGCGCGTCCTCCGGCCAGCAACCGGGCGACCCGGTGCGTGCCGTCAAGGCGCTCATCGACGCGGTAGTCTCAGGCCATCCGCCGCACCATCTGCTGCTGGGCAACGACGCCTTCGACGGTGCGATGGCCAAGGTCGACGAATTGCGCGCCGAGTTCGCGGCGGGCGAGGCTGTGGCGCGCGCCGCCGACTTCCCCCAGCCGGCGCATGCGATGGCTGCAGGTGCTGGCGTTTGACACCCCCGGCAACCGATGCGATGAACTGCGACACGGCCCTCGTCACCGCCAAGCAGATGGCGCTGGCCGACCGTTTGACGGTAGCCAGTGGCATCGGTGAGATGGCGTTGATGGAAAACGCCGGTCGCCCCGTGGCCCAGGCCATTCAACAGCGCTGGACTCCGCGTCCGGTGCTGGTCCTGTGCGGCCCCGGCAGCAACGGCGGCGATGGCTTCGTGGTTGCTCGGCAACTGGCCGCGGCCGACTGGCCGGTGCGCGTCGCGCTGTTGGGTGCACGCGAGGACCTGCGCGGCGCAGCCGCCCACCATGCAGGGTTGTGGCGCGGGCCGGTCGAGGCGTTGACGCCCCGGGCCCTCGATGGCGCCGAGTTGGTCGTCGATGCCATCTTCGGTGCGGGCTTGAGCCGTGCGCTCGAAGGCATGGCGGCCAGTACGCTGGCCGAGGCGGCAGCAAGGAAGATGGCGCTCATTGCGGTAGACATCCCCAGCGGCTTGATGGGCGATACCGGCGCCAGCATGGGCGCGGTGCCCTGTGCGCTGACGGTGACCTGCTTTCGCAAGAAGCCCGGTCATCTGCTGCAACCGGGCCGCAGCCTGTGCGGCGAGGTGATCGTGGCCGACATCGGCACACCCGACGCGGTCTTCGAGCAACTCAAGTCCGACACTTTCGAGAACGATCCGAAGCTCTGGGCCAGCACACTGCCCGTGATGCAAGCCGATGGCAACAAGTACACCCGTGGGCATGCGTTGCTCTGGGGCGGTTGGCCCACCACGGGCGCAGCAAGAATGGCCGCGAGGGCGGCTGCCAGGATCGGCTCAGGCCTCACGACCGTTGCCGTGCCTGCCGTCGCGCTGCCGGTCTATGCGGCCGCGCTGACCAGCGTGATGGTGAGCGCCATCGCCCGGCCCGAAGATCTCGACCAGCTGCTGGCCGACAGCAGGTACACCGGATTGATGATCGGCCCCGGTGCCGGTGTGGGGCCGGCCACGCGATCGCGTGTGCTGGCGATGCTCGCGACGGGAAGGGCGGCCGTGCTCGATGCCGACGCCCTGTCGGTGTTCAAGGATGATCCGGCCACCTTGTTCAATGCCCTCCATGGCGCTTGCGTGCTGACCCCGCACGAGGGCGAATTCAAACGTCTCTTTGAAGGCGTGATCGACATGGTCGGCGACAAGCTGCGCCGCGCGCGCGCTGCCGCGCAAGCCAGCGGCGCCGTCGTGGTGCTCAAGGGCAGCGACACGGTGATCGCGGCCCCCGATGGCCGGGCCATCGTCAACGCCAATGCCCCGCCGACGCTGGCCACCGCGGGCGCGGGCGACGTGCTGGCCGGCATGGTGCTGGGCCTGCTCACCCAGGGCATGGCGCCGTTCCTCGCCGCGGCCGCGGCGGTGTGGCTGCACGGCGCGGCTGCGGCCAGCTTTGGGCCGGGGCTGATCGCGGAGGACCTGCCCGACCTGCTGCCTGCCGTGCTCCAGAACTTGCAGGCCAAGCGAAGCGGTCAAGCCTGCTTGTGAAGCCACTGATGACACTTGATCGAAAAGAAAAACGCTTATGCACGCCATGGTCCTCAACGCATTGCACGCGCCCCTGGTCTGGACCGAACTGCCCGACCCGCAGCCCGGTCCGGGCCAGATACGCGTTCAGGTTTCGGCTTGCGGCGTGTGCCGCACCGACCTGCATGTGGTGGATGGCGAGTTGCCGCACCCGCAAGTGCCGATCATTCCGGGCCACGAAATCGTGGGCCGCATCGATGTGGTCGGCGCGAGCGTCTCCGGCCTCGCGATCGGCCAGCGCGTAGGCATCCCGTGGCTGGGTCACGCCTGCGGCATTTGCCCCTACTGCAGGATGCAGCGCGAGAACCTGTGCGACCACCCTGTGTTCACCGGCTTCACGCGCAATGGCGGCTTCGCCACCGCGACGGTGGCCGATGCGCGCTTCGCCTTTCCGCTGGGTGAGGAGGGCAGCGATGCGTCGCTCGCGCCCTTGCTCTGCGCCGGCCTGATCGGCTGGCGATCGCTCACCATCGCGGGTGAGGGAAAGAGCCTGGGCCTCTACGGCTTCGGCGCGGCGGCTCACATCCTGGCCCAGGTCGCGCGCTGGCAGGGGCGTTCGGTGTACGCCTTCACCCGTCCGGGTGACGAGAAGACGCAGGCCTTCGCGCGCAGCCTGGGCGCCACCTGGGCCGGCGGGTCCGACGAGATGCCGCCGCAGGCGCTCGATGCCGCGATCATCTTCGCGACCGTGGGCGACCTCGTGCCGCTGGCGCTGAAGGCGGTGCGCAAGGGTGGCCGCGTCGTCTGCGCCGGCATCCACATGAGCGACATTCCGCACTTCCCGTACAGCCTGTTGTGGGGAGAACGGGCGCTGCTCTCGGTGGCCAACCTCACGCGGCAGGACGGTCTCGACTTCCTGAGCCAGGTGCCGAAGATGGGCATCGTGACGAAGACGACCTGCTACCCACTGCAGGAGGCCAACGACGCACTGGCCGACCTGCGCGCGGGCCGCTTCGACGGGGCGGCGGTTCTGGTGCCCTGACGGACCCGGGTGCGCCGAGATTCAGGTCGGCACGCGCGTGCCGACCATGCGGTCGTGCTTCACGAAGAAGATGCGCGCCAGCGCGACGAGTTGGTTGTCGGTCGGGTGGTCCACCACCTCGTAGCCGGCGATGCGGGGCATCGTCTGCGGCCGGTGCTTTTCCACATAACGCTGGAAGTCGGCGACGCTCGTGTGCCCGCCCACGACCAGCACTTCAGCGATGCCGTCGAACGCATCGCAGACGGCGCCGAAGAACTCGTGTTCGGTGCGCACGCCGCTGTGATGCTGGCGTGTGAACTTCAGCTGCTCGTGCACATGTTGCTCGACCCTCTCGTCGGGTGCGAACTGCAGCAGGTGGGCGGATTGATGGTCGACGAATGCGACCGCGTGGAAGAGACTCATGGCTTGGATTTCCGTTCGTGAAGGGTTTGACAGGGGATGCAGCGCAGGGCTTGGGGTTCGATCTGCAGGCGGCCGAACGCAATTGCGGCGTGGCAATCGATGCACAGGCCGTAGGCGGCACCATGAATACGTTCCAACGCTGCGCGGATCGCCGTGTACTCGCCGCTGTCGATGTCCGCCACGATGCCTTCGACCTCGTGGGTGCCTTCGCGCTGGCGTGCGTCGTCGGCGTCCTGCAGCAAGACACGCCGGGCCGCTTGGACCTGCGACTGCCCCTCCAGCTGCAAGGTGCTCAGGCGCTCGAAGGCCGTGCGCCGGGACTCGAGCAGCGTCGTAAGCTCTAGGCGCTGCGCGTGCGAAAGATGAGAGGGCGTGCTTGCGCTCATCGCTTGTCTCCCTGGGTCTCGGCGCCCCATGTCCATTCGAGGATCTCAGGCATGTCCTGTCCGTGCGCGTCGATGTAGAGCTTGTGCGCGACCAGCTTGTCGCGGCACATCTGCTTGAGATAGTCGGCCCGGCTGCCCGGGTGCGGCAGGCAGTCCAGCACCTTCTGCACGAGGTGGAAGCGATCCAGCTCGTTCTGCACGCGCATGTCGAACGCCGTCGTGATGGTTCCCTCTTCCTTGTAGCCGTGGACGTGCAGGTGGCGGTTGGTGCGGCGGTAGGTCAGGCGGTGCACCAGCGACGGGTAGCCGTGGAACCCGAAGATCACGGGCTTGTCGCGGGTGAAGAGCGAGTCGAAGTCGGCTTCGTCGAGTCCGTGCGGGTGCTCGCTGGCAGACTGCAGCTTCATCAGGTCGACGACGTTGACCACGCGGATCTTCAGTTCCGGCAGATGCTCGCGCAGGATGGACGTTGCCGCCAGGATTTCCAGCGTCGGCGTGTCGCCGCAACAGGCCATCACCACGTCGGGTTCTGCGCCCCGGTCGTTGCTGGCCCACGGCCAGATGCCGATGCCCTCGGTGCAGTGCACCACGGCGGCTTCCATCGTCAGCCACTGTGGCAGCGCGTGCTTGCCGGCCACCACCACGTTGACGTAGTTGCGGCTGCGCAGGCAATGGTCGAATACCGAGAGCAGGCAGTTGGCGTCGGGCGGCAGGTAGACGCGCACGATATCGGCCTTCTTGTTGATGACGTGGTCGAGAAAGCCCGGGTCCTGGTGCGTGAAGCCGTTGTGGTCCTGCTGCCAGACGTGCGAGGCGAGCAGGTAGTTCAGCGAAGCGATCGGTCGGCGCCACGGCAGTTCGCGCGTCACCTTGAGCCACTTGGCATGCTGGCTGAACATCGAGTCGACGATGCGGATGAAGGCCTCGTAGCTGTTGAACAGCCCATGCCGGCCGGTCAGCAGGTAGCCTTCGAGCCAGCCCTCGCACTGGTGCTCGCTCAGCATCGAGTCGACCACCTGGCCGGCCGGTGCCAGGAACTCGTCGTTCGGCACCGTCGTCGCATCCCACTGCCGCATCGTCACGTCGAAGACTGCGCCGAGCAGATTCGACAAGGTCTCGTCGGGGCCGAAGACCCGGAAGTTGCGCTGGTCCTGGTTCAGCCGCACCACGTCGGCGAGGAACTTGCCCAGCACCATCGTGTCCTGTCCTTGCAGCGCGCCGGGCGACGGGACGGTCACCGCATGGTCGCGGAAGTCGGGCATGTGCAGGTCGTGCAGCAGCAGGCCGCCGTTGGCATGCGGATTCATGCCCATGCGCCGGTTGCCTTCCGGTGCGAGTGCCGCCAGTTCGGGCAGCAGGCGCCCATTCGCATCGAACAGCTCTTCGGCCCGGTAGCTCTTCATCCACTGCTCGAGTTGGGCGACATGTTCGGGGTGTTCGGCATTCACCAACAGCGGGACCTGGTGCGAGCGGAAGGTGCCCTCGTTAGGCAGTCCGTCGACCATCTTCGGCCCGGTCCAGCCCTTGGGCGATCTCAGCACGATCATCGGCCAGCGTGGCCGGCTCGCGCTCTTGCGCTCCCGTGCATTGCGCTGCGCCTCGTAGATCAGCCTCACGGCTTCGTCCATGGCGCTGGCCATCAGTTGATGCATCGTCTCCGGGTCGTCGCCTTCGACGAACAGCGGCGTCCAGCCGCAGCCGCGAAAGAACTGCTCGAGTTCGTCGTGCTCGATGCGCGCCAGCAGCGTCGGGTTGCTGATCTTGTAGCCGTTGAGGTGCAGGATCGGCAGCACCGCGCCATCTGTCGCCGCATCGAGCATCTTGGTCGATTGCCATGCGGTGGCGAGCGGACCGGTCTCGGCTTCGCCGTCGCCGACCACGCAGGCCACGATGAGCCCGGGGTTGTCGAAGACGGCGCCGAAGGCGTGGCTGAGCGAGTAACCCAGCTCGCCGCCTTCATGGATCGACCCCGGTGTCGTCGGTGCCACGTGGCTGGAAATGCCCCCTGGAAACGAGAACTGCTTGAACAGCTTCTTGAGCCCCGCCTCGTCCTGCGTGACGTCGGGATAGACCTCGCTCCAGGAGCCCTCCAGGTACACGTTGCCGACGATGGCCGGCCCGCCATGCCCTGGGCCAGAGATGTAGAACATGTCCAGGTCGTGGGCCTTGATGACCCGGTTCAGGTGGACGTAGATGAAATTCTGGCCCGGCGTGGTGCCCCAGTGGCCGACCACCAGCGGCTTCACATGAGACAGCTTCAGCGGCTCCTTGAGCAACGGGTTGTCGTAGAGGTAGATCTGCCCGACCGACAGGTAGTTGGCGGCACGCCAGTAGGCGTCCATCTTGTGCAGCAGGTCCGGGCTGAGCGAAGCGTTCTTCATGGGCAAGGATTCCGGGAGGTAAGCACTCGGTTTTAGAAGGCACGGGCCCCGTCGTCTGTGCGTCAGCGAACAGACGTGTCAGGGAGCCCGATTCAGACTTGTTACCTTCGGCGGGTGCAGGCCATGTTCTTGCAGCCCGTCGCCGATCCAAGGAGTCGCATGACGTCGGTGCAGCTGTTGTCTAACGGGCGCTACCACGTCATGGTCACTGACGCCGGCGGTGGTTACAGCCACTGGAACGGCCTGGCGCTCACCCGGTGGCGGGAGGACTTGACACGCGACGCCAGCGGCGCCTTTTGCTATGTCCGGGACATCGACGATGGCCAGGTGTGGTCGACGACCCGACACCCTGCCGCAGCCCCGGCCGGCGTGTACGACGCGCACTTTTCTCCGGGAATCGCGACGCTCGGGGTTCAAGCGCATGGCATTGAAATGCAGACCGCGATCGCCGTGTCGGCCGACGACGACGTCGAGCTGGGGCGCCTGCGCATCACCAACCGTTCGCCGACCCGCCGAAGACTCTCATTGACGAGCTGTGCCGAGCTCGTGCTGGGATCGGCTGCTGCCGATGCGGCGCATCCGGCGTTCGAAAAGCTCTTCGTCGAGACGGAGGTGCTGCGCGAGTTCGCGGCGGTCGTGTGCAGGCGGCGCGCACCCTCGCCCGATGAGCAAACGCCCACGTGGTTTCATCAGCTCGTTGCCGAAAAGCCGACGTCGCAGCCGCTGTCCTTCGAGACGGACCGCGCGAAGTTCATGGGTCGAGGTCGTGGCCCGGCCGATCCGCAGGCCATGGACGACACGGCCACGTTGTCGGGCAGCGCCGGTCCCGTGCTCGACCCGGTGGCCGCCATCCGCTGCGCGGTGTCGCTGGCCCCGGGCGAGTCGACGTCGGTCGATTGGATCAGCGGCGTCGGCCACCCGCGAAGCCTGCCTGGACCTGATGCGCAAGTACCGGGACCGCACCGTGACCGACCGTGTGCATGGCGCCGCGACGGACGCCGCGCAGGCCGTGCTCGATCGACTGCATTCAAATGCCGACGATGCGCGGCTGTACGCCGAACTGGCAGGCGCGCTGCTGATGCCCGATGCTCAATTGCGGGCCGATCCCGCCGTGCTGACCAAAAACCGACAGGGTCAGTCAGGCCTTTGGCGTTACGCGATCTCGGGCGATCTGCCAATCGCGCTGCTGCTGGCCGCCGATCCACTCCGGCTCGATCTGATGCGTCAACTGCTACGCGCGCACGCATATTGGCGTCTGTCCGGCCTCGCCGTTGATCTGGTGGTGCTTGTCGACGACAGCGGCGATGCCGGGGCATCGTTGCAGCAGCAACTCATTGCGCTCGTCGATGTCGAGCGGCTCGGCAAGCCTGGCGGTGTCTTCGTCCGTGCGCTGGGGCAGGTGCCGATTGCCGATCGCGATCTGTTGCAGGCCGTGGCCCGTGTCGTGCTCGACGATCGCGATGGACTGCTGCCGCAGCAGCTCGCGCAACGTCGGCCGGTGGGCGACCGTGTCTCGCCACTGGACAACGTCGTGGCCGTGCCCGATCCCGAAGTCTGTGCCAAGCAGTCGCCACCGCTTGCACAGCGTGACCTGATCTTTCGCAACGGCATGGGCGGCTTCACGCCGGATGGGCGCGAGTACGTGGTCACGGTCACACCAAATCGCATGACGCCGATGCCCTGGGTCAACGTCCTGGCGAATCCGTCGTTCGGCACGCTGGTGTCCGAGAGCGGCAGTGCCGCGACTTGGAGCGAGAACGCGCAAGCCTTTCGGCTCACGCCCTGGTCGAACGACCCGGTGTCGGACCCCAACACCGAGGCGTTCTACCTGCGCGATGAAGACAGCGGGCGTTACGCCTCGGCCACCTTGTTGCCGTGCCCCGGCGTCACGCCCTACGTGACACGCCATGGCTTCGGCTACAGCGTCTTCGAGCATTGCGAAGACGAGCTCGAAACCGCACTGACGATGTTCGTGGCCATCGATGCGCCGATCAAGTTCTCCGTGTTGAAGGTGATCAATCGGTCAGAGCGGGTGCGGCACCTCAGCGTCACCGGCTACCTCGAATGGGTGCTTGGCGACGAGCGACGCAAGACGGCGATGCACGTGATCACGCGCGTCGACACCAGCGCCGGCACCGTGTTTGCCACCAACGCGTACACCACCGATTTCGTCGAGCGAACCGCCTTCTTCGATGTCGACGAGGCCGCTTCGGCCGGCACGAGTGTGTGTTGCGACCGCCGCGCCTTCATCGGGCACGACGGCAGCCTGCGCCATCCCGCAGCGATGGCGTCGCGACACCTCTGCGGCGCGGCCGGCGCGGCGCTCGATCCGTGCGCCGCGCTCCGCGTTCCGTTCACGCTGTCGGCGGGGGAGGCGCGCGAAATTGTGTTCCGCCTTGGTGCCGGCACCACGCCGCAGGCGGCGCAAGCGCTCGCGATGCGCTGGCGCGGGGCGAGCGCGGCGCACGAAGCCCTGGCCGCCGTGCATCGGCATTGGAGCGACACCCTCGGCGCAGTACAGGTCGAGACGCCCGAGCCGTCGCTCGACCTGCTGGTCAACGGATGGCTGCCGTACCAGACCCTGGCGTGCCGGCTGTGGGCGCGCAACGCGTTCTATCAGTCGAGCGGCGCCTTCGGCTTTCGCGATCAGCTGCAGGACGTGATGGCCCTGGTGCACGCGGCACCCGGGCTCGTGCGCGAACACCTGCTGCGCAGCGCGGGCCGTCAGTTCGCCGAAGGCGACGTGCAGCACTGGTGGCACCCGCCATCGGGCCGCGGCGTGCGCACGCGCTGTTCGGACGACTACCTGTGGCTGCCGCTCGCGACCTGTCGCTATGTGCTCGTCACCGGCGACACAGCGGTGCTCGATGCGAGCGTGCCTTTCCTGACGGGCAGGGCGCTCGCGGACGGCGAGGTCTCCTGCTACGACCTGCCCGGCGAGTCGCCCGAATCAGCCAGCCTGTATGGGCACTGCGTGCGCGCCATCACGCACGGCCTGCGCTTCGGCGCACACGGCCTGCCGTTGATCGGCGGCGGCGACTGGAACGATGGCATGAACCTTGTCGGCGTGCACGGCAAGGGCGAAAGCGTCTGGCTCGCCTTCTTCCTCGACACGGTGCTCGTGCAGTTCGGGCGACTGGCCGATCGACGTGGCGATTTGCCTTTCGCGCAACGTTGTGCCGCCGAATCGGTGCGGCTGCGCGCTGCGATCGAGCGGAGCGCCTGGGACGGTGGCTGGTATCGACGGGGCTGGTTCGACGACGGCTCGCTGCTGGGCAGTTCCGCAGACGCCGAATGCCGCATCGATGCGATCGCACAGAGCTGGGCGGTGCTGTCGGGCGCGGCAGATGCGGGGCGTGCGCGCGAGGCGATGGAAGCGCTCGACCGTTTTCTCGTGGACCGCGACGCGGCCCTCATTCGACTGCTCGCCCCGCCATTCGATCAGTCCGATCCGAGCCCCGGCTACATCCAGGGTTACCTGCCCGGCGTGCGCGAGAACGGCGGGCAGTACACGCATGCCGCCGTGTGGTCGGCGATGGCGTTCGCGGCGCTCGGCGATGCGCCGCGCGCATGGGAACTCGCCCGCATGCTCGATCCGGTCCGCCACGCCGACTCGCCCGATGCGCTCGCAACGTACCAGACCGAGCCTTTCGTCATGGCGTCGGACGTCTATGCGTTGCCTCCGCACGCGGGCCGTGGCGGCTGGACCTGGTACACCGGGTCGGCCGGATGGATGCTGCGCTTCGTGCTGGAGTCGCTGCTGGGCTTGCGGGTCGAGTCGGATGCGCTGCGGATCGTTCCCTGCGTGCCGGAACATTGGGGTTCGTTTCGATTGAACTATCGCTATCGCGAGACTGTCTATCGAATAGAGGTGCTGACCAAATCATCGGAGGGTGAAGGCCCTGCTTTGATGCTGGATGGCATGGCGCTACCCGGCTCGGTCATTCCCTTGAACGACGATCGCCGCGAGCACGCGGTGGTCATTCGCATCCACCACCCAGGAGGCATTGAATGCAGATCGGCATGATCGGACTCGGGCGCATGGGCGCCAACATGACAACCCGCTTGCTGCGGGGCAACCACGACTGCGTCATTCATGACGCACACCCTGAAGCGATGGCGCCTCTGGTGGCGTTGGGCGCACGCAGCACGGATTCTCTGAAGGCCCTGGTGGCGGCGCTGGCGCCACCGCGCGCCGTCTGGCTGATGGTGCCTGCGGCCGTGGTCGACAGTGTTCTCGCGTCGTTGACCCCGTTGCTTCAAAGCGGCGACGTCGTCATCGACGGCGGCAATTCCTATTACCACGACGACTTGCGCCGCGCGGCTTCGTTGCACGAATCGGGAATCCAGTATCTCGACGTGGGAACGAGCGGTGGCGTGGCCGGCCTCGAGCGCGGCTACTGCCTGATGATCGGTGGCGATGACGCTTCCGTGCAGCGCCTTGCGCCGGTGTTCGCGACGCTGGCGCCTGGCCCCGGCTTGTCGGCGCCGACACCGGGCCGGCGCGCCGACGCTGGCACCGCCGACCAGGGCTGGCTGCATTGCGGGCCGCACGGCGCGGGGCACTTCGTCAAGATGGTTCACAACGGCATCGAGTACGGCATCATGGCGGCGTATGCCGAAGGCCTGAACATCCTTCGCGGCGCCAATGTCGGGAAGCAAGCGCGCACCGAGGATGCGGAGACCACGCCTTTGCGGCACCGCGAGCGCTACCAGTACGACATGAACCTGCCGGAGATCGCCGAGGTCTGGCGGCGCGGCAGTGTCATTGGCTCGTGGTTGCTCGACCTGACCGCCGAGGCGCTGGCCGCAGATCCGACCCTCGCCCAATTCAAGGGCCGCGTGTCCGACTCGGGCGAAGGCCGCTGGACGATTCAGGCGGCCATCGATGAAGCCGTGCCGGTGCCGGTCCTGAGCGCGGCGCTCTATGGGCGCTTCAGTTCGCGCGACGAGGGCGACTTCGCCAACCGCGTCCAGTCGGCGATGCGGCACGAATTCGGTGGCCACGTTGAAAAGCCGCATCCCGATCCTGGTTCCAAGGGGTCGGCATGATTTCCGAGACCCAGGTCTCCCCCGCTGCGCAGAAGCTCGCGTCCTCTGACGCGCTGGTCGTGTTCGGCATCACCGGCGACCTGGCGAGCAAGCAGATCTTTCCGGCGCTCTATGCGATGTGCAAGCACGGGACGCTGAACGTACCGGTGATCGGCGTCGCCACGTCGGACTGGGGATCGGAGCAACTCCATGTCCGTGCCACGGAGAGCATCACGCGCGACCACGCCGACGTCGACCGCAAGGTGCTCGACCGGCTTCTGGGGCTCATGCACTACGTGCGCGGCGACTACCGTGATGCCGGTACGTTCGATGCGCTCAAGAAGGCCCTTGGCGGCGCGAAGCGCCCTGCGCATTACCTGGCCATTCCGCCCTCGCTGTTCCCGACCGTCATCGAGGGGCTGGCCCGGGCCGGCCTGGCCACCGACGCCCGCGTGATCGTCGAGAAGCCCTTCGGGCGCGACCTGGTGTCGGCGCGCGAGCTGCATCGCGTGGCGCTGGCGGCCTTTGCCGAGGATGCGATCTTCCGCATCGATCACTTCCTCGGCAAGGAGGCGATCATGAACCTCCTGTACTTCCGCTTTGCCAATTCGTTTCTCGAGCCGATCTGGAACCGCGACCACATCGCGAGCGTTCAGATCACGTTGGCCGAGACCTTCGGCGTCGAGGGGCGGGGCGCGTTCTACGAGAGCGCCGGTTGCCTGCGCGACGTGTTGCAGAACCACTTGTTCCAGATCGTGGCCCTGCTTGCGATGGAGCCGCCCGCAACCCGCGACTTCGAGGCCGTGCATCGGCACAAGGCCGATGTGTTCGCCGCGATGCGCGAGTTGCGTCCCGAAGACATGGTGCGCGGTCAGTACCTGGGGTATCGGGACGAGGCCCACGTCGCCAGCGATTCCGATGTCGAAACCTACTGCGCACTCCGACTGCATGTGGACTCGTGGCGCTGGGGCGGCGTGCCCTGGTACCTGCGCTCCGGCAAATACCTGCCGGCCAACGGGTGCGAGGTGGTGGTGCGGCTCAAGGCGCCACCGCAGAACCTGTTTGGCGACGCGGGCATCCGCGAGGACGCCAACTATCTGCGCTTCCACATCTCGCCGCGATCGACCATTGCGCTGGGCGTGCGTGTCAAGCGACCGGGCAAGGAATTTTCAGGCGAGCAGCGCGAGTTTTCGCTGCTGGAGGAAGCACCGGGCGAACAGACTGCCTACGAGCGGCTGTTGACCGATGCCATGAACGGCGACGGCGCATTGTTCGCCCACGAGGCCGCCATCGAGGCCGCATGGGCCGTCGTGGAACCCGTGCTGGACGATCACCCCCCGGCTGTCGTCTACGAGCGCGGGACGTGGGGCCCGCCGGCCGCGAACCACCTGATCGCGGCGGACGGCGGTTGGCACAACCCCGTCGCGGAGGTGTGAACGCATGCCTTTGCCCATTGAAGAATACGGCCTGATCGGAGACGGCCACACGGCCGCGCTGGTGGGTCTCGACGGATCGATCGACTGGCTGTGCCTGCCGCGGTTCGACTCGGGTGCGTGTTTTGCCGCGCTGCTGGGCAGCCCCGCGCACGGACGCTGGCTGATCGCGCCACATGGTGCGGTGAGCCGGACGCAGCGACGCTATCGGGACGGCACGCTCATCCTCGAGACCGACTTCGAGACCGAGACCGGTGCGGTGCGCGTGATCGACTGCATGCCGCTGTCGAACGAGCGCTGGGACGTGCTGCGCATCGTGGAGGGGTTGCGTGGCCACGTGCAGATGCACATGGAACTGATCATCCGCTTCGACTACGGCTCCATCGTGCCGTGGGTGCATCGCGCCGAAGGCACGCTGTTCGCGACCGCCGGACCGGCCACGCTCGAACTCCATACGCCGGTGCAAACGCATGGCGAGCACATGACCTCGCGGGCCGACTTCACGGTCGCTGTCGGCGAGCGCGTGCCCTTCGTGCTCAATTACCGGCCCTCCCACACGCCCGCGCAGGAGGCCATCGACGCCGACCAGACGCTCGCGCAGACGCAGACCCTCTGGCGCGAATGGTCGCAGCAATGCACCTATCAGGGTCGCTGGCGCGAGCCGGTGCTGCGCTCGTTGATGACCCTGAAGGCGCTCATCTACCAACCCACCGGGGGCATCGTGGCGGCGCCGACCACCTCGCTGCCGGAACAACCGGGCGGCGTGCGCAACTGGGACTACCGCTACTGCTGGCTGCGCGACGCGACTTTCACGCTCAACGCATTGCTGCTGGCGGGCTACACCGAGGAGGCGCTGGCCTGGCAGGAATGGCTGCTGCGCGCGGTCGCGGGCAGCCCGGCGGACATGCAGATCCTCTACAGCGTGACCGGCGAGCGTCGGCTCCAGGAGATCGAGCTCCCATGGCTGCCAGGCTACGGCGACGCCGCCCCGGTGCGCATCGGCAATGCGGCGGCGACGCAATTCCAGCTCGATGTCTACGGGGAAGTCATGGACACGCTGCATCTCGCGCGGGCCGCCGGGCAGACGCCGCAGCCGCACGCCTGGCGCATCCAATGCGCGCTGCTCGCGTTTCTCGACACACACTGGAGCGATCCCGACGAAGGCATCTGGGAGATCCGCGGGCCCCGGCAGCACTTCACGCACTCCAAGGTGATGGCCTGGGTCGCCTTCGACCGTGGCGTGAAGGCGGTCGAGCGGTACGGGCTGGAAGGGCCGGTCGAGGCCTGGCGACGCACGCGCGACGAGATCCATGCGCAAGTCTGCCAATCCGGATTCGATGCGAAGCGCAACAGCTTCGTGCAGCACTACGGCAGCACCGAACTCGATGCGAGCCTGCTGCTGATCCCGATGGTGGGCTTTCTGCCGCCGGACGACCCGCGCGTGCTCGGCACCATCGAGGCGATCGAGCGCGAGCTGGTGGTCGACGGCTTCGTGCTGCGCTACCTGACGGCCACCGGCATCGACAGCCTGCCGGCGGGCGAGGGCGTTTTCCTGCCGTGCAGCTTTTGGCTCGCCGACTGCCTGGCCGTGACCGGCCGGCACGCCGAGGCCGAGGCACTGTTCGAGCGGCTGCTGGCGTTGCGCAACGACGTCGGTCTGCTGTCCGAGGAGTTCGACCCCCGCACCGGGCACATGCAGGGCAATTTCCCGCAGGCGCTGAGCCACATGGCGCTGGTCAACACGGCACGACTGCTGTCGCTGGCGTCGGAGCAGGTGAAGGCATCGACCCCGAAGGGCGAACGCCCCGCCGCCGCGAGTACCGCGCCATGACATCGCCCGCCTTGAAGAAAGCGCCATCGAAGATCCTGGTGATCGATGTCGGCGGCTCGCACGTCAAGTGCCTGCTCAGCGGCGAGACCACGCGACGCAAGTTCGCATCCGGGCCCGACCTGACACCGCAAAAGATGGTCGAGGGCGTTCTGGCGATCGTCGCCGACTGGGCGTTCGATGCGGTCTCGATCGGCTACCCCGGCGTCGTGCAGCACGGCATCCCAGCGCTGGACCCTCACCACCTGGCCCCGGGCTGGATCGGCTTCGACTTCGAGAGCGCGTTCGGGCGGCCGGTGCGGATCGTCAATGACGCGGCCATGCAGGCGCTGGGCAGTTATCAGGGCGGAAAGATGCTCTTCCTGGGTTTGGGCACCGGGCTGGGCTCCGCGCTCATCGTCGACGGTCACATCGTGGCGATGGAACTCGGCCATCTGCGCCGCAGCAAGAAGCACGACTACGAGGATCTCCTGGGCAAAAAAGGTTTCAAGCGTCTGGGTAAAAAGAAGTGGCGACGAAAGGTCTGTGCCGTCGTGGAGGGCTTCAGTGCGGCCCTGTTGCCTGACGAAATCGTGGTTGGCGGCGGACAGGCCGAACGACTCAAGAAGCTGCCTTCGCGGACCCGGCGAACCGACAACGCGGCGGCCTTCGTCGGCGGCTTCCGGCTCTGGGATGAATCAACGCCCGACGCCTCCGGCGCCACCTACAAGGATCTCTCATGACACCGACATTGGCATTGCACACGCTGGGCCAGAGCCTCTGGCTGGACAACATCACGCGCGACCTGCTGCGCAGCGGCACGCTGGCACGCTATATCGCAGACCTGTCGGTGACCGGGTTGACCTCGAACCCGACGATCTTCGAGCATGCCATCGGGAGTGGTGAATCCTATGACGCCAGCATTCGCGTTCTCGATGCCGCCGGTCTTTCCGGCGAGGCGCTGTTCTTCGAGCTTGCGCTCGAAGACCTGACGCAGGCGGCCGATCTGTTCAGGCCCATCCACGATGCCACCGAAGGTGCGGATGGCTGGGTCTCGCTGGAAGTCTCGCCGCTGCTCGCCGACAACACCGCGCACACCATCGAGGCTGCGAACCGCCTGAGCAAGAAAGCCGCTCGTTCCAACCTGTTCATCAAGATTCCGGGTACGCCCGAGGGCGTTCGCGCGATCGAGGAGGTCATCTTCGATGGCGTCCCGGTCAATGTCACGCTGCTGTTCTCGCGCGAGCACTACCTGGCGGCGGCGGAGGCCTACATGCGAGGCATCGAGCGTCGCCTCGAGGCCGGGCTCGACCCCAAAGTGGCCTCGGTTGCCTCGATCTTCGTCAGCCGGTGGGACGTGGTGGCCAGCAAGGAGATGGCGTCGCCTTTCCACAACCGGCTGGGCATCGCCATTGCGACGCGCACCTACAAAGCTTACGGCGAGCTGCTCGCATCGGACCGCTGGAAGCGGCTTGCCGCAGCCGGCGCCCAGCCGCAGCGCCTGTTGTGGGCGAGCACCGGCACCAAGGATCCGGCCGCATCGGACACGCTCTACGTCGAGGCGTTGGCGGCGGCAGCAACGATCAACACGCTGCCCGAGAAGACGCTGCTTGCGTTCGCGGACCACGGCAAGGTCCTGCACGCGATGCCCATGGACGGCGGCTATGCCGAAGACGTGATCGCGGAGTTCCGGCGTGAAGGCCTGGACGACAACGCGCTGGCGGCCCGGTTGCAGCGCGAAGGGGTCGATTCCTTCGCCAATTCATGGCACGCCCTGCTGACCCGTATCCGTGAGAAATGCGCCACCCCGGCGGCGGGCGCTCCTGCATGAGCGGCGTCGGCACCAGCCGGGCCTGGCAGGCCCTGGTCACGCACCATGCGCACATGGGGAACGTGCACCTGCGGCAGTTGTTCGCCGACGACCCACAGCGCGGCAGCCGCTGGGCGGCCGAAGCGGCCGGCCTCTACCTCGACTACTCGAAGAACCGCATCGACGACGAGACCATCCGGCTGCTGCTCGACTTGGCCAGGCACTGCGGTTTGCGCGAGCGCATCGATGCGATGTTTCGCGGCGATGCGATCAACACGACCGAGCAGCGTCCGGCGCTGCACATTGCCCTGCGGGCGCCGCGCGGCGCACGCATCGAGGTCGATGGCGTCGACGTCATGCCCGAGGTGCATGCGGTTCTCGACCGCATGGCCGGGCTGGCCGAGGCGGTGCGCAGCGGCCGCTGGTTGGGGCACGGCGGAAAGCGCATTCGTCACATCGTCAACATCGGCATCGGGGGCTCCGACCTTGGGCCGGTGATGGCCCATGAGGCGTTGCGCCACTACAGCCAGCGCGACATCGACTGCCGCTTCGTCTCAAATGTCGACGGCACGGCGCTCGTTGAGGCCACACGCGACCTCGACGCGGGCGATACGCTGTTCATCGTCTGCTCCAAGACCTTCACGACGCGCGAGACACTGGCCAATGCCCACGCTGCGCGCGCGTGGTGCCTGGCGCAATTGCGCGACGAGCGCGCCGTGGCACGCCACTTCGTGGCCGTGTCGACCAACGCCGAGGGTGCATCGCAGTTCGGCATCGCGCCCGAGAACGTGTTCGGCTTCTGGGACTGGGTGGGTGGCCGTTACTCGATGGACTCCGCCATCGGGCTGTCGCTGATGATCGCGGTCGGACCGGCGCACTTCCGCGAGATGCTTGAAGGCTTCCACGCGATGGACGAGCACTTCCGCACCGCGCCGTTCGACCGGAATCTGCCGGTGCTGATGGGGTTGCTCGCGGTGTGGAACACCGACTTCCTGGAAGCGCCGACGCAGGCCGTGCTGCCCTACGACCAGTACCTGGCACGCTTCCCCGCCTATCTGCAGCAGCTCACGATGGAGAGCAACGGCAAGCACGTCACGCGCTCGGGCGCGCCGGTCGGCGTCGCCACCTCGCCCATCGTCTGGGGCGAGCCGGGCACCAACGGGCAACATTCGTTCTACCAGTTGCTGCACCAGGGCACGCGGCTCGTGCCCTGCGATTTCATCGGCTTTTGCCAGGGGCTGAACCCGCTCGGCGATCAGCACGACCTGCTGATGGCCAACCTCTTCGCCCAGTCCGAGGCGCTGGCTTTCGGCAAGACCGCCGCCGAAGTGCGGGCCGAAGGCATCGCCGAAGACCTGGTGGCGCACCGGGTGTTCGAGGGTAACCGCCCGAGCAACACGCTGCTGGCGCAGCGGCTGACGCCCAGCACGCTCGGCGCGCTGGTGGCGCTCTACGAGCACAGCGTATTCACGCAGGGCGTGATCTGGGACATCGACTCGTTCGACCAGTGGGGCGTCGAGCTCGGCAAGGTGATGGCGGAGAGAGCCGCCGACGAACTCACTGCGGTGGACACGCCGGACCTGGCACACGACAGCTCGACCAACACATTGATACGGCGCTATCGGCGCCTGCGGGAGGAACGACCATGAGCGCGGTCGCCGCATGAGCACGCGCATCAGTCCGATGGCCGGCAAGCCCGCACCGGCCTCTGTCCTGATCGACGTGGAAAAGCTCGTCGCAGCCTATGGGTCGGAGCGCCCCGATCCCACGGTCGCGGCGCAGCGCGTCTCATTCGGAACCTCAGGCCACCGGGGCTCGGCTTTCGATGTGTCGTTCAATGAATGGGATGTGCTGGCGATCACCCAGGCGATCTGTGACCACCGCCGGGCGAGCGGCATTTCAGGGCCGCTGTTCCTGGGCATCGACACCCACGCGCTGTCGGGCCCGGCGTGCGCGAGCGCGCTCGAAGTGCTTGCCGCCAATGGCGTGGACGTGGTGCTGGCCGCGGGCAACGCGTTCACGCCGACACCCGCCTTCTCCCATGCGATCGCCAAGCACAACCGATGCGGCGGTGGCACGCGCGCCGACGGTGTCGTCGTCACATCGTCGCACAACCCGCCGCGGGACGGCGGCTTCAAGTACAACCCACCGCACGGCGGACCTGCCGGGCAGGACGTGACCGACCCGAACCAGGCGGCGGCCAATGGTTGTCTCGAAAATGCCCTCCAAGGCGTGCACCGCATGCCCTACGCGCTGGCGCTGCGTGCCACGACGACGCATCACCACGACGACATGGGCAACTACGTGGAAGATCTCGCGCACGTCGGCACCGGCCGCAATGAGGTGACCGCGTGGCCATCGGCAAGGCAGCGGTCAGCACGCAGTTGATCGAGCGGGTCGCCAGGCAGCTCGGACGCGAGGTCTTCGAGGTGCCGGTCGGCTTCAAGTGGTTCTCGCAGGGCCTGGGGGATGGCAGCCTCGGCTTCGCGGGGGAGGAAAGCGCGGGCGCTGCATTCCTGCGTCGAGACGGTTCGACCTGGACCACCGACAAGGACGGCATCACCGCCGCGCTGCTCTCGGCCGAGATCACCGCCCAGGTCGAGGCCGACCCTGGCGCGCGCTACCTGCGCCTGGCCAAGGCACTTGGAACCCCGCATGCGGACCGCGTCGATGCGCCCGCGACTGCACCGCAGAAGCAGCGGCGGCCTTCGGACACCGAGGACATCTACAAGATCTACGTCGAGAGTTTCCGAGATGAGGCGCACCTGAAGCAGATATTGAAAGAGGCGCAAACCACGGTCGATTCGGCGCTGGCACCCGCGCAACGCGCTACGTGAGGCCCGGGCACAACGCCGCCGCGTGCAGCGCGATCTGCTCGTCTTCGAGCGACGGCAGCGCCTGCACCCGGCAGGGTGAGCCATCGTCCGCGCTGTCGACACCGATCGACGAGAGCCCCCGGCGGATCTCCGCGCGGACCGCGCCGTCGTTTTCGCCGATGCCGCCCGTGAAGACGATCAAATCAAGGCCGTTGAGCACGACGCTCATCGCTCCCAACTGCTTGCGCACGGATTGGCAGAACATTTCGATCGCCAGTCGGGCACCGGCATTGGTTGCGGCCGCTGCATGCAGGGTGCGCATGTCGCCGCTCAACCCCGAGATGCCGAGCAGCCCGCTGCGGTGGTCGACCAGATCTTCGAGCATCGCCGCGTCGAACTGCCGCTCGCGGGCCAGATAGACCAGGACGCCCGGATCGAGATCACCGCTGCGCGTCCCCATGATCACGCCGCCGCTCGGCGTGAGCCCCATGCTGGTGTCGACGGACACGCCATCGCGCACCGCGGTGATGCTCGCCCCATTGCCGAGGTGCGCGATGGCCAGCCGGGGCGGTACGCCATCGGCACGTTCGGCCGCCAACTGACGCACGATCGACTCGCAGGAGAGGCCGTGGAAGCCGTAGCGCTCGATTCCCAGTGCACGCATTTCGCGCGGCAGTGAGAGCATGCGTGCGACGTCGGGCATCGTCCGGTGGAAAGTGGTGTCGAAACACGCCACCTGCGGCAAGTTGGGGAATCGCGCCTGGGCGCCGCGAACCACCGCCAGGGCGGCCGGCGTGTGCAGCGGCGCGAATGCGACTGCGGCCTCCAGGTCGCGCAGCACGGCGTCATCGATGCGGCAGTGAGCCCGTTGTGCCGGGCCGCCGTGCACGATGCGGTGGCCGATGACCTGCGGCGATGGTGTCTGTGCACTTGCGAGCAAGGCGGCGATCCGCTCGATCGCTGCGTCGGCACTTGCCGGCGCGCTCGTCTCGTTCAACAGCGGGTTGCCCTGCGCATCGTGTGCGTGAAAGGCGCCGAGCGGTTGACCGAGGCCTTCCACCTCGCCGCTGACGAGGCGTGTCACTTGCGTTCCGTGCACGCGATAGAGGCCGAACTTCAGCGACGAGGAGCCGCTGTTGAATGCCAATGCGTGCATCTCGCGAGGAATGTCGGTAGGTGCTTGTGGGCGATTCGGTGCATCCATGCTTCATCTTCCTGACGCCCAGAAGACGTTGTGCGCGGCACGGTCGTGGTGACCCTTCCGCGGCTCCAGCGTAGGTGGGATAGGCGCGTTCGTCCGTGCGCTGCCGCACGCACGGCCGCTATGTTTGCCAACGCACAGACCAGCAGGGCGACCGCGTCTACGGTGGGTGCATGGTGGAAAAAATTCCTTCGAATATCGGCACCGTCACGGCAGTGCGTGGCAGCGTGGTCGATGTGCGGTTCGAAGGCATGCTGCCGATGATCCATTCGGTGTTGCACGCGGGCGATAACGACAGCATCGTCATCGAGGTGTTGACCCAACGCGACGAGCGCCATGTTCGCGGCATAGCGCTGACGACCACGGAGGGACTGGCCCGCGGCGCGCAGGTGCGCGACACCGGTGGGCCGTTGCGCGCGCCGGTCGGCAAGGCCATCGTCTCGCGCATGTTCGACGTGTTCGGTAACGTCATCGATCGGGGCGAGCCGCTGGCACAGAGCGAATGGCGCTCGGTGCACCGGGATCCACCCGCGCTGTCGCGCCGCTCGACCACCTCCGAAGTCTTCGAGACCGGCATCAAGGTCATCGACGTGCTCACGCCGCTCGAGCGTGGCGGCAAGGCGGGTCTCTTTGGCGGTGCCGGCGTGGGCAAGACGGTGCTGCTGACCGAGATGATCCACAACATGATCGACCACCAGGACGGCGTGAGCATCTTCTGCGGCATCGGCGAGCGCTGCCGCGAGGGCGCGGAGCTCTACGACGCGATGAAGGAGGCGGGCGTGCTGGCGAAGATGGTCATGATCTTCGCCCAGATGAACGAGCCGCCGGGTGCGCGCTTTCGCGTCGGAGACGCAGCGCTGACCATGGCCGAGTACTTTCGGGACGACGAGCGCCGCGACGTATTGCTGCTGGTCGACAACATCTTTCGCTACATCCAGGCGGGCATGGAGGTCTCGAGCCTGATGGGGCAGATGCCGTCGCGGCTCGGCTACCAGCCCACGATGGGCACCGAACTCGCGGGTTTCGAGGAGCGTATCGCCAACACCGACAGCGGCGCGATCACGTCGATCCAGGCGGTGTACGTGCCGGCCGACGACTTCACCGACCCGGCGGCGGTGCACACCTTCTCGCACCTGTCGGCCTCGATCGTGCTGTCGCGCGAGCGGGCCAGCGAGGGCCTGTATCCGTCGATCGACCCGCTGCAGTCGAGCTCCCGCATGGCCACGCCCGGCATCGTGGGCGCGCGCCACTACGCGCTCGCGCAGGAGATTCGGCAGACGCTCGCGCAGTACGCGAAGCTCAAGGACATCATCGCCATGCTGGGCCTCGAGCAGCTGTCACCGTCCGACCGCAAGGTGGTCGCGCGAGCGCGGAGGCTGGAGCGCTTCCTGACGCAGCCCTTCTTTACCACCGAGCAGTTCACCGGCCTCAAGGGCAAGCTGGTGGGCCTGGCGGACGCGCTCGACGGGTGCGAACGCATCCTCGCCGACGAGTTCAACGACCGGCCCGAGAGCGCCCTGTACATGATCGGCGCGATCTCGGAGGCGAAAGCCAAGGCAAACCCGCAATCTGCGAAGGCCGCCGATGCGCAACCGGAGACCGCGCATGCGACTTAAGGTGCTGCTGCCGTTCGAGGTGTTCGTCGACGACCGCGATGTGTCGCGCATCGTCGCGCAGACGCCGCAGGGCGCGTTCGGGCTGCTGTCGCACCGGCTGGACTGCGTGGCGGCGTTGGCACCCGGCATCCTGACCTATGAAAACGCGGCACACGAAGAGGTGTTCCTCGCGGTAGACCAAGGCGTGCTCGTGAAGACCGGCGCCGAGGTGCTCGTGTCGGTGCGCCGCGCCCTGCGTGGGACTGATCTCGCGCAGCTGCACGCAGCGGTGACGCAGCAGTTCGAACGGCAGGGCCAGCAGGACCAGGATTTGCGCTACGCGATGACGCGACTGGAGAGCGGGTTCCTGCGGCGCGTCGCGGGGTTCGAGCATGGCTGATCCCCGGAGCGAATCGGAGCGCCGCACCGCGCGGGCGCACACGCTGGCCGACGAGGTCGGCACCCAGGCTGCGCGCAAGCTGAAGGCGCGCCGCGATGGTGCGCCCGGTGTGTTCTTCGGCCTGGGGATGATGGGACTCGTCGGCTGGTCGGTGGCCGTGCCGACGCTGCTCGGCGCCGCGCTGGGCGTGTGGCTCGATCGCCATCACCCGGGCGCGCACCCGTGGACGCTGGCGTTGCTGGTCGGCGGGCTGGCGCTCGGTTGCCTGAATGCCTGGCATTGGGTGACGCGGGAAGACCGTGCCATGCACGAGGGCGAGGGCCATGACGATGCATGAACTGTTCGCCAGCCTGATCGCGGCGCCGCTCGCGGTGCTGCTTTCCGTCACGGGCGGTGCGGCCCTCGGCGTGATCTTCTACGGCGGTCTCTGGTGGACCGTGCGTCGCGCAGCGACTTTCCAGCGGCCGGGCGCCAGCATGCTCACCAGCATGCTGCTGCGCATGGGCGTCACGCTGGGCGGGTTCTATCTCGTGTCCGGTGGCGAGCTGCGGCGAATGCTGCTGTGCCTGCTCGGCTTCGTGCTGGCCCGCGTGGCGGTGACGTGGTTCACACGCCTGCCGCGGACCCCCGGCCGCATGCACACCGAAAGCGGAGTCCGCCATGCGCCTTAGTCCCGACGAATGGATCTTCTGGCAGCACGGCTTCGTCAAGCTGAACGCCACCATCGTCTTCACCTGGGCGTTGATGGGGGTGCTGGTGCTCGGCTCGGCGCTCGTCACGCGCAAGCTCAGCACCGGGCGCACCCAATCGCGGTGGCAGAGCCTGCTGGAGATCGTGCTGACGGCGATCCTGCAGCAGATCGAGGAGGTCGGTCTCGCGGAGCCCCGACGCTACCTGGGGTTCCTCGGCACGCTGTTCCTGTTCGTCGCCGCGTCCAGCCTGTGCACGGTCATCCCGGGCTTCGAATCGCCGACCGCGTCGCTGTCGACCACCGTGGCGCTCGCGGTGAGCGTGTTCATCGCCGTTCCCTTCTTCGGCATCGTCGTGCAGGGGCTTGGCGGCTACCTCAAGACCTACGTGCAGCCCACGCCGGTGATGCTGCCCTTCAACCTCATCAGCGAGGTGTCGCGCACCCTCGCACTGGCGGTGCGCCTCTTCGGAAACATGATGAGCGGCGCCATGATCGTCGGCATCCTGCTGAGCATCACGCCGTTCTTCTTTCCCGTCGTCATGACGATGCTGGGCCTGCTCACCGGCATGGTGCAGGCGTACATCTTCTCCATCCTCGCCGCCGTGTACATCGCGGCAGCGACCCGCACCCGCACACCGGTCCCCAAGCCCGCTGCGACCCACTGAAAGCATTCCATGGACAGTCTCACCTACATCGCCATTGCCTCGATCGTCATCGCGGGCATTACCACCGGCTTCGGGACCATGGCGCCGGCACTCGCCGAAGGCCGCGCTGTCGCGACCGCGCTGACCGCGCTCGCGCAGCAGCCCGACGCGTCGGCCACGATCACCCGCACGCTCTTCGTCGGCCTGGCGATGATCGAGTCGACCGCGATCTACTGCTTCGTGGTCTCGATGATCCTGATCTTCGCCAACCCGTTCTGGAACGCCGCGCTCGAACAGGCGGCCAAGGTTTTGGGGAAGTAGCCGGTGCTGATCGATTGGTTCACCGTCGGCGCGCAGGCGCTCAACTTCATCGTGCTGGTGTGGCTGATGAAGCGTTTTCTCTACAAGCCGGTGCTCGCCGCCATCGATGCGCGCGAGAAGCGCATCGCCTCCCAGCTCGCAGACGCCGATAAGAAGAAGGCCGCTGCGCAGAGCGAGCGCGCCGATCTGCAGCACAAGAACGACGCGTTCGACCAGGAGCGCGCCGCGCTGCTGGCCAAGGCGAACGCCGACGCGGATGCCGAGCGCCAGAAGCTGCTCGATGCCGCGCGCGCGGCCGCCGACGCACTCGCAGCGGCGCGCCGGGTGTCGATGGCCAGCGACGCCAGGACACTCGACCAGGCATTGCGCCAGCGCGCGCAGGACGAAGTGTTTGCTGTTGCCCGCCAGGCGCTGACCGACCTGGCCACGGTGGACCTGGAGTCCAGCGTCTGCGAGCTTTTCATCGCTCGCCTGCGCTCGCTCGAAAGTACTGCGCTGCAGGAGATGGCTGCTGCGTTGAAGTCGGCGAATGACGGCGCGATCGTGCGCACCGCGTTCGCGCTGCCTACGGCGCAGCGCACGGCCGTGCACAAGGCGGTCAACGAGACCTTCGGCGTCAAGCTCACCTTGCACTACGAGGTGGCACCGGCGTTGGTCGGCGGCATCGAACTGAGCGCCAACGGGCACAAGGTGGCGTGGAGCATCGCGGACTACCTCGCGTCGCTGGAGCGCGGCGTGCATGAACTGCTCAAGCCGGCCGCGGCGCCCAGCCCCGCGGGGAATGCCGCGTGAAGGCAGCACCCGGCAACCTGCAGGAAAGCTTCGACGCGGTGTTCTCGGCGCTCGACCAGGCGCGTACGGACTTCGTGCCCCGGCTCGTGGTGCGCGAGGTCGGCACGATCCTTTCGGTGTCCACCGGCGTTGCGCGCGTGGGTGGACTGCCCGGCGTGGGCTATGCGGAAATGATCCGATTTCCGGGCGGTGTGTCCGGCATTGCCTTCAATGTGGACGAGGCCGAGATCGGCGTGGTGCTGCTGGGCGACAACACGCAGCTGCGCAGCGGCGACGAGGCGCTGCGCGAAGGCCGCGTGATGGATGTCGCCGTCGGTGACGGCTGGCTCGGGCGGGTGATCGATCCGCTGGGCAAGCCGCTCGATGGCCTCGGTGCATTCAGCGGCGACGAGCGCGCACCCATCGAGCGTCCGGCGCCAGCGATCATGGACCGCGCGCCGGTCACCGTGCCGCTGCAGACCGGCCTCAAGGTGATCGACGCGCTGATCCCCATCGGTCGCGGCCAGCGAGAACTCATCCTCGGCGACCGCCAGACCGGCAAGACCGCGATTGCGATCGATGCGATCGTCAACCAGCGCGACAACGATGTGGTGTGCGTCTATTGCGCGATCGGCCAGCGTGCCTCCGCCGTGGCCAAGGTCGTGGCCGTGCTGCGAGACCATGGCGCGCTCGCGTACACGGTGGTGGTGGTGGCGGAGGGCAACGACCCGCCGGGCCTGTCGTACATCGCGCCGTACGCGGCCACCAGCATCGCCGAGCATTTCATGGAAGCGGGGCGGGACGTGCTGATCGTCTACGACGACCTCACGCAACATGCGCGCGCCTACCGCGAACTGTCGCTGTTGCTCGGGCGGCCGCCGGGGCGCGAGGCCTTTCCCGGCGACATCTTCTACATCCATTCGCGCTTGCTGGAGCGGGCCACGCACTTGAATCAGGCGCGCGGCGGTGGCTCGCTCACCGCGCTGCCCATCATCGAGACCGAAGCGCAGGACATCTCCGCGTACATCCCGACCAATCTCATCTCCATCACCGACGGGCAGATCTACCTGTCGCCCACGCTGTTCCAGCTCGGCGTGCTGCCTGCGGTGGACGTGGGCAAGTCGGTGTCGCGCGTGGGAGGCAAGGCGCAGCTGGCGGCGTTCCGTGCCGTGGCCGGCGACCTCAAGCTCGCCTATGCGCAGTTCGAGGAGTTGGAGACCTTCGCGCGCTTCGGCGCGCACCTGGACGACGACACGCAGCAGTCGATCACGCACGGCCAGCGCATCCGGGCCTGCCTGAAGCAGCCGGAGCTGTCGCCGTTGACCGTGCCGGCGCAGATCGCCACCGTGCTCGCATTGACTGCGGGACTGTTCGACCCGGTTCCGCTAGAGCGCATGGCCGAGGCGGAGCAGGCTGTACGCACCGCCGCTGCCCACGGCATCCCGGCCACCTTGGGTGAACGGCTGCGCAGCGCCAAGTCGCTGAGCGATGAAGACCGCGCCACCATCGTCGACCTGGCGCGCGCAGCGATCGCAGGTTTGGGCTGAGACCACGCGGTGAAGCAGGACAGCCCCGCCAGCCTGCGCCGCAAGATCGGCAGTGCGGGCGACCTGCAGTCGGTCGTCCGCGCGATGAAAGCGCAAGCGGCGGCCAGCGTTGGCCAGTACGAACGGTCGGTGGCCGCGCTGGGCGACTACGCGCGCAGCGTCGAACTCGGGCTGGGCGTGTGCTTCCGGCTGGAGGCGCTCCACGTGGTGCCGGCGCCACCGGGTCCGAAGGCGGCGGTCGGCGTCCGCGCCATCGTGTTTGGATCCGACCAGGGGCTCGTCGGCCGTTTCAACGATCTGGTGGTCGACCACGCGCGCGCCGCGCTGGCGCGAATGCCCGCGCCAGCCCAGGTCTGGGCCGTCGGGGAGCGCGTGCACGCGAGCCTGCTCGACACCGACATGCCGCTGCTCGGCGTCTTCGCGGTGCCGGATTCGGTCCAGGCGATCGCGGCGCTGGTCGACGAGATTCTCCTGACCGTTCTCGAAGAGTCTTTCGGGTCCGGGCGGCGCGAGACGGCGGCCGAGGTGCACCTCTTCTACAACCGGCCTGGCGCCGGCTCGACCTTCGCGCCGGTCGGCCAGCGGCTGCTGCCACTGGACGGTGACTGGCGTCGCCGACTGGCGCAGCAACCGTGGCCGACCGCCATGCTGGCCGAGACGCTGGGCGACCCGACGGCCACGCTGCGTGCCCTGATCCGCGAGTACCTGTTCGTCTCCCTGTTTCGCGCCTGTGCCGAGTCGCTCGCGAGCGAGAACGCGAGCCGGCTGGCGGCCATGGACCGCGCCGACCGCAACATCGACGAGATGCTGGGCACGCTGGGCGACGCCTTGCACCGGCTGCGCCAGGCGCAGATCGACGAAGAACTCTCGGACGTCATCTCGGGATTCAAGGCGCTGCGCGACCAGGTTGACACCTGATGCGGCGTCGTCGCTGACGCGCCGCGTGCGGTGGCGAACAGACGGCCGGGGCGGTTGCGATGACATTGGTTCCTTGAACTCCCCCCCGCGATGACGCATTCCGCCGATCGATTCGATTCGGCATTCTGAAAGGACACTCACATGTTGCGCAGCACCCATGAGCTCGAGAAATACGCGATCCAGGCCACCGATGGCGAGATCGGCGACGTCAAGGATTTCTTTTTCGACGACGACACCTGGGTCGTCCGCTACCTGGTGGTGGATGCGGGTTCCTGGCTCACGAGCCGCAAGGTCCTGATCTCGCCCGTCGCGATCCACAACCCCAACTGGGTGGGCCGGACGTTGCCGGTGTCCATCACCAAGGAGCAGGTGAAGAACAGTCCGGATGTCGACACCGAACAGCCCATCTCGCGGCAGAACGAAGAGCAGTACATGGGGTACTACGGCTACGGCAACTACTGGGGCGGCTTGGGCCTGTGGGGTGGCGGCCTCTATCCTTACGGCATGGTTCCCGGCTACATGGGCTACGGCATCGACCGCGCCGAGCGGGAACGCGAGATGGAAGCCTACCAGCGCACCGAACGGCAGCGCCACCGCAACGACGATCCGCACCTGCGCAGCTGCAAGGCGGTCACCGGCTATCACCTCGACGCGAACGACGGCGAGATCGGCCATGTCTCCGGCTTCCTCGTGGACGAGAAGACCTGGGCCATCCGCTACCTCATCGTCGACACGAGCAACTGGTGGATGGGCCACAAGGTGCTGGTGGCGCCGGAGTGGATCACCGGCGTGCACTGGTCGAACAAGACCGTGTCCATCGACCTGAGCCGCGATGCCGTGCAAGCCGCGCCCGTCTATGACCCGAGCGAGAGCTGGACGCTGCAGTCGGACCTCGACCTGCGCGGCCACTACGGACGTGCGGGCTATTGGTCGGATTCGCTCCTCGCTGCAGCCTGAGTCGGAGTTCAGCCCTCGGCCAGCTGCACGATCAGCTTGCCGAAGTTCCGGCCCTGCAGCAGGCCCATGAAGGCGTCGGGTGCGTTCTCCAAACCGAACACGATGTCCTCGCGGACCTTGACGCTCCCCTCACGCACCCACTCGCGCATCGCGCCTGAGAATTCGTTCCAGCGAGACCCGTAATCCGCCATCGTGATGAAGCCCTGCATGCGGATGCGCTTTTTCAGCAGCGTGGCCTCCAGCAGCCCCAGCCTGTCGGGGCCTGGCGGCAACGCCGTGGCGTTGTAGCCGGCGATCAGCCCGCACACGGGAATGCGGGACCGGGTGTTGAGCAGCGGGAGCACCGCGTCGAACACCGCGCCGCCCACGTTCTCGAAGTACACGTCGATGCCTGCCGGGCAGGCTGCCGCGAGCGCGTCCGGCATGCCGTCGGCAAGGTGATCGATGCAGTCGTCGAAACCCAGTTCGTTGACCACGTAGCGGCACTTCTCGTCCCCGCCAGCGATGCCCACGACACGGCAACCCTTGAGCCTGGCGATCTGCCCGACCACCGAGCCGACGGCGCCGCTGGCGGCCGCGACCACGACGGTTTCGCCCGCCACCGGCTGGCCGATGTCCAGCAGCCCCATGTAGGCGGTGAAGCCCGGCATGCCGAGCACCCCCAGCGCGCGCGACGGGTGGGGGTCCCCCGGGTACAGCGCGTTGAGCCCCTCGCCATCCGCCAGTGAATAGTCCTGCCAGCCGGCTGCCCCCACCACCAGTGCGCCAGGATTGAAACCTGCGTGTGCGGAATGCTCGACGCGCGAGACGGTGCCACCCACCATCACGTCGCCGAGGGCCATGGGCGCCGCGTACGACGCTTCGTCGCTCATGCGCCCGCGCATGTAGGGGTCCAGCGACAGGTACAGCGTGCGCAGCAGTACCTGGCCCGGACCGGGCTGCGGCACCGCGCCGTGCTCCATGCGGAAGTCCTGCGCGGTCGGCGCGCCGTTCGGTCGGGCGTTCAGGACGATGCGGCGATTGAGGTGGGTGGTTTGCGTCATGGGTTCAACTTTCGTATGGGAGCAAGGGAGAGAGACTCGAGCTTCGGGTGGTTCATCAGAACCACCAGTTCAGATGCCGGGTCCGCTCGTTGATCCAGAGCATGGCGGTCTGCTGGCCGCGCAGGATCGCTGCGGAAATCGTGGTGCAGCTCGTATCGATGACCGGCACCGTCGTGGCACCGAGTTCGGGCAGGCCGAATCGGTAGATCACCACGGGGCGGTAGGCGGCCCGTCCGACGAACTCGGCGGTGCAGACCATCGAGCAGCCGCGGTAGACGAACGCGAAGCGCTCAGAAGGGGGCAGGTGCGTCGTCACGGGCGAGGCCTCGCAAGCACGCTGTGGTCGATGCGCCTGCGGCAGCGTGCGCCATCGACTATTTCTGCAATGGGTTGCATGGCAATTCTTTCAGGCGGTCGGAAAGGGGTGGTGCGGTGACTGTGCGCGGTGCCTCCCGCGAGGTCTGTTCGTTGGCGCACACGTGACCGCGGCGCGCGCGCCGTGAAATCCTCTGTCTTCGCCGCTGGCATGGGTACGGCAGCGAACAGACGCGGCACGCGGGGCGCCTCAAAGTGAACCCATGAGTGACACCCTCGATTTCTCCTTCGATGACGGCCAATGGGTCGTCCGCGGCCTGGTGGTCGATGCGAGTGGCTGGCTCGAATGCCAGGCGATGCCGGTCTTCGCGAGCCCGATCCGCCCGAACGACGGACCTGGGGTTTCGACGCAGGACCAACCGGCCTGCGGCGAGGCTTCGCACTGGCGCAGCTGCAAGGTGCTGACGGGCTATCGCGTCCATGCGCTCGATGGCGATGCCGGGCTTGTCCAGGACCTGCTGGTCGACGAGGAGACTCGGGCCGTGCACGCCATCGTGATCGACACGCGCCACTGGTGGGCAGGGCACAGCGTTCTCATCGCACCTCAGTGGGTCACCGGCGTGCGGTCGCCGGATCGCAGCCTCTCTGTCGGCTTGACACGCCAGGCGATCCAGCGCTCGCTGCCTTATGAACTCAGTCGATGGCGGGTCGCCGCCACCCGCACGGGCGACGAGGGCGGCCCGCCGATCGAGGACGAGGTCCAGCAGGGCACGCGTCCTTCGGTCGAAGAGGCCGCGAACATCCTCATCCAAAAATCATGGCTGCAGGGCGAGTCGGTTCCCGCGGGGCAGGCCGGCGAGACCGACGTTCAACGGCTGCTCCGTTTCGGGTTCGAGGTCACGACGATCGCACCTGCGGATTGAAGCGTCTCCGGGGCAGGGCCCATCTCACCGAACATCGAGTGCGGGCATTTCGTTCCAAAGCTCGATCACCCGCCGATGCGGATGGGCGGGCTCGTGGCCCAGGATGCTGACCGAAGCCGGGTGCAAGGCGAAGTGGGCTCCGGCGATCAGCGGCAGACCGATCCATCGTGCGGCCAGCGCAGCGCCGAACTGGCCATGCGAGAACAGCGCGACGTTGCCTTCCCGCTTGCTCAGACGGCCGATGAGCCGGTCTGCGCGGATTGCCAGTTCGTCCGGTGTCTCGCCGTTCGGACACCCGTCGCGCCAGACGTTCCATCCGGGTCGCGCTTTGCGAATGTCGGCACTGCGCAAACCTTCGTCATCGCCGTAATTCCATTCCACGAGGTCCGGCTCGATGCGGCTCAGCGCTTCCAGACCTGCCAGCGCGCATGTCTGGCGGGCCCTCAGCGCGGGGCTCACCAGCACGTCCGAGAAGGCGATGTTGCGCAGCCGCGCTGCGAGCGCGCGCGCCTGCGCCTCGCCGTGCGCGGTCAGGCCCAGGTCGGTCAGACCCGTGTGTTGACCGGTGAGCGTCCACGCGGTCTCGCCATGCCGCACGAGGTACAGCTGCAGCAGCGTCGTGCTCATGCGGTCTCCATCGCGGGGCTGTACTGGCCCCGTACGGCGGCGCCGTTGCACGTTGCGCGATGCAGCAGCGCCTGCTGGGCCGCCACCCGGTTGGCGTCGTTGCCGGCCCAGGCCGCGAGCGCGGGCTCCTGGAGTGCCCGGCCGAACGAGAAGGTGAGAGGCCAGGGGCTGCGCACCAGCACGGTGCCGCGGCGGCGGTGCATGGCGTTCAGCCGTACCGTGGCCAGCGCGGCCGGCTGCCCCCCCGAGAGAAACGCAATGCCCGCCACGGCGGCGGGAACGGCACGCAGCAAGCAAGCCAGCGTGGCATCCGCGACGGCATCGATGTCGTCCTGCATGGGGCAGTCGGTGCCCGGCAGCACCATGTTCGGCTTGAGAAGCATCGCCTCGAGCACCACGCCCTGCTGGTCGAGCTGCTCGAAGACCTGGTGCAGCACGCGGTGCGTGGCTTCGCCGCACTCGGCCAGGGTGTGCGCGCCGTCCATCAGGACTTCCGGCTCGACGATCGGTACCAGCGAGGCTTCCTGGCACAGGGCTGTGTAACGCGCCAGTGCATGCGCGTTGGCCGCGATGCACGCCGGACCGGGCGTGCCGGTCTCGATGCTGAACACCGCGCGCCACTTGGCGAACCGCGCGCCCTTTTCAAAATAGGCCTTCAGCCGCGCGCGGAGGCCGTCCAGCCCCTCGGTGACACGCTCCCCGGGGTGGCCTGCAAGCGGCTTGGCGCCCAGGTCGACCTTGATGCCTGGGACGATGCCGGCGTCTTCGAGCACTTGCGTGAAAAGCACGTCGTCCCTGGTTCGCTGATGCAACGTCTCTTCGAAGAGGATCGCGCCACTGATCGTGCGGCCGAGCCCGGGCGTGCTCACCAGCAGCTCCCGGTAGGCACGCCGGGACGCTTCGGTCTGCGGGATGCCTGCGGTGCCGAAGCGCCGGTTGCAGGTGCCGGTGCTCTCGTCCATCGCCAGCAGGCCCTTGCCGTCGGCCATCAGCCGGTGTGCGGTGTCTGTGAGCAGGGGCCTGTCGATCGTGATCATGGTTCGGATCTCCTGTGTTCCAGTGCCCGGACCTTGTCCAGACGGCGTTGATGGCGCGGGGCGCCCGAGAAGCGCGCGTGGAGGAACACATGCACGAGGTCGAGCGCGTAGCGCGTGCCGATCACCGCGCCGCCCAGGCACGCAACGTTCATGTCGTCGTCCTCGACGCCCTGGTGTGCGGTGAAGACATCGTGAACCAGTCCGGCACGGACACCGTCGAACTTGTTCGCGGCGATGGCCACGCCCACGCCGCTGCCGCAAAGTGCGATGCCGCGCGTGATGTCGCGCCTGGCAACGGCGCTGGCCAGAGGAGCCACGAAGTCCGGGTAGTCGTCCGAGGGGTCGAGCTGAAAGGCGCCGAAGTCCTCGACCTGACAGCCCCATCCTCGCAGCGACCGCACGAGTTCCGCCTTGAGTGCGTAGCCGCCGTGGTCGGCCGCGATGCCCACGCGCAGATTCATGGCGCCGCCGCCCGCACGATGGCTTCGAATTCATCCGGCTTCAGGCTCGCCCCGCCGACCAGCACGCCGCCGACATCGGAGAGCGCAAGGATGCTGCGCGCATTGGCAGGCTTCACCGAGCCGCCATAGACGATACGCACGGCGTTCCCGGATGCGCCCAGCCGGGCGACCAGGCACTGCCTGATGTGCCCATGCATTTCGGTGATCTGAGCGGCAGTCGGCACCTGTCCGCTGCCGATCGCCCAAAGCGGCTCGTAGCCGATGGCGAAGGCTGAAGCGGCGATGCCCTTCGGCATGCTCAGGGCCAACTGCGCTGCACAGGCGGCCAGTGCGCCGCCGCCTGCACGCTCCGCCTGCGTTTCGCCGACGCAGATGATCGCGAGCAGACCAGCGGTCACTGCAGCGTTCGCCTTCGCAGCGACCCGCTCGCTGGTTTCGCCTTGATGTTGACGACGCTCGGAGTGTCCGACGATGACTGCCGATGCGCCCGAGTCCTTCAGCATCCGCGCACTGATCTCACCCGTCCAGGTGCCGGAAGTCTCGTGATGACAGTTCTGTGCGCCGATGGCGACGAGGGACCCTGCTATGCGCGCCGCGCGCTCGATCAAGGTGAACGGCGGACAGATCAGGACATCTGCCTGCGCGGGACGGCCAGTCATTGCCATGCCAAGCGCTTCGATGTCTGCCAGTTGCGCGGTCAGTCCATGCATCTTCCAGTTTCCGACGATGAGCGGCCGGGTCACGTCGGCCGGACCTGAATGGGGGCGTTTGGTTTCGTCAAGCTGTGCTCCTTTGGAAATGGAGAATGGGCTTTCCGGGCCGGCGCGTCTGTGCGTTGGAGAACAGACCGTGGCCGCAAGCGCGGCTGCGTGTGCGACAGCGAACAGACATTGCGGACGAACGCGTGGACAGTTAGCCTTTCTTTGACCTGGAGGCCACCTGCCATGTGCCCGTTTCGCACCACTGCCGACATGCCGGGCTTCGAGGCCAGGACGAGCCCTGAACCTGAGGCAGCGTGCGTGTCCATGTCGGAATTCAACGGATTGCCTGACACCGTGCCGCCATCGGCCCCTTGGTGGCAGCGCCTGCGCTGGAAGGTCTGGCCAACGATGGTTCCGCAGTGAACGCCCAGGGAACGTTGACTCGCGCCGACGAGCGGATGATCGACGACCTTCAACGCGGTGCCTTCGACTACTTCCTGCGCCACACGCATGCGCACAGCGGGCTGGTCGCAGACACCTCGCGACCCGGCGCGCCGGCCAGCATCGCTGTCGTTGGCTTCGCGCTGTCGGCCTATCCGGTAGCGGTCGAGCGAGGATGGATCGCCAGGGACCAGGCCGTCGATCGATGTCTCGACGCGTTGCGTTTCTTCGCCGGGAGCGACCAGTCCGGCGCGGCCGACGCGACGGGTTGGCGCGGCTTCTACTTTCATTTCCTGGACGGCGATACAGGCCGACGTGCATGGTCGTCGGAGCTGTCGTCCATCGACACCGCGCTGCTGGTGGTCGGCATGCTGACAGCGGCCGCTTATTTCGATGCCGCGACTCCCGACGAGAGCGAACTGCGCAGGCTCGCGAACCTTCTTTATGACCGAGTGAACTGGAACTGGTCCGAGCACGACGACGATGCCGTGGCGCTCGGCTGGAAGCCGGAGTGCGGCTTCCTCAACTACGGCTGGCAAGGCTACAACGAGGCCATCGTCCTGTATGCGCTCGGCCTGGGCTCAAACACGCACCGGCTGACAACGGCCAGCTTCGAAACATGGACCGAGACCTATCAGTGGGAGAACCTCTACGGCATCGACTTCCTCTACGCCGGGCCGCTGTTCATGCACCAGTTCTCGCATGCGTGGATCGATTTCCGTGGCATCCGGGACAGCTTCATGCGCGAGAAGGACTGCGACTACTTCGAGAACAGCCGGCGTGCCACCGAAGTGCAGCGGCAGTACGCGATCCGCAATCCGCGCGGCTTCGGCGGCTACGGGCAGGACGGCTGGGGCCTGACGGCCAGCGACGGTCCCAGCGTCGAGCCGAAGACGGTGGCGGGTCGCCGCCAGGCGTTCTACGGGTATGCGGCGCGCGGGGTTCCCTGGGGGCCGGACGATGGAACGCTCAACAGCGCCTGCGTGGCCGCCTCGCTGGTCTTCGCGCCCGAGATTGCGCTGCCTGCGCTGCGCCGTCTGGTCGTCGAAGCGGGCGCAACGGGTGGGAACGCGTTGTACGCGAGCGGCGTCAACGTCACCGCGGGCGGCGACACACCCTGGATCTCGGAAGGCGTGTTCGGCCTCGACCAGGGGCTGACGGTCCTCATGATCGAGAACTTCCGCACCGGCCTGCCTTGGCGTCTGACGCGCAGCATTCCTTGTCTGCGTGCCGGGCTGAGGCGAGCGGGTTTCACCGGCGGTTGGCTCTAGCCGCAGCGCATCCGATTCCTTATGTCCGCGTTCTCCCAAGCCGCCGAGCCTGCCGACGCGCGTCTGGCCAACACCCGGCCCGCCGGCTGGCGCAGCCCCAAGCCGCTGCCGCGCTACGACTTGCTGATCATCGGCGCGGGGCCGGCGGGATTGGCGGCTGCGCGCGCCGCCGCGGCCCTGGGAGCCCATGTGGCGCTGGTCGAGCGCCATGAGCTCGGTGGCAATTCGCTGAGCGACGGCTGTATTCCCTCCAAATCGTTGATCCGCACGGCGCGGTTGTTGGCGGACATGCGCAATGCGGAGAACTTCGGGGTGGCTTCACCGGCCGAGGTGGCGTTCGACTTCGCCGCCGCGATGCGCCGCATGCGGCGCGTCACGGCGCGCATCAGCCGCCGGGATTCGGCGATGAACCTGGCGCGCGCCGGCATCCATCTCTTCTTCGGCGTGGCCCGCTTCACCGGGCCGGATGCGGTCGAGGTCGACGGCGTGCCGCTGCATTTCAAGAAGGCACTCATCGCGACCGGATCACGCTCCCTGTTGCCCGACATTCCGGGCCTCGACGAAGCCGGCTACCTCACCAACGAGACGGTGTTCGACCTCGATGTCCTGCCGCCCAGCCTGATGGTGATCGGTGGCGGCCCGCTCGGCTGCGAGCTGGCCCAGGTGTTCGCGCGCTTCGGGTCGCGCACGCTGATCTCGCACAGCGAGCCGCTCTTCCTGCCGCAGGAGGAACGCGACGCGGCGCAGATGGTGTCCGACGCGCTGGCGCGCGACGGCGTGGAGATCCACCTCAACAGCACGGTCACGCGCGTGCGCATGGAAGACGGCCGCAAGGTGGTCGACCTGATGAACGACGGAAGCACGGCCACCACGCGCGTCGACACCCTCCTGACCGGCATCGGCCGCGTGCCCGCTGTGCAGGGTCTGGGCCTGGAATCCGCGGGCGTGGCCTATGACGCAGAGGGCGGCATTCATGTCGACGATTTCCTCCGCACCAGCAACCGCCGCATCTTCGCCGCGGGCGATGTGTGCCTGACGCACAAGTTCACCAACACTGCCGAGGCCTCGGCCCGCATCGTGGTCCGCAATGCCTTGCTGCTGGGGCACGAGCGCATGAGCGCGCTCACGGTCCCGTGGTGCACCTACACCGACCCCGAGGTCGCGCACGTTGGCCTGTACGTCAGGGAGGCGAGGCAACAGCGCATTCCGGTCAAGACCTTCACGATCCCGATGCACGACGTGGACCGCGCCATCGCCGATGGCGAGGAAGACGGCTTCGTGAAGATCCATGTGCGCGAGGGCACCGACACGATTCTGGGCGCGACCATCGTGGCCCGGCATGCCGGCGAGATGATCAACAGCATCTCGCTCGCGATGGTGACGGGCATCGGGCTGCAGGCACTGTCCAGGGTCATCCATGCCTATCCGACGCAGGGCGCAGCCATCCGGCAGGCGGCGGATGCGTATGCGCGGACGGCAATGACGCCCAGGCTGCTTGGGCGAGTGCGCCTATGGTGGCAACGCTGAACTGAAAAGGCCGGTCGCGCGGGCAGCGGCAACGGGGCTTGGCAGCGAGACGGTGCAGAAGTAATCTGACGCTTTCGTTCCTTGAAGGCGTCCGATCCGTCGTTTTTTTCGGGCAAAAGAACGGCGCATCGACCGAGATGCCGGGTGTTCTCAGGGGGGCAGTGCAGCGACGCATTCGGCAACGCGTCGGCGTTGTGCGTCGTGCACCGCTGCGTATCCCTCGCGCAACGCGCGGGCATCCGCCAGTGCGTGATGACGGCCGATGCCGTCGCGCTGCATCGATGCCGTCCACGACGTGTCCATGGCCTCATTGGAGGCGTGTTCACGCGAGAGAAATCCAACCCGGTGCGGCACGAGCACCTTGGACCATCGTCCCCAGCACATGGCTGAAAGCAGGGCCTTGCGCAGCAGGTCGAAATCCGCCTCGTAGTCGAACACGACGGCGATCGACGTCCGACGAAGACCCGAAAGCCATTTGTCCACGTGGCGGCCCAACTCGATGCTCGATCGAACCTGGAGCGGCATCAACCCCCATTGCGGCAGCACCGTGCGCTTGACAAAGGCGTTGACCGGTATTCGGTCGTCTGCGATTTCCACATAGAACTCCCTGCCGTCTTCCGGCACCAGGCCGATGGAGAGCAACTCGGGGCCATTGAGCGAACTGAATTCGGTGTCGATGAAGAGGTTCATCACATGTTCATGCGGCGTGATTTCACGGTGGTTTGACATTCGGGATGGACCGGTTGCCTGGCCCCGTGACGGCGATGCCGTGAGCTTGACGGCGCCCTCGCGCCTCGGTCTGTTCGTTGTCGTACGAAGGCGTTCAGTGCGCCCCTGTGACCCGAAGGCAGCGTGCGGTGGCCCACAGACGGCTGCCATGCATCCGCGCAGACTGATCGAAGTTCACGACCACCCATTCATCCCATTGAAGGAGCAATCACACCATGTCCAGAATCATCGGCATCGACCTCGGCACCACCAACTCATGCGTGTCGATCATGGAAGGCAACACTGCGCGCGTGATCGAGAACTCGGAAGGCGCGCGCACCACGCCCTCGATCGTCGCGTACCAGGAGGACGGTGAAGTGCTGGTCGGTGCCTCCGCCAAGCGCCAGGCGGTCACCAACGCCAAGAACACGATCTACGCAGTCAAGCGCCTGATCGGCCGCAAGTTCGAAGAGAAGGAAGTGCAGAAGGACATCGGCCTGATGCCTTACACGATCAGCAAAGCCGACAACGGCGACGCCTGGGTCGACGTGCGGGGCAAGAAGCTGGCACCCCAGCAGGTCAGCGCCGAGATCCTGCGCAAGATGAAGAAGACCGCCGAAGACTATCTCGGCGAGCCGGTGACCGAAGCCGTCATCACGGTGCCCGCGTACTTCAACGACGCGCAGCGCCAGGCCACCAAGGACGCCGGCCGCATCGCGGGCCTGGACGTCAAGCGCATCATCAACGAGCCCACCGCCGCTGCGCTGGCTTTCGGCCTGGACAAGCACGACAAGGGCGACCGCAAGATCGCCGTCTACGACCTGGGCGGCGGCACCTTCGACGTGTCGATCATCGAGATCTCGAGCGCCGATAGCGAGAAGCAGTTTGAAGTGCTCTCCACCAACGGCGACACCTTCCTGGGCGGCGAAGACTTCGACCAGCGCATCATCGACTTCCTCGTGACCGAGTTCAAGAGAGAGCAGGGTGTCGATCTGACCAAGGACGTGCTCGCCCTGCAGCGCCTGAAGGACGCGGCGGAAAAAGCCAAGATCGAATTGTCCGGCAGCGCATCGACAGACATCAACCTGCCTTACGTGACAGCCGACGCATCGGGGCCGAAGCACCTGAACATCAAGCTCACCCGCGCCAAGCTCGAAAGCCTGGTCGAAGAACTGATCGAGCGCACCATCGCGCCGTGCCGCGCAGCCATCAAGGATGCCGGCGTGAGCGTGTCGGACATCAACGACGTGATCCTGGTCGGCGGCATGACCCGCATGCCCAAGGTGCAGGAAAAGGTGAAGGAATTCTTCGGCAAGGAACCGCGCAAGGATGTGAACCCCGACGAGGCCGTGGCCGTCGGCGCCGCCATCCAGGGCCAGGTGCTCTCGGGCGACCGCAAGGATGTGCTGCTGCTCGACGTGACCCCGCTGTCGCTGGGCATCGAGACGATGGGCGGTGTGATGAGCAAGATGATCGCCAAGAACACCACGATCCCGACCAAGTTCGCGCAGACTTTCTCCACGGCTGACGACAACCAGCCTGCCGTGACCGTCAAGGTGTTCCAGGGCGAGCGCGAGATCGCCTCGGGCAACAAGGCGCTGGGGGAATTCAGCCTCGAGGGCATTCCGCCGGCGGCGCGCGGCACGCCGCAGATCGAGGTGAGCTTCGACATCGACGCCAACGGAATCCTGCACGTCGGCGCCAAAGACAAGGGCACGGGCAAGGAAAACAAGATCACCATCAAGGCCAACTCAGGCCTCTCGGAAGCCGAGATCCAGAAGATGGTGAAGGACGCGGAACTGAACGCAGTGGAGGACAGGAAAAAGGTCGAACTCGCCCAGGCGCGCAACGAGGCCGAGGCCACCATGCACAGCGCCAAGAAAATGCTTGCCGAGCAGGGCACTCACCTCGAAGGCGCCGAAAAGCAAGCCACGGAAGGCGCGATCAAAAAGCTGGAAGAAGCCCTGGAGGGAGAAGACAAGGCCGTGATCGAGGAAAAGACCCGGACACTGACGGCGGCGAGCCAGAAGCTCGGCGAGAAGATGCATGCGCAAGCGCAGGCCGAGCACGCTGCTTCCGGGGCTTCGACGGGCACCGGCCAGAGAAGCCCTGAAGCTGCGACGCATGCCACCGCCGATGACAGCGTGGTCGACGCCGAAGTGAAAGAGGTCAAAAGGGCCTGAATCCGGCGAGCGGCATCCGGGCTGAGCGAGTGATCGCGACGCGCGTCAACGCATCGCCTTGACCAGCGCGTCGAACTTCGCATGCAACGACGCATCGTGCGGCGTCACTGGCGGAATCGGTTTCGTGATGTGCAGCAACTCATACACCGCCATCTGCGCCGCACGCACCGAGAACTCGACGGTGAAGACGGTGTCCAGCGGAATCTCGACGAACTGGCCGATGAAGGCGAAGTTTTTCGTTCCTGGCGGCACCGGCAGCGGTCGGTCCCCGGGCGCGCGCGGCATGAACATGCTGGTGATGTAGGGCATGCGGCAGGGAATGCAGTGGGCCGTGTCCACGGTTTCCAGGTCGAAGCGCAGGTGGCCGCAGAGTTCCTGCAGCAGTTCCGCACCGGTGCAGTCCGCCATCGCCTTGGCGACGAAGTTGCCGATGCGGTCGGGGAACAGCCCGTACCCCCAGAAGATCTGCACGTCGGCCGGTTGATTGGCGAAATGCGGCTGATGCGCCAGCACGATGGACATCAGCCAGTTCGAGTCCTTGAAAGTGACCAATCCGCCGGTGCCGGCCTCGTTGCCGGAAAATCGCCGCATTCGATCGAAAAAGCCCGGGTCCTTCAGCGTGACCGTGAACGAGGCCCAGTCGGATTGGGCGACGCAGCTGTTGAAAACTGCGGGCTTGCCGAAGGCCGGCCGGCCCTCGGCCAGTTTCTCCCACAAGGTCCAGCTGCCGTTGTGCGCCTTCTTCAGCTTGGGCGGCGCCGCCGTCATCGAGCCCAGGCTGGAGGCATCGGTCATCGAGCCGTTCTGGACGAAGACGAGGTCGCCGTCTTCCAGCTGCAGAATTTCGGGCCGTCCCTTCAACGTGCAGTGCAGCGCAATGGCCTCGAACAGGCCGTCTTCGGTCTTGTGGTCGAGGTCGGTCACCGTGCAGTCAGTGACCAAACGCACGCCCTGCGCCTGAAGCCAGCGTTGCAGCGGAACGACCATCGAGTCGTACTGGTTGAACACCGTGCGCTTGACGCCAGCCAGTGTCTCGATGCGTGAGAACTCCAGCATGAAGCGGTGCAGGTAGCGACGCAACTCGACCGCGCTGTGCCAGGGCTGGAAGGCGAAGGTGGTGACCCACATGAACCAGAACGGCGTCTCGAAGAAGGCGGGCGACAGGTGGTCCGTGATGCAACTGTCGCCAAGCGAAGACTCCTCGGCATTCAACAGTTTGAGCAGCTCCGCCCGGTCGTGCATCGAGAAACCCATGGACGCCACCGGCACCTTGGCGCGGCGGCGGTCGACCAACCGCGCCATCGCGTGGGAGACATGTTTCTCGTTGAATTCGACAGTCTCTTCGAAGACGCTGCGACCCGGCTGCGTGAGCGAGGGGATGGACTTGAACAGGTCCCAGGTGCACTCGTAGTTGTCGGTGGTCAGCATGCGGCCGCCGCGCATCGAGTAGCCGCGATCGGCATCGCCCGCCGCGTCCAGGCTGCCGCCGAGCAGGCTGCCGGTCTCCAGGATCGAGATCTGGCTGCCGGGCATGCCGCCGTCGCGTATCAGGAAGGCGGCGCCGGCCAGCGAGCCGATGCCGCCGCCGACGAAATAGGCCTTGCGTCTTGAAGTCATGTTGAAAGCTTCCTCGTGAGTGTGTTTGCGGCACTCAACTTAAGCGCGGCGCGCCGGCCGGTCTGTGCGCTCGGCAACACAGGGCGCCGGCCGCTTCGCGGAGCTGAGTGCGGTACCACACAGACGCGGACTGCCGGATGCCCGAGGCTGTAGCAAGCCATCGATCCAACAACCGACTCAAGAAAATCACATGAAGAAACCAGAGGCCAAAAAAGTGCAGGAGCTCAGGAAACGGCAGGAGGCGCCGCTGGTCACGCCCACGGACCTCAAGGGCGACGCGCCCCGCGACATCGCCGCCGCCATGAATGGCATCCTTGCCGATGTGTTCGCGATCTACCTCAAGACCAAGAACTTCCATTGGCACATGAGCGGACCTCACTTCCGCGACTACCACCTGTTGCTCGACGACCAGGGAGACCAGCTCTTCGCGATGACCGACCCGATCGCCGAGCGCATCCGCAAGGTGGGCGGCACCACGCTGCGCTCGATCGGCCACATCGCCCGCACGCAGCGTGTGCTCGACAACGATGCCGATTACGTCGAGCCGCTGGACATGCTGGCGGAACTGCGCGAGGACAACAAGACGCTGGCAGCGAGCCTGCGCGAGGCGCACGGGGTTTGCGAGCAGCACCGCGACATCGCGACCACCAGCCTGATCGAAACCTGGATCGACGAGACCGAGCGGAGGACCTGGTTCCTGTTCGAGGCCAGCCGCAACGGCGGTACAACCGGGCATTGAATCCCGTCGGTCAAGCGTTTTGAAACGCCAGACTGGTGCTCCGATGTCGCAGCACGTCAATCCCATGCACGCGCAGATTTCACGCGAGCGCGCCGGCGGTGTCGTAATCAGCCAAACAGGCGCTGCGTCCTACGGCGAGAGCCCTGTCGCCCATGACAGACAACACCGTGCGCCGATTCAATCGTAAACACGCTTGCTAACCGCCATCGGCGCGCCCCGTTGCGCCTGATCTCTCGAACCTGAACGAAGCCTTCATGAAACCTCAAACCCAAACGCGGGGTTCCACCACCGCTGCGGTCGTCTTCGATCTGCTCAATCCGATTCCTTTCGGATTCTTTGTTGCCGCATTGATCTTCGACGTCATCTACGCGAGAAGCGCCGACCTCATGTGGGTCAAGTCGGCGGCCTGGCTCATCAGCATCGGCCTGTCCATCGCGGTGATTCCGCGCCTGATCAATCTGGCGTGGGTCTGGTTTCCCGGCGCGCGACACAGCACGGCCCGCAGCAAGGCGGCTTTCTTTCTTTACCTGGTGGCGGTGGTCACCGCCATCGTCAACGCGCTCGTGCACAGCCGCGACGCCTATGCGGCGATGCCTCAAGGCCTGTGGCTGTCGGTACTGACGGTCGGGCTTCTTGTCGTCGTCCACGTCCTCGTGACCCTGCAGCAAGTGAACGATGTCAACAAGGTGCCAGCATGAACCGCAAGCAATGGACTTTTCTCCTTCCCACCGTCCTTGTCGCGGCGCTCAGTGCGTGCGGTGAGCGCGCCTCGGTCGACCCACAGCAACAGATGGGCGGCGAGCCCGTGATGCCGGCCGCCAGGAACTTCCTGGTGCCGCCGATGCAGGTCCCGGACGGGGTCGGGTGGCAGGGCGATGGGCACCCCACTGTGGCGGCCGGCCTCAAGATCGAGAAGATCGCCGCTGCATTGATGCACCCGCGCCAGCTACTGACGCTTCCCAACGGTGACGTGCTGGTGGTCGAATCGAACGGGCCCGGCACCGAGCCCGTGACCACGCCCAAGCAACTGATCGCGGGCATCGTCAAGAACCAGTCCGGCAAGGGCGCAAAAGGCGGCAACCGGATCACGCTTCTGCGCAAGCCTGCCGGTGCCGGCCCGTGGGAGCAACACGTGTTCCTGGAACACCTGCACTCGCCGTTCGGTGTGCAGCTCATCGGCCAGACGCTGTACGTGGCGGACACCGACAAGATCATGAAGTACGCCTACACGGCGGGCACCACCCGCATCGCGGACCCCGGGGTCGAACTCGCCGACCTGCCGAGCACCCTCAATCACCACTGGACAAAAGCGCTGCTCGCCAGCCCAGACGGCAAGAAGCTCTATGTCGGTGTCGGTTCGAACAGCAACATCACGGAAAACGGCCTGGCGGTGGAATACCGGCGTGCCGCCATCCTGGAGGTCGACGTCGCGAGCGGCGCCAGCCGGGTCTTCGCATCGGGGCTTCGCAACCCGACGGGGCTGCAGTGGGAGCCGCAGAGCGGAAAGCTCTGGGCCATCGTCAACGAGCGCGACGAGATCGGCGCCGACCTCGTGCCCGATTACATGACTGCGGTGCAGGAGGGCGGCTTCTATGGCTGGCCGTACAGCTACTACGGGCAGCACGTCGATCAACGCGTGCAGCCGCAGCGGCCGGACCTGGTCCAGAAGGCGATCAAGCCCGACTACGCACTGGCATCGCACGTCGCGCCGCTGGGCCTGCTCTTCTACAGTGGCACCAACCTGCCGGCCATGTACCGCGGTGGCGCCTTCATCGGCGAACACGGCAGCTGGGACCGGTCGCCCCTCAGCGGCTACGAGGTCAGCTATGTGCGCTTCGTCGACGGCCGACCGACGGGCAAGAAGATGCCGGTCGTCACCGGGTTTGCGTCCGTGGACGAGAAGTCGCTGTTCGGGGCGCCTGTCGGGCTTGCGCAATCGGCCGACGGCGCATTGCTGATCGCCGACGACGTGGGCAACGCGGTCTGGTCGGTCACCGCGGCTGCGCCGTAACGCTGCACTAGACCGCAGCAGCGGCTGGCGTCGGCGACGCCAGCCTCTCTTCGGGCGCATCGGGGTAGTCGGTGTAGCCCTGCGCGCCCTTCGAATACCAGGTTGCCATGTTCCCCGGCGCCAGCGGGATGTGCTCGGCGAAGCGACGAGGCAGATCGGGGTTGGAGATGAACGCGCGTCCGAAGGCAATGGCATCGGCCTGACCTGCGTCCAGTGCCGCTTGCGCTTCTGAAAGTGTGTAGTCGGAGTTCAGGATCAGCGCGCCGCGGAACACCTTGCGAATTGCCGGGTGAACCGGCGGCGAGTTCGCCTTTCCGAAGGTGCCGTCGCGCAGCGGTTCGCGCAACGCGAGGTATGCCACATCGAGCCCATCCAGGGCCGCGGCCGCGGCGGGGAACAGGATCTCGGGATGGCTGTCGTTGACCCCTTGCACCTCGCCATTGGGTGACAAGCGCACGCCGGTGCGCTCGGCGCCTACGGTGTCCACGACGCGCTGGGTGATCTCGACCAGCAGGCGGATGCGGTTGGGCACGGAGCCGCCATAGGCATCGTCACGAAAGTTGCAGTTGTCGCGCAGGAACTGGTCGATCAGATACCCGTTGGCGGCATGGATCTGCACGCCGTCGAAGCCCGCAGCGATCGCGTTGCGGGACGCAAGCGCATAGTCGTCCAGCAGGCGCCGGATGTCGTCGGTGGTCATGGGCCGCGCCTGTGCATTGGGCTGCTTGCCAAGGTCGTCGGTGTAGGCGTCGCCCGGTGCGATCGTGGCCGATGACGAGACCGGCCGCGCGCCGCCGGTGAAGCTTGGGTGCACGAGTCGGCCCATGTGCCAGAGCTGCAGCGCGATGCGGCCGCCGGCCGCGTGCACCGCCGCCGTCACCGGCTTCCAGCCCTGGACCTGCGCATCGGTCCAGATGCCCGGCGCGCACGGAAAGCCGCTGCCCTCGCGGCTGATGCCCGTGGCTTCGCTGATGATCAGGCCCGCGCCGGCGCGCTGCGCGTAGTAGTCCGCCATGAGCGGCATCGGCACGTGGTCACGCGTGGCGCGACCGCGCGTCAGCGGTGCCATGAAGATGCGGTTGGCTGCCGTGAAGCCGCCGATGCGGATCGGATCGAACAATGAAGGCATGAGGGGTTCCTTGGAGTGAAGCGTCAGCTTGCGAGTGACGCCGCCTCGTGTCTGTACGCCGCCGAACGCCTGGCCGTCGATGGCTCAGGGTGCAGCGGCTCGCGAATGCAATGCGGCCGTGGTCGCGCAGTAGCGGCCCAACTGCGCCATCACGCGCTGCACTGCGAGATTGGCCGCGACCACACCGCCGTACGGGTCGTCGCTGGCAGCGGGCACGCTTTCGTCGAAGGTCTGCCACGCGATGACCTGGCGCGTGACGTTGTCCGACAGCGTGGCCCGCAGCGTCAGGCGCACGCGGCTGGGTGTGTCGCCGAAGTCCTGCTGCAGTCGCAGCACTTCGGTGTCGAGCCGCAGTTCAGCGGCGATACCGCTGGTCGATGCGCCGGCGGCGCGAAAGCGCCCGTGCGCTCGATCGCCGACACGATGAGGGGCGTGAGCATGCGCGCAGGCGTGTCCGCCCACTCGCTGTGGGCGAAGTGTTCGAGCTGGTGGGCGACCCGCACATAGACGATGTGCTGGCTGTCGAAGCCCGGTGCGGCACGCGTCGGGTTGACGAGCAGCGCCGGCGCTCTGACGGCAGCGGCCACCGCAGGCGGCTTCTCATGCGTCGCCTGGACCCCTTCCAGTAAATAAACCGCCGGGGGTGGCGCCCCTTTCGGAAGCAGCCCGGCGCAGCCCCCGAGCAGTGTCATGCCCACCGCGGCAGCCAGGCCGACGAGGGTCTTGCGCGCTGCAGCGAAGGTGGAAGGGTTCATGGTGTCGTTGGTCATGGGGTCGTTTCGCCGGGGCCGTTCGGCACCGGGCGGCGTCCGCGAATGAGGCCCGAGGGGTCGCGCGCGGTCTGTTCGCTCAGGCGCCGCAACGAATTCGACAGGTCGCTCAATTCGCCGACAAGGCGTTGGATCTCGGGCAGCGTGTCGGCGGCGAAGCGCTGTGCTTCGCCGCCGACGGCGTTCACCGTCTTCGAGGTGTTTGTGCCCGCGAGCGCGACTTCGTTGCCCATCTTCTCGACCGCGTCAGCGGCGCGCCCCATGCGCGCAACGATGGGGCCCAGCTGCGCCGTCACCCGCGCGCTGTGGTCCGCGGTCTTCGCCGCGTTCACGATGCCGGCGTCGATCTCGTCCTTGCGCGCTGCGATCGTGTGCGTCACGGTGGCGATGTCGGCCAGCGCGCTCGTCAGCGCGGCGCGATTCTCGGGGCTGAGCAGGGCGTCGATGTTGCTCGAGGTGCGGTCCAGCTTGGTCAGGACGGTGGTGAGCACGTTCTCCAGCCTGGCACTCAGTGAAGGCTTGGTGCGGATCACCGGATACGGTGCCTCGGGACTCGGCGGCAGCAGCGGCGCATCCCGGCTGCCGCCGCCGAGCTCGACGTAGGCGATACCGGTGAGCCCCTGTGTCTTGAGCACGGCCACGGTGTCGGTCTTGATCGGCGTCCCGCGCTCGATCGCGAAGCTCAGGTGCACGCGCTCGGGATTGTCGGCGTCCAGTTGGATGCCGCCGACCTTGCCGACCTCCACACCGTTGTACTTGACCGGCGCGTTGAGATTGAGCCCTGCGACCGACTCGTCCTCGATCGCGAGGTAGGTGTCGTACTTCTTCTGCAGCGTGCCGCCCGTGGCGATCCACAGCACGCCGGCGATCATCGCCGCGCCCAGCAGCAGCACGAAGGCGCCGACGACCGTGTAATTCACCTTGGTTTCGATGGGGTGCTCCTGTTCTGACCGGCCGGCGCTTTCGCGGCCAGGCGCTGTTCCTGTGCCTGTGCGGCGCGCCCGCGCGCGCCGTCGAAAAACTGGCGGATCGACGGTTCGTCCCGTTGGGACAGTTCTTTCATCGAGCCCACGCCCTGCACCTTGCCGTCGGCCAGCACCGCCACCCGGTCCGCGACCTGCCACAACAGGTCGAGGTCGTGCGTGATCATGAAAATCGTGAGCCCGAACAGGTCGCGCAACTTGAGCACCAGGTCGTCGACGCCCTCCGCGCTGACCGGATCAAGGCCGGAAGTCGGCTCGTCGAGAAAGAGCAGTTCCGGGTCGAGCGCCAGCGCGCGTGCCAGCGACGCGCGCTTGAGCATGCCGCCGCTGAGCTCCGACGGGTGCTGCGCGCCGACCTCGGCCGTGAGCCCGGCCATGGCCAGCTTGGCCATCGCGAGCTCGTCGATCAGGTCGCTGTCGAGCCGGGTGTGCTCGCGCAGCGGCAGACCGACGTTCTCCTGGATGGTCAAGGCATCGAACAGGCCGCCATGCTGGAACATCACGCCCCAGCGCTGGCGCAGAGCGGCGGCGTCGTCCTCGCCGATGCCGGTCAGCTCGTGGCCGAGCACGCGAATGGAGCCGGCGTCGGGCTTGTGCAGCAGGATGATCTCGCGCAGCAGCGTCGACTTGCCCGAACCGCTGCCGCCGATCAACGCGAAGATCTCCGAGCGGTTGACCGTGAAGGTCACGTCCGAGTGGACCACGTGGCTCCCGAAGTGCGTGACGACCTTGTCGATCTCGATGACGGCATCGGCTGGGGCCGCTGGGCTGGTCATGTCAAAGGTCCAATGCGCTGAACACGATCGAGAAGAGCGCATCCGCCACGATCACCAGGAAGATCGACTGCACGACGCTGCGTGTCGTTTGCCGCCCCACGCTGTCCGCGCCGCCCTTGGTGCGAAAGCCCTGGTAGCAACCGACGACCGCGATGATGGCGGCGAAGACCGGTGCCTTGCCGATGCCGGTGAGCGCGGTGGACGTGACGACCGCCTTGACGAAGCGGTCGAGGAAGTCGACGAAGCCGACGTCGAGCTGCTGCCGCGCCATGACCATGCCGCCGAAGACGCCCAGCACGTCGGCGAACACCGTGAGCAAGGGCAGCGCGATCATCAACGCGATCACCTTCGGCAGCACCAGCATTTCCTGTGGGTCGATGCCGAGCGTCTGCATCGCATCGATCTCCTCGGTGACCGCCATCGTGCCGATCTGCGCCGCATAGGCCGAGCCCGAACGGCCGGCCACGATGATCGCGGTGATCAGCGGCGCGAACTCGCGCAGCATCGAGATGCCCACCAGATCGGCCACGAAGATGTTGGCGCCGTACTGCCGCAACTGGCTCGAGCCCTGGTAGGCCACGACCACGCCGAGCAGGAAGGCCAGCAGGCCGACGATCGGCAACGCATCGAATCCGGCCGTGCGGATGTTGAAGAATACCGGCCGCCAGCGCCAGCGCGAGGGGTGCGCGATGCAGTGCGCAATCGAGACCGCGATCTCGCCGACGAAGCCCACCATGCCGTGCGCTTCGCGCAGCGCCGAGACGGCGCCTCGGCCGACCGACCCAAGCGCACCCGGCGCCGGCGGCGCCACGACGGCGGGTCGCGCCGTTTCCTCCGTGAACTGGCGCGTCACCAGGTCCATCAGGGCGACGAACCGTTGCGGCAAGCCGCAGAGGCTGGCGTCGCCGCCGGACTGGCGGGCCCGCTGCAGCAGCCGCTGGATGACCCAGGCGCCGGCGGTGTCGAGCGCGGCAACACCGCTCGCGTCGACGACGAGCGCCACGCCGCCCGTGGCCGGCAGTGCATCGAGACGGCGTTCGATGTCGCACATGTCAAGCGCGGTCCACCGGCCGGTCAGCACGAGCGACTGCGGCGAAGTCTGCGAGAACGCCGCAGGATGGGCCGCTGCGGCCTGGCCCGGAGCGGGCGTGTTCCGCGGCGCGACGGCGCTTGCCACGTCAGAGAAAGGGCGACGGTGCGCTCTGCCGGCGCGCGGTCCGCACGACGACGCCGCCGGGCAGGGCGCGTGTGTTGCGCTTTGCGGCCGCGCGTCCCTGGGGCGTGACGCGCATGACGATGGCATGGCCGACATAGCAGTGGCCGCCGCGCTCCGGCGTGGCCAGCGGGATGTCGGCTTCCACCAGCCCCCATCGGCACAGCAGTCGCAGCTTGTCGATGTCTGCCTGCTGGACGATCTCTTCAGGAAGCTGCGCCGTGCACAGTCGCTGGAGGAGTTGGTAAGCCATCAGGTGGCCTCCTCGGCCAGGGCGGGTCGCTGAGCGCGCGCAGACGCCGCTGGCTGCAAGTCTTCGTCTGCGGGGTGAGCGATCGTGAACTGGCCGGGCGACCTGATCGGATCGCAATCGACCCGGATCGTGTCCTTCGGCCCGAAGCTGACCGGGTCGAGCTTGCCCAGGCGCGCGCGCTCGGTCAGGTCCATGCAGTATTTCTCGAGCGATTCGCGCTGGCCTTCGGCATCGGCGCTGTTCACGCCCTGCCCGCCGCGCACCGCGTCGATGGCGGATTCGAGCGACTTGCGCGTCATGCCGTTGGCACGCGCGAGGTTGCCGACATCAGCTTTGGAGTCCGACAACGCCAGCAGGAAGAGCTCGCCGGCGATGAACTGGTCGTTGCGCTTGAGGGCTTCTTTTTCTGTGGCCTGCAGCAGCTTGGCGAGTTCGGGGCCGACCTGGACCTGGTCGTTGCCTTGCACTTGCGCCAGCCTCTTGATGGCGGCCTCGGCCGCCTGGGTCAGGCCTGCCACATTGATCAGGCCTGCCACATTGATCAGGCCTGCCACATTGATCAGGCCTGCCACATTGACGCCGGCGCGCCCGAGCAGCGCACGCGGGCCTTCGTCCTGGCGCAGCATCGCGGCCAGCAGGTGGGCCGGCTCGATGTAGGCGTTGTCGTTGCCCAGCGCGAGCGTTTGGGCGTCGCTGAGCGCTTCCTGGAACTTGGTGGTGAGTTTGTCTTGGCGCATGGGTTGACTTTCGGACCGCAGGAGGGGCTGACCAACGCCGACGTCGGTTGGGGCGTCGGGGTGCGGTAACAAGCCCACGACGTCACTGTTGCGTCGAAAGCGTGCTGCGTCTGTGCGGCAGCGCACGTCGCGTGCATGTCATTCAGCGTGCGCTAACGCACGGACCCGAGCGCCGGTGGCGCGCACGATCGACGCCATGCACAGTTCACAAGGATTTCCATGTCACTCTTTCAGGCCATCGTGTGGCTCGACCACCATCACGCAGAGATCCTGCAGTTCGATGCGAGCCAGGTGCTGGCGCAGCAGGTCAAGTCGCATATCCACTACACGCGCCACCACGACAGCAAGACGCACAGCGAGCACGCGTTTTTTTCCGAGATCTGTGAGGCGCTCGCCGGCGTCGACCTGCTGCTGGTAGCCGGCTCGGCTCCAGCGCAGGCCGACTTCCGCCGCTATGTTGACAAGTTCCAGCCGTTGGTGGCGGCGCGCGTCGTCCGTTGGCAAACGCTCGACCATCCGAGCGTGAGCGAGCTGATCGCGCTGGCGCGCCGCTATTTCATGGCACATTTGGAAGTCCCGGCAGGACATTTGGAATGAGCCGCGCGCTCCGCGGCAATGCCCTGATCGCAGCGCTGCTCGGCATCGCCTTGTGGGGGTCTGCATCGCCCGCCGCGCTCGCCCAGGTCGCAGGGTCCACTGTGTTGGGCATCACGACGGCCGAAAGCAGCCGTGCGGCGATTGGCTGGAGCGCCAGGGAAAGCATTCTTGGCAGGGACGTCTACAACGAAGCCGGCGAGAAGCTTGGCAAGGTCGAGGATCTGATCGTCGACCGCGTGCGCAACGTCTCGTTCCTGATCGTGGGCGTCGGCGGTGTCGCCGGCATGGGGCGTCATGCGGTCGCGATTCCAGCGGCGCAGATGCAGGTGGTCGGCAACAGGATGGTGCTGTCGGGCGTGACCCACCAGATGATGGCCGGCCTGCCGCCATTCATCTACGCACCGATCACGCGGTCCCACAGCTCGATCGTCGACAGGGCGGAGCGTGACATCGACAAGGCCCGGCAGGAGATCGCGCAGTTGCAGTCTCTGGCCCGCCCGAAGGCCGATCTCGAACAGGCGGTGGACGACGTTCAAGAAAAGATCGATGCGATGAATGCTGCCGAAGACGGCAGCTGGAAAGCAGCCGAGCGCGAGGTGCGGGTCGCTGACACCCGCTTGCGCAAGGTCATGAAGACTCCGTCGCGTTGACACACGCCAAGGTCGCCTCCGAACCCACAACCCTCAAAGATTCCGAATGAAAAAGATCATCTTTCCGCTTGCGCTCGTTCTGGCGCCATGGATCGCTCCCTCCGCGCTGGCGCAGGGTCAGGGAGAGGCGGATGCCGCCGGTGCCAAGTCACCTCCAGCGCAGGTGACCAGTCCGATGGAGCGACGTGATGCGAGGGCTGCGCGGCGACGCACGGGCGTCGGCGCTGCACGGGGAGCGCAACCCGGCGAGGGCGCGGGCGAGCCTGAGCGCGGTGCGCCTTCCCCGCCGCGGTTTTCGGCCGCCGAACGCAAGGCGGCGGCACTGCAGCGCAGCCAAGCCAACAGTGCCGCCAACAAGGCGGGCGGCTTCTCGCGCGGCGGCAATGGCGATGCGCCGGAAAAGCAGAAGCGCTGAGCACTGCATGGCATCCAAGATGTCCAATCCGCCCAAAAAGCGCCGCGTGAATCCGCAGAAGCTCGCGAGAAGGAAAGGCTACGCCGCACAGCGTCTGCGTGGTCGCCGTGCTGCGCAGATTGCAGTCGACCGGTGGGACAACGAGGGCGGCGCGGGACCGGGCGGACGACCTCAGGCTGCGGATGTTCCTTGATGCAATGTCCCCGCAGTCGACTGCGGGGTCATTGCTCTCCTGTGGGTGCAGCGATCAACCCGTCGCGGTGCCGACCGACTTCTTCAGCCGCGCCAGGGCGGCACTGACGTCGCCCTCGAATTCCTTCCAATGGCCCGCGCCGGCGCGGTTCATCTCGGCCAGCTTGTCTTCCGCTTCGCGCAACTCGACGCGCATCGCGGCGTTCTGCTGGTCGAGCTTTTGCTTCACGTCCCCTGCGGCGGCCGACGCCTTCTTGTCGAGCGTCGCCATGTCGCGCTTGGCCGAGGCGATGTCGCGGTGGGCATCGGCCACGAAGCGATCGCGCCCGGCGTTGCCGTTGGCGTAGTGGAAGGGCGCCAAGGCCTTGAGTGCGTCTTTGGTGGCGCCCGGCATGACGAGCTTGCCGTCCTGCTCACGCACCTGCGCGATCGGCACCGCTACGTCGTGTTGCGCGATGCCCAGAAAGCCGCCGGCGCCGATGATGACGTAAGAGACACTGCGCTCGGGGTCGACGATCAGATCCTGCACCTTGCCGATCTTGGCGCCCGCATCGTTGTAGATCGTCTTGCCTAAAACGCTCTTCTTGACGCTCCATCCGAGCGCGAGCCGTTCGGTCTCGGTGACGCTGACGCCGACCGTGGTCGTGGAGCCCGCGATTTGGGCCGTGGCGACTGTCGCCGTGGCCAGGACGCCCGCGATGGCGAGTGTGGCGAACAGAATGGTTTTCTTCATGATGGTCTTTCTTGGGTTGGAAGGTCTTCGCAACCTGTTTTAGCGACGAAGCATCAGCCGGTCTGTGCGTTAGCGAACGCCTTGCGACCACCGGCCTTGCGCGTGACTGCCTTTCCTCATGCAATTGCGCCCGCACTGTCCGTGCGGCAGCACACATAGCGATGCATGTTTTTTCACGCCTGAGCGGCAACCGCGTCAAACTGAACACAACGCCATTTTTTGATGGACTCCCGTTCGATGCGCCCCTATAAGTTCGAAAGCGAACTAAGCCAATGTTCCGTTGTAAATGAGGTTTCTCCATCGGTCGGCAGCAGTGGATCGACCGTCTGCCTAACCAAGGAATTCATGCCCAATTCGATCGACCCCAAGCAGAACCATCTACTCTCCTCGCTGCCCGCGGCAGAGTGGTCGCGCTGGCGCGACCAGCTCGAAATGGTTTCGTTACCGCTCGGCAAGGTCCTGCACGAGTCGGGGAGTGTGCAAAGCCACGTGTACTTTCCCACCACGTCGATCGTGTCACTGCTCTACATGATGGAGAACGGCGCCTCGGCTGAGATTGCGGTGGTCGGCAACGAGGGCGTGGTCGGCATCTCGCTCTTCATGGGGGGTGAGTCGACCACCAGTCGTGCCGTGGTGCAGAGCGCTGGCCGTGCATTCCGCCTCGCCGCAGAGGTGATGAAGGAGGAGTTCAAACGCGCCCCGGTCCTTCATCTGCTGCTGCGCTACACGCAAGCCCTGATCACGCAGATGGCGCAGACGGCTGTGTGCAATCGCCACCACTCGCTCGACCAGCAGCTGTGCCGCTGGCTGCTGCTCAGCCTGGACCGGCTGCAGGGCAACGAACTGGTCATGACCCAGGAACTGATCGCCAACATGCTCGGTGTGCGGCGCGAGGGGGTGACCGAGAGTGCGCTCAAGCTGCAGAAAGCCGGCTTGATCCAGTACGCCCGGGGGCACATCACGGTGCTCGATCGTCCCGGCATCGAGGAGCGCAGCTGCGAGTGCTATGCGGTGGTCAAGAAAGAGTACGACCGCTTGCTGCCGAACCGGACTGCCAAGTGAGCGCGAAGGCGCAGCTCAAGTGATGAGCCGGTTGTTGAACGCGTAGTAGGTCAGGTCGCTGTTGGTCGACAGGCTCAGTTTTTCCAGCAGACGCGTGCGGTAGGTGCTGACCGTCTTGACCGAGAGCGCCAGCCCGGTCGCAATGGCGCCCGTTGTTTCGCCCCTGGCGAGCTTGTAGAACACCTGGTATTCGCGGTCGGACAACTGGTCATGCGCGGGGCTGGCCTGGCGACGGCCCATCTGATTGGCCAGAAGTTGTCCCACAGCCGATGAAAAATATCGGCGCCCGAGCGCCAGGGTGCGAATGGCGTCGACGAGGTCGCGCGGGCCGCAGCTCTTCTCTAGGTAGCCGCATGCGCCCTGGCGCAGCGATTCGATGGCGTAGTGTGCGGCGGGATGGGTTGTGAACACCAGCAGGCGGACGTTCGGGGCGATTGCATGGATCGCCGCCACGGCATGGACAGCGGTTGGGCCTGCCGCTGGCAGTTCAAGCACGAGCACATCGAGCTCCCTTGTGTTCTTGACGAGCGCCTCGGCTTCGGCGCTCGAACGGGCCTCGCCCGCCATACGTAGGTCGACGTGCTCCGAAACAAGCTGACGGAAACCTGCGCGAACCACGGGGTGTGGGTCCAGGATGGCGATGTCGATCATGTGCGCTTTCGTGAAAGCCGACCGCGAAGACGGGGCTGGCCCTCACTGTCCGCGGATCCTGGCGCGCGGTCTGTGCGCTGTCGAACCCAGGCTCGAGGCCACGCGTGCGGGACTTTCAGGCGATCATGAGTCGGCCTATCTCCTTCTTGACCACGCCGTAGCATTCGCACGTGCGGTCTGCGAGACCGGCGCGGCTCAACACCGAAATGTGGCCGCGACGGTAGCGGATATGGCCCGCAGCCTGCAGCCTTCCAGCGGCTTCGGTGATGCCCTCGCGCCGCACGCCCAGCATGTGGCCGATCAGCTCCTGCGTCATCGTCAGCTCGCCCGAAGGGATGCGGTCGAGCGTCAGCAAGAGCCAGCGACACAGTTGCTGTTCGATGGAATGGAAGCGGTTGCATGCGGCCGTCTGCGTGGTCTGGGCGATCAACGCCTGTGTGTAGCGAAGCAACAGGGCCTGCAGGGCGCCTGCGCGGTTGAACTCGCGTTGAAGCACGTCGCTGCCGAGCCGGAAAGCCTGCCCGGCTGTCTGCACCGCCGCGAAGCCCGGGATGTTGCCTCCGCCCAAGAAGAGCGGAATGCCCACCACCCCTTCGTGACCGACGCCTGCGGTTTCCGACGAGGCACCTGAACTCGTCACGTAATGCAGCGAAACGATGGCCGTACCCGGAAAATAGGCGTGTCCGAGCGGCATCCCCGGCTCGTAGATTGACTCGCCCAGGCGCAGCGCCACGGGCTCCAGGTAGGCAGAGATGGCGGCAAAGTCCGCCGGAGGCAAGGCGGCCAGCAGAAGGTTCTGCCGCGGGTCGTGAAACGTGACCACGCTAGCCACTCACGATCGGGCTGCGGCCGTCTTCGGCGAACTCCACGCCGACGCCGCGATAGCCGACGAAGCGGCACGACGCGTTGAAGATGGGCTCTCCGCTCACGCGAAAGTGCTGGCGCACCCCATCGAGACCGACGCGCGAGAACACGAAGTCCAGAAACGGCTGCCGGTTGGCGATCAGTGCTCGCAACGCCGCCCTCTGCGCTTCGTCCCAGCCCGTGGAGGCCATGAACAGTGCCGCGCCGGGCGGCGTTTCCACCGCCACGCCGTGCATGTCCATGGTGGGCCCGGGCATGTCGAGCAGCCGCCCCTGGTCGTCCTCCTCCCAGTGCCAGTCGGAGGCCAGCTGGGTGAGCCGCCGGTAGCGCGCCTCGCTCTCCTGCAGTGCTGCCGTGCGCTCGCGCACGGTCTGTTCGAGCACCTCGTTGTAGCGCGCCAGTTCCTTGTAGAGGAGCCGCACCTCGAGCATGTTGTGGATGCGCGTCCGGACTTCGAGCAGGTCGAAAGGCTTGCTGATGAAATCCCTCGCCCCGGCCTGCAGTGCGCGCAGCTTGTGCGCGGGCTGTGCTGTGAGCACGATCACCGGCAGGTAGCCGTCGCTCGCCACGGTGCCGAGACGCTCCATGACCTCGAAGCCATCCATGCCCGGCATCTGGAGGTCCAGCAGGATCAGGTCGAATGGGCTGTCGTGGTGCAGAGGCTCTACGTCCCGCGGCGAGAGCGTGGCCACGACGTTCGTGTAGCCGGCCTCGGCCAGCACCCGCTCGAGCAGTTGCACGTTGGCAGGCTCGTCGTCGACGATCAGGATGCGTGCGTTGAGCACGTCCGGCGGGTTCAGCATGGGGTGTCTCCTTGGGTGACCGCTGTGTCGGTGCGTGTGCGCGCCGACGTCAGTGCCGAATCCAGCGTCTCCATGAATTCGTCGACCTTGATCGGTTTGGTGAGGTAGCGGAAGAAACCCGCTTCGAGTCCTTTTTCGATGTCGCGCGCCATCGCGTTCGCGCTGAGCGCGATCACCGGCATGCGGGCGGTGCGCGTGTCGCCGGCCAGCGCACGCAGCGCATCGAGGCCGCTCATGCCCGGCAGGTTGATGTCCATCAGGATCACCTGCGGCCGGTGGCGGCGTGCCATCTCGACGCCGCGTTCCCCGTCCTTCGCGCTCAAGAGCTGGATGTCGGGGCGGCGCGCGATCAGCTTCTCGATCAGCAGCAGGTTGGCCGGGTTGTCTTCGACGCAGAGCAGGGTCTGTCGCGGTGGCGCCGGGTCGGCGGGTGCGGACGGCGGCGGTCCCAATCGTGCGAACCCCGAATCGAGTTCCGGCGCGCTGGCCGCTGCAGTTCGATCCAGAAGGTGGTGCCCACGCCGACCGTGCTCGCCACGCCGATGGTGCCGCCCATCAGCTCGATCAGGCGCTTGCTCACCACCAGGCCAATGCCGGTGCCTTCCTCCGGGCCGGCTTCCTGGCCGAGCCGGTTGAAGGGCTCGAAGAGCTGGGCCAGCTTGTCTTGCGACAGTCCCTCGCCGGTGTCCTTGAACGTCACGCGCACGCGGCCTGCACCGGTGTCGTGGCAATCCACCATGACCGCGCCGCCGGGCCGGTTGTACTTGATCGCGTTCGACAGCAGGTTGACGAAGACCTGCTTGACCCGGGTTCGATCGGCCTTGACGAAATGCGGTGCATCGAACGCTGGAAACACCAGCGTGATGCTCCCCTTTCGGGCTTGCGGTTCGATCATGGCCTGGCAGTCGTTCAACACGTCCGCCAGCGCCATCGACTCGGGCGACAGCGAGAGCTTGCCGGACTCGATCAGCGACAGGTCGAGGATCTCGTTGATCAGCGCAAGGAGGTACCAGCCGGCCAGCAGCACCTGGTCAATGCTCTCTTTCTGCGACGGCGTCGGGGCGGGCGTGCCGGAATCCAGCAGTTGCGCGAAACCGAGGATCGCATTGAGCGGCGAGCGCAGCTCGTGGCTCATGCTCGACAGGAAGTCTGATTTCGCTTGATTGGCTTTCTCGGCTGCCTGCATCGCGGCAGCGAGATGCTCGTTGAGCGTCTGCCGGGCGGCTTCGGCCTCCTTGCGGTCGGTCACATCGGTGCGGATCGAGATGTAGTTCTTCGTTTTACCGGCATCGTCGAGAAAGGGCGCGATCACGCTGTCGACCCAGTAGAGCGAGCCATCCTTCGCGCGATTGCAGATCTCTCCGCGCCAGGGCCGGCCGGCGGTGATGCTGCGCCACATGTCGATCCAGAAGGCCTCTTTCTGGACACCCGAGTTGACGATCCCGTGCGTCTGGCCCAGCAGTTCGGCGCGGCTGTAGCCGGAGATGCGGCAGAAGCCGTCGTTGACCTCGATGATGCGCCCGGACCGGTCGGTGACCGACACGATCGAGTGCAGGTGGATGGTCTGCAGCAGGGCATCGTGCTCGCGCTTGGCCGCCTCGGCCTGCTTGCGCGCACTGTTGTCGGTGGCGATGAGCAGATAGCCGATGACCGCGTCGGCCGGGTCGCGCAGCGCCGTGACCGAGACCACGACGGGCAATCGACTGCCATCCTTGCGGATGCAGGTCAGTTCGTAGATGTCTTCAATGCCACGACAGGACTTGAACACCAACGCCTCGAAGCCGGGTGCGATCGGCGTCGCGAGCTCCTCACTCAGCGCGCGGGCTCGCGCGACGAGCTCGGCGGGGTCTGAGATGTCGGCCGGAGTGATGCGGTTGATCACCTCGGCCGCGGAGTAGCCGAGCATGCGCTGGGCGCCCACGTTGAAGATCTGGATCACACCGTCTGCATCGGTGGCGATCTTGGAAAACATCTCGCTGTTGAAAATCGCATCCTGCAGGGCTGCGGCCTGGCGCAGGACGTCGGACGGGAGTTTGGGTGGCATTGGAGTTCCTGACGTGCACGAGGGTGACAGGCTGACCGCGTCGCGTCCGTGCGCTGGGATACATAGAGCCGAAGCACCACAAGGAGCACGCTGTGTGCGCTGGGAGACAGTCGAGTACGGGCTGGCCTGAGAGGCTGGGGTCTCCTCCGCAAAATGTCTGGCGTCTTGCCGGGCTGCATCCGTGAAGCCGATCGTCCGACGTTCTCTTGTCCATCCCCTGCCGGGTCTGCTCGTCCTCGCTCTTTGGTGCGCCCTCAGCGAGCCGGCCGTCGCGCAGCCGTCCTCGCTGGCAACCGCCTTCCGCGAACAGGTTCTGCAGCAGCTTCAAGTGCCACCCGAAGAAGTGGCGCGCTACGCCGCGCTCGCACTGGAAGCTTTTCGGCAAGCTGGTGTGGTGTTGACGGTGTCGCAGTACGTGGCGGTGGTCGACCGCAGCCGCAGGTGCAAGCCATCCTGGTCTACTGGTTTCCGGTAGGCGAGACCGCATCGCTCATCGGCGCATCCCCCGTCTCGACGGGCCGGGTCGGCCAGTACGACCACTTCGAGACGCCGCTGGGCGTGTTCGACCATGCGACCGCCAATCCGGACTTCAGAGCCGAAGGCACGGTGAACGCCTTCGGCTTTCGTGGCTATGGCGCGAAGGGGATGCGCGTTTATGACCTGGGTTGGCAGCAGGCCACGCGCGGCTGGGGCAAGGGTGGCGAGAGCGCGATGCGCCTGCAGATGCACGCGACGGACCCGGTGCTTGCGGAGTCGAAGCTGGGCAGCGTGCAATCGAAAGGCTGCATCCGCATTCCCGCGACGCTCAACTGGCTGCTCGATCATTTCGGCGTGCTCGATGCCGACTACGCGGGCGCCACGAGCGACGGGAATCCGCGATGGGTGCTGCAGGACGATCGTCAGCCGGTCCCCGACGCCGGACGCTACCTGGTGGTGGTCGACAGCCTGCGCGAGGCGCGCGCCGTCTGGTCGCCTGCGCCACCGTGACGGCACTATGTGTGCTGGCAGACAGTCGGCGTTGCGAAATGGCCCCAAGGTAGGTTTCCCCAAGGAGACCCGCTTGCCCAATGACCAGAACCATTTGATCCACATGCTCCCACGCCAGGAGCGCGTGAGACTGCTTTCCATCTGCAAGCCGATCGAGCTCGTGCTCGGCGACGTGCTCTGCCGGCCAGGCGAAACACTTCGACATGTGCATTTCCCGGTGGACAGCTTCATTTCGCTCGTGACCAACACCGACGACCACCCGGGCCTGGAGGTCGGCATGATCGGGCGAGAAGGCATGCTGGGCGCACACCTGGCGCTCGGCGTGGCGCGCGCGCCGCTGCAGGCGCTGGTGCAGGGGGCCGGCACTGCGTGGCGGGCCGATGTGGCGGCCTTTCGGCGCGTGTGGCCGCAAAGCCCCTCGCTCCAGCGCGTGATGGGGCGGTATGTCTATGTCCTGATGACACAGCTCGCTTCGTCGGCCGCGTGCCTGCGCTACCACCTCATCGCGCCGCGTCTCGCGCGCTGGCTGCTCATGAGCCAGGATCGCGCGCACGCCGACGAATTCCGCGTGACCCAGGAGTTCCTCGCGTACATGCTGGGCGTGCGGCGCGTGGGCGTCACTGCCGCGGCCGGCGCATTGCAGAACGCCGGCCTGATCGGCTACACGCGCGGTCACATGGCGATCCTCGACCGCAGTGGGCTGGAGAAGGCCGCCTGCAGTTGCTATGGCGCCGACGCGGCGGTCTACGCCCAGCAACTGGGCTGAAAAATCATGCGCTGGAAGAACACAAGTGCGAAGTACGGCAGCGCCGTCATCGGCCTGCACTGGCTCACTTTGCTGCTCGTCGTCGCGGTGTACGGGTGCATGGAACTGCGCGGCTGGGTGCCCAAGGCCAGTGCCTGGCGCGGCACGCTGAAGTCGCTGCACTTCTCGCTCGGGCTCTCGGTCCTGGTGTTGGTGTGCGTTCGGCTCGCCGTGCGATGGGCCGCCGGTGCGTCGCCTCCGATTGCCCCGCCGCTGTCGGTCTGGCAACAGCGGCTGGCGCGCCTCGGGCACGTCGTGCTTTATGCGTTCCTGCTCGTGATGCCGGTCCTCGGCTGGTTCATCCTCAGTGCGAAAGGCACGCCGATCCTGTGGTTCGGCGCGAGCCTGCCGGCCCTGATGGCGCCCGACGATGCACTGGGCGAACAGGTCAAGTCGCTGCATGAAGGCCTCGCGACCGTGGGCTACTTTCTGGTGGGACTTCACGCGTTGGCCGCTTTGGCGCACCACTACCTGCGGCATGACAACACGCTGGTGCGCATGCTTGCCTATCGGAGGCGGCAGGGAGAAGGGGGCAAGTCATGACATCCGCACGCAGCCGCGCTCACATGGAGCGCCACCGTACCGACCGGATCGGCTGGTTGCGTGCCGCCGTTCTGGGCGCGAATGACGGCATCGTGTCGACGGCCAGTCTCGTCGCCGGTGTAGCAGCGGCACATGCGAGTCACGGAAGCATTCTCACGACCGCGATCGCGGGTCTGGTTGCAGGGGCGATGTCGATGGCCGCGGGAGAGTATGTGTCGGTTCACTCTCAGGCGGACACCGAGACCGCCGATCTGGAACGGGAGCGCGTCGAACTGCGGACCGATCCGGCGGCCGAGCACCGCGAACTGGCGGCCATCTATGTTCGTCGCGGCCTGGACGCCAGCTTGGCCAGGGAAGTGGCTCAGCAGTTGATGGCACACGACGCGCTTGGCGCCCACGCGCACGACGAACTCGGCATCTCGACGGTTCTCAGTGCACGGCCGGTTCAGGCGGCGCTGGCTTCCGCAGGCAGCTTTGCGGCAGGCGCATTGCTGCCGCTTCTGGTCGTCTTGCTGGCGCCCGGAGAATGGTTGCTGCCCTGGTTGTGTGCCAGCACGCTGGTATTTTTGGCCGGCCTTGGCGCGCTGGCCGCGCGTGCCGGCGGCGCCGGCATGTGGACCGGGGCCCTGCGCGTGACGTTCTGGGGCGCGTTGGCGTTGGGGATCACCTGGGGTGTCGGCTCGCTCTTCGGCGCCGCGGTCTGAGCGCGTAGCCGCAGTTTCAGTCGCGAGGGATCGGGTCGCCCCGCGCCCGGCATGTTCCTCCGCCACGATGGGCTCGGACCGGCAACGCTGCGTTTCCTTCGCATTCACTGTTCGCCAGCGCACAGACCCTGCGCCTGCGGGGTCCTAGCCTCAAGGCCATGAACACCCACACCACATCTCGGCCCGCCTCGAATGCCGTTGGCCGGGTCAGGACCTTCGCATGAAGCCTAAGACCGGCGAACTGCGCTCTGCGCTGGCAGGCGGGGAGGCGGACCTGGCCGCAGCGGCGTTCGGCCAGAGCCGGGCGCAGGCCGATGTGGTCCCCACGGTCCGCGAGGCGTCGCGTCTGCTGGCACGGCTGTTCGAGGGCTTTGCGGGCGGCGGGGCGATCCGGCTGTGGGACGGCACGCTGGTGCCGCTGGGCAACACGCGCAATGCCACGCCCGCGTACACGCTGGTTTTTCGCAACCCGCAGGTCATCGGCGCGATGGTGCTCGGGCGCGACCGGCTGCGCCTGCCCGAAGCCTTTTTCCGCGGCGACATCGACATCGAAGGCGACTTCTTCAAGGCGCTGGCGCTCAAGGACCATTTGCAGGCCATTCGCCTGTCGTGGCCCGAGCGGCTGCGCGTGCTGGCGCCGGCGATGCGGCTGGCCTGGGCCGGGCGGACTGCAGGCCCGCGTTCCGCCGTCGGCACGCCGTTGCACGCGGACCGCGTGACGGCGCATTCGAAGTCGGAGAACCGCGTGGCGGTGCAGTTCCACTACGACCTCTCCAACGCGTTCTATGCGCTGTGGCTCGGTCGCGCGATGGTCTATTCGTGCGCGTACTTCGCGTCGCCGGAGCAGGGGCTCGACGAGGCCCAGACGGCAAAGCTCGACCATATCTGCCGCAAGCTGCGGCTCAAGCCACAGGACCGCCTGCTCGACATCGGCTGCGGCTGGGGCGCCTTGCTGCTGCATGCCGCGAAGCACTACGGCGTCGAGGCGCACGGCGTGACGCTGAGCCGCAAGCAGCTCGCGGTGGCGCAGCAGCGGATCGCCGCCGCGGGTCTGGCGCATCGTGTGACGGTCGATCTGCGCGACTACCGCGACCTCGAAGGCGCGGCGCCCTACGACAAGATCGCCAGCGTCGGCATGTTCGAACACGTCGGCCTGCGCAACCTGCCGGGCTACTTCAACACCGTGCATCGTCTGCTCAAGCCGGGCGGCGTCTTCCTCAACCACGGCATCACCCACGACGTGGAAGGCTGGAAGAAGACGCTGTCGACCGAGTTCATCAACCGCTACATCTTTCCGGACGGACAGCTCGACACGGTGAGCAACGTGCAGCGCGTGATGGAGGCGAGCGGCTTCGAGATCGCCGACGTCGAGTCGCTGCGCAGCCACTACGCGCTGACGCTGCGTCACTGGGTGCGACGCCTCGAGGCGCACCACGCGTAGGCGCTGCAGTTCGTCAACGAGGCGACGTACCGCGTCTGGCGCCTGTACATGGCGGCCTGCGCGCTCGAGTTCGAATCCGGCGAGATCGGCGTGTACCAGTTGCTCGCCACGCGGCGCGACGGCGGCCTGAACCCGCTGCCGCTGACACGCGCGCATCTCTACGCCACCCGCGTCGACAAGGAGAATCCATGACCTACGCAACCCTCATGGTCCATCTTCAGCCCGGCCGCTCGAACGTGGCGGTGCTCGCATGGGCCCGCCGGCTCGCGAGTAGTTTCAATGCTGCCGTCGTCGGCATCGCAGCGACGCAACCCATGCCGATGGCCGTCGGCGACGGCCTGATGGCGGCCGACCTCTACGAACTGAGCCGCGACGAGATGACCGGCGAGGTCGGCCAGGCGGAAGCCGAGTTCCGGCGCGCACTGGCACCGACGGTGACGAACCTGGCCTGGCGGTCGGCGTCGCTGATGACCTCGTTGCCCGACTACATGGCGCGCGAGATGCGCTGTGCCGATCTGCTGCTGACCTGCGCCGACGCCAGCGACTACTTTGACAACATGCGCCGCGTCGACACCACCGACCTGATCATGCGCGCCGGCCGGCCGGTGCTGCTCGTGCCGGCGCTGGCCGAGACGCCGCGCATGGACCGCATGATGATCGGCTGGAAGGACACGCGCGAGACGCGCCGTGCCGTGGTCGACGCGCTGCCGCTGCTGCGCATGGCGGCGCACGTGACGCTCGCCGAAGTGCGCGGCGAAGCCACGCGCGCCGAGGGCGACAGCCGCCTGGCGGACGTCGCTGTCTGGCTGGCCCGGCACGGCGTCGATGCCGAGTGCGTGTCCTCGCCACCGGGGGGCGACGATGCGACCGTCCTGTTCGCCCTGGGCCAGGACCGGGGCATCGACATCACCGTCGCCGGCGCCTACGGCCACAGCCGCCTGCGCGAATGGGCGCTGGGCGGCGTCACGCGCGACCTGCTCGTGAGCGGCCAGCGCTGCTCGCTCGTCTCGCACTAGCGCGGCCGCACACGCCGTTGGACGCCACGCGACTCGTCCTGCTCATGCTGCTGGCGGTCGTCGGCAGCAGGCTGATCGCGCGCGTGGTCCCACTGCCCGTGCCGCTGATCCAGATCGCACTGGGTAGCGCGCTGTTCTATTCGGGCCTCACGTCCGTGCCGCTCGAGCCACAGGTGTTCTTCCTGCTTCTGCTGCCGCCGCTGCTGTTCCTCGATGGCTGGCGCATCCCCAAGGACGACCTGCGTCGCGAAGCGCCCACCATCGTCACGCTCGCCCTGGGACTGGTGGTCTTCACGGTGCTGGCATCGGGCTGCTGATCCACTGGGCCATCCCGGCGATGCCGCTGGCCGTCGCGTTCGCGCTGGCGGCGGTGATCTCGCCGACCGATCCGATCGCGGTGTCCGCCATTGCGGGGCAGACGCCGCTGCCGCTGCGCATGCGCCGCATCCTCGAAGGCGAAGCCCTGTTCAACGACGCGTCGGGCTCGTGTGCATGCGCTTTGCCGTGGTCGCCGCGCTGACCGGATCGTTCGCCCTGTCGCAGGCGCTGTTGAGTTTTCTATGGGTCGCATCGGGCGGGCTGGGTGTCGGCTTCACGGTGACCTGGCTGGTGACCAAGGTTCGCACGTCGTCGGCACCGGTCGGCGACGACGGTGGCGCGCAGATCCTGGCGAGCGTGCTGATCCCGTTCGGCGTCTACCTGCTGGCCGAGGCGATGGAGTGCTCGGGCATCCTCGCTGCCGTCGCCGCCGGCATCACGATGGGCCACAGCCCGCACGCGCACTGGCAGGCGATCACGCGCATCCGCCGCACCGCCGTGTGGTACACGCTGCAGCTGGTGGCGAACGGCAGCGTGTTCGTGCTGCTCGGGGAGCAGATTCCTTCCATCGTGGCGGGGGCCGGCGAGACGGTGCGGCTCACCGGGCACCAGAATCCGTGGTGGCTCGGCGTGTACGTGCTTGGCATCGTCGTGGCCCTCGCGGGCCTGCGCTTCGCGTGGGTCTGGACTTCGATGATGGTCACCTTCTTCGGCATGCAGTCGCTCACGCCCATCTCGCACGGCCAGCGCTGGCGCGTGGTGGCCGCCATGTCGCTCGCAGGGGTGCGCGGGGCGGTCACGCTCGCGGGCGTGATGACGCTGCCGCTGCTGCTGGGCGATGGCGCTCCGTTTCCGGCGCGCGACCTGGCGATCGCGCTGGCGGCGGGGGTCATCCTGATGTCGCTCGTCGCCGCGACGGTGCTGCTGCCGCGCGCGCTCCGGGGTGTGGCGTTGCCCGAGGCTTCGCACGTCGTCGAGGAGGACCGGGCCCGGGCGGGTGCGGCCGAAGCCGCCATCGTGGCGCTCGAACGCGCGCAGGCAGCTCGCCTGGCACTGGTGTCGGGCGATGCCGGCAGCGCCGCCGACCCGTACGCCGCAACGACCGCCCGTCTGATCGCCATGTACCGCCAGCGGATCGATCCCGACCCCGCCGAAGGCGCCACCGCTGCGCGCCGCCACGCGGCGGACGCCGTCGATCGTCAGTTGCGGCTGCTCGGGCTGCGCGCGGAGCGCGAACAGGTCCTGCAGCGCGGTCGCGACCGCCGGATCACGGAAGCGGCGCAGGGTCGGATGGTGCGCGAGATCGACCTGCAGGAAGCGCGCTACCTCTGATCGGAGTCCGACCGGTGCGTTACCGCACAGACCCGCGGGCCGTCCGCCGCGCAAGCTGATGTTTTTGCAACCAGGACGAAACGCTATGACCAAGACCGACAGCCAGATCCAGCACGACGTGCTCGCCGAACTCGCGTGGGAGCCCTCGGTCGATGCCGCGGCGATCGGCGTCGAGGTGCACGAGGGCATCGTGACGCTCGCCGGCCACGTGGAGAGCTTTAATGCCAAGTGGGAGGCCGAGCGCGCGGCCCAGCGCGTGAGCGGCGTCAAGGCGCTGGCCATCGAGATCGACGTCAAGCTGCCCGACAGCAACACGCGCACCGATGCCGACATCGCGCGCTCGGCCGAGAACGTGATCGAGTGGATGACCTACCTGCCCAAGGACGCGGTCAAGGTGCTCGTCGAGAACGGATGGATCACCCTGAGCGGCCAGGTCGACTGGGCGTTCCAGAAGGAGGGCGCAGAGTCGGGCGTGCGCTCGCTCATGGGCGTGACGGGCGTGAGCGACCAGATCGTGCTCAAGGCCAAGGTGGCGATGAGCGCCGTGAAGGACGACATCGAGACCGCGCTGCAGCGCCGCGCCCATGCGGCGGCGCGCGACATCACGGTGGCGATCGATGGGTCGGACGTGACGCTCGCGGGCACGGTGCACAGCTGGTCGGAGCGCTCACTGGCGCGCCGCACCGCCTGGAGCACGCCGGGCGTGCAGCGCGTGATCGACCACATGGTCGTGACCGATTGAGGCGCCCGCCATGACCGACGTTCAAACCGAAGGCTGGGTGCGCATCATCCGCGGCGGCGACCGGGTGCTCATTCGCCCGCTGCATTCGCAGGACGCCGAAATGGAGCGTCGCTTCATCGAAGCGTTGTCGCCGGTCGCACGACGTTTCCGCTTTCTCGAAACGATGAAGACGCCGAGCGAAGCGCTGCTCAAGCAGCTGACGGTGCTCGACCCCGCGACCGATGCGGCCTTCGTGGCGGTGACGGTGACCGGCTCGCGCGAAGCGCCGATTGGCGTGGGCCGCTTCAGCGCCGACCGGGGCGGCAAGGACTGCGAGTTCGCGGTCACCGTGGCCGACGCGTGGCAGCAGAAGGGCCTCGGCACGCTGCTGATGGAGCACCTGATCGCGACCGCCCGCCAGCGCGGCCTGCGCAACATGTACTCCAGCGACGCATGGGACAACGAACTGATGCGCCGGTTCGCCGCGCACATGGGCCTGCGCCACGAGCCCGACCCGGACGACGCCACCCAGGTGCGCTACAGCCTCGACTTGAAGCCGCTGCCGCCGGCCGTGAACACACTCGCAGGGCCAGGGGCGGCGCGCTGACTCTTCACTGCGGCGTGCGCGTGGGCGCAGGCACCGCGCCGTGAACCGGCAATGCATTCAGCGGAATGCGCAGGTAGGAGACCCCGTTCTCGTCGGTCGGCGGGAGGTGACCGGCGCGCACGTTGACCTGGATGGACGGCAGGATCAGCGTGGGCACATCGAGCGTGGCGTCGCGTGCCTGCCGCATCGCCACGAATTCGTCTTCGCCGATGCCGTCGTGTGCATGGACGTTGTGTGCGCGCTGCTCGGCGACGGTGCTTTCCCAGTGCGCCGCACGCGAGGCCGGCGGATAGTCGTGGCACACGTACATGCGGGTCTCGGGCGGCAGGGCGAGCAGCCGCCGCATCGAGCCGTACAGCTGATGGGCATCGCCGCCGGGGAAGTCGGCGCGTGCACTGCCGACGTCCGGCATGAAGAGGGTGTCGCCGACGAACACGGCGTCCTCGATGAGGTAGGCCATGTCGGCCGGTGTGTGGCCGGGCACCAGCAAGGCGCGGGCCTCGATGCTGCCGATCATGAAGGTCTCGCCGTCCTTGAACAGGTGATCGAACTGGCTGCCATCGGGCAGGAAGCTGCGCTCCAGGTTGTAGAGCTTCTTGAAGGTGGCCTGCACGACACGGATGTTCTCGCCGATGGCGATCTTGCCGCCGAGGCGCTCCTGCAGGTAGCGCGCGCCCGAGAGGTGATCCGCGTGGGCGTGGGTCTCGAGGATCCAGTCGACCTGCAGCGCGTGGCGCTCCACGCAGGCGATGACCTTGTCCGACGACGCGCTCGCGGTGTGGCCCGACTTGAAGTCGTAGTCGAGCACGGGGTCGATGACGGCGGCGCGCAGGGTCGCAGGGTCCCACACGAGGTAGGTGACGGTCCAGGTCCCGGGGTCGAAGAAGGCCTGGGTGATGGCGCGGTGGTTCATGGCGGGTTCTCGCTTTCGTGATTTTTAATCTATTGAAAAATAATATATCTATGAATATAATGAAGCAACTTCTTTAACACTTCGATCGACTCATGAAAGCAGCCTCGCCTCCGGCGCTCGACCCCGAAACACTTCGTCTTGCAGCCGACAAGGCGGTCGGCGCGCTCAAGCTGCTCGCCAACGTGGAACGCATGTTGTTGCTGTGCCAGCTTTCGCAAGGCGAGATGTGCGTGAGCGAACTCGAGGTGCAGCTCGGCATCCGGCAGCCGACCCTCTCCCAGCAACTGGGCGTGCTGCGCAACGAAGGCGTGGTCAACACCCGCCGCGAAGGCAAGAACATCTTCTACAGCGTGGTCGATCCCGACCTGCTCGAGATCCTCGCGGTGCTCTACCGTCTCTACTGTCCCAAGGAAAAATGATGACGATTGCATGGAATGCATTCACCCCCTGGTCGGCCCTGTCGGGCGGGGTGCTCATCGGCCTCGCTGCGGCGATGTTCGTGTTGCTCAACGGACGGATCGCCGGCATCAGCGGCGTCCTCGGCGGGCTGTTCAGACCGGTCGGCGGCGACGTGGCCTGGCGGGCGGCCTTCGTGATCGGCCTGGTCGGCGCGCCCGTGGTCTACGGCCTGTTCGCCGTGTTGCCGACCCCTCGGATCGATGCGCAGTTCGGCGCGCTGGTGGCCGCAGGGCTGCTGGTAGGCGTCGGCACCCGCTACGGCGCGGGCTGCACCAGCGGCCACGGTGTGTGCGGATTGGCGCGCCTGTCGCCGCGCTCCATGGTCGCCACGGTGACCTTCATGGCGGCCGGCTTCGTCACGGTGTTCGTGACGCGTCACCTGTTCGGTCTCTGAGGAATCCCATGACCACCGTTTTCGTCTCCCTGCTCTCGGGCCTTGTCTTCGGACTGGGCCTCATCCTCTCCGGCATGGCCAACCCGGCCAAGGTGCTGGGGTTCCTCGATCTCGCCGGCGCATGGGACCCGTCGCTCGCGTTCGTGATGGGCGGCGCGATCGCGGTCGCCGCGATCGCGTTCGCGGTGGCCAGGAAGCGCTCGGTGTCGCTGCTCGGCGCGGCCATGAAGCTGCCCACTGCGCGCGACATCGACCGCCGCCTGGTCCTCGGCAGCGTGTTGTTCGGCATCGGCTGGGGCGTGGCGGGCTTCTGCCCGGGCCCCGGGTTGGTCGCGCTCGGCATGGGGCAGGCCAAGGCGCTCGCGTTCGTGCTCGCGATGTTGGCGGGCATGGGCGTTTTCGAGCTGCTGGAGCGCCGCCGCCAGGCGTTGCAGCCGCGTGCCGCCTGAGGCCCGACGATGAACGTCGACACGGTCTGGCTGTCCACGCTGGTCACCTTCGTGCTGCTGTTCGGCTACGAGGCCGCAGTGGCCGTGGCGCAGCGACGCCGGCCGGACCGCATGGCGCGTACCGCGCATGCCGCATTGCGTGAGGACTGGTTCGCTGCGGTGTCGCTGCACGGGGGGTCCGAGCTGCTGTCGGTGCAGACCCTGCGCAACGCGCTGATGTCGGCCACCATGACGGCCTCGACCGCGGTGCTCGGCCTCATGGGCACGGTCACGCTCGCGGCGCCGTCGCTGCATGTGAGCCTGGGTGAAGCGGCCGCATTGCCACGCCTCACGCCCCGGCTCGTACTCGAGCTGCTGCTGCTCACCTTGCTGTTCGCGTCATTGGTCTGCTCGGCCATGGCGGTGCGCTACTACAACCATGCGGGCTTCATCAGCGGGATGCCGCTGGAATCGGAGGCGCGGCAACGCTGGGCCCCCGCCGGCGCGGCCTATGTGCGGCGCGCGGGGCTGCTCTACAGCTGGGGCCTTCGGCACCTGATCCTGGTGGCGCCCATCCTCGCGTCCCTGCTGCATCCGTTCGCCGGTCCCGTGGCGGCGGTGCTGATCGTGGCGGTGTTGTCCCGCTTCGATCGCGCCGCAGTCCACGAGGGATAGCCCACCGCGCGGCTGCACGTCGTGCGGTCAGGCGGCCTCGAGCCACTGCCGGGCCAGGCTCTCCGGTGCGGCCATCGCGGCGGCGTCCGCCACGATGGCGGCGGCGGCTTCCATCCCCTGCAGTGGCTCATCCACGCCCGCCAGCTTCTCGAGCACCGACAGATCGGCCTCCGAAGGGTCCGCGCCGGCGGCCATGCGCAACTGGATGCGTTGGCGAAGCAGCGGCAGCGCCGCCCGGCAATCGAAGATGGCAAAGGGTGCGCGTCGCGATGCGGCAAGGTCGGCGAACGCGGCCCTCTCCGAATGGCGCAGGAACGCCGCGTCGACGATCACCGGCCAGCCGCTCTGCAGGGCGGTGTCGGCCACCGCTTGCAGGCGCGCGTAGGTGCGGCGCGTGGTCGCCGGGTCGTAGATGCCTGCGGGCACATGGTCGCGGGACGAGGCCAGCGCGTCGAGCCCGAACAGGCGCTTGCGCTCGACGTCGGAACGCACGCAGACCGCACCGGCCGCCTCGAGCACGCCTTGCGAGACGAAGCTCTTGCCAGACCCCGGGAGGCCGTGGGTGATGGCGAGCCGCGGGTCGGTGCTGCGCGACAGCGCTTCGGCGAGCGCCGTGTACGCGGCCGCGTCGCAACCCTCGACGGCGTGCACGCCCTGCTGCGCGGCGAGCGTGGTCACCTGCGCGCGGACCAGCGCGCGGCACACCATGGCGAATCGCAGGCCGGGCAGGGCGTCGTAGTCGCCGCTCGCTGAAAAGTAGGCGTTGAGAAAGCGGAAGGCCAGCGCGCGGCGGTCGTGCGCGAGCAGGTCCATGGCGAGGAAGGCGATGTCGTCGACCACGTCGGTCCAGCGCAGTGCGGCGTCGAACTCGATCCCGTCGAACGCGATCGCGTCGCCGTCGAGTTGCAGCACGTTGCCCAGGTGCAGGTCGCCGTGGCATTCGCGCACACGGCCGTCGCGTTGCCGTGCGGTCCACCAGGGCGCGAGGGTCGCGAGTTGCGCCTCCAACCACGCGGCCAGCGTCGGCGTGGCGACCGTTTCGCGCAGGCCGTGCAGCACTTTCTCGTGCGCCGCGGGCGATCCGAATGCGCTGCCCGCGGGCGCCACTGCGGCATCGTGGTGGAAGGCGGCGAGGGTCTGCGCCAGCGCGTCGACGTGGTGCGGGGCCAGCGTGCCGGCCCGCAGCATCTCGCGCCACAAGGCGCCATCCGGAAACCGCTGCATGCAGACCGCGGCATCGACCGCTTCGCCCGGGCCGCCGAAAGTGGCGCCGTGGCCGTCGTCGCAGATCGGCACCACGTCGAGGTAGAGCGAAGGCGCCAGGCGGCGGTTGAGCCGCAGTTCCTCTTCGCAGAAGCGCTGGCGCGCGGCCAGCGTCGTGCAGTCGAGGAAGGGCAGGCGCAAGGGCTTCTTGAGCTTGTAGGCCGTCGACTGGCCGAGCAGCAGCCAGGAGATGTGGATTTCGATCAGCTTCGCCGGCGCGCCGTCGCGGACCGTGAGCGACGCCTGCAGGGTCGCGACGCGAGCAGCGGCCGCGGCCAGGAGGGAAGAGGTGTTCACCCGACACACCATACAGGCAGGGGTGGGTTCGGCAGCGCACAGACCCGCGGCCCGCAGGGCGCGAGCATGCGGCACCACGCCACAACGCCGAGGCCCCCATGAACGCCGTGCAATCAGCGCCTTCGACCCGCATCGCTTCGGCGCCGCCGCCCTGTTTCGAATCGACGCCCGCCGCACCGGGCACGCGGGCCTTCCTGCACCTGCTCAAGGCGTTCCGTGCCTCGGGCGGTACCGCACCGGGCGACGCGATGAGCGAAATGATGAAGGACCATCGGCGCGGCGACCTGGTCACGCTGGCTCGGCTGATCGTGTCGCGGCAGGTCTTCGGGTTCGGCTGGCGTGGAAGCCTGTGGCTCCCGATGTTCCAGTTCGATCCGGCGGACCTCTCTGTGGCTTTCGCGCCGCAGGCGGTGCGGCTCGAACTGCCCGACGCGCTGGACGGCTGGGCTGTGGCCTGCTGGTTCGCCGAGCCGCACGAAGTGCTGGGCGGGCACCTGCCGGTCGATCTGGTCGGCAGCGACCTGCGTGCCGTGCGCGATGCCGCGCGCGCCACCTGCGCCCGGCTGCGGACGTGAGCGACCAGCCGCCGGTCCCGCCCGCGCCATCGTGGTGGCGCCAGCATCGGTGGGCCATCGGCGCGGCGCTGCTCGTCCTCGCGGGATGCGCGGTGCTCGGCTGGCGCTGGTGGCAGGGGCCCGTCGTGCCCGTCGATGCGGTGGTGCGCCGCGACTTCGTGCAGACCGTGGTGGCCAGCGGGCGCGTCGAGGCGCCGCACCGGGTGGACATCGGCGCGCAGATCACCGGGACCGTGCAGCAGGTACCGGTGGAAGAGGGCGAGCGGGTGCATGCGGGCCAGTTGCTGATCAGCCTGGAGTCGGCCGAACTGGCCGCGGCCACCGCGCAGGCCGATGCGGCAGCGGCGCAGGCGCAGGCCCGGCTGCGGCGGCTGCGCGAGGTGCAGGCACCGGTCGGCGCGCAGTCGGTGCGCCAGGCACAGGCCGCGCTCGTCAACGCCAACACCTCGCTCGGACGCAGCCAGGCCCTGTTCGCGCAGGGCTTCGTCGGCCGCGCCGCCCTCGACGACGCACGCAAGGTGGCCGAGCTCGCGGACGCCGAAGTGCGATCGGCGCAGATGCAGCTCGACAGCCTGGGCCGCACCGGCAGCGACACGGCGCTCGCGGTTGCGGACGTGGCGTCGGCCGATGCCAATGCCCATGCGGCGCGGGCCCGTGCCGGCTACGCGGTGATCGTGGCGCCGCTGGCCGGCACGCTCATCGGCCGCAGCGTCGAGCCGGGCGACGTGGTGCAGCCCGGCAAGGTGCTGATGACGCTCTCGCCTGCGGGTCGCACCCAGCTGGTGGTGCAGATCGACGAGAAGAACCTGCGCCTGCTGGCGCTCGGCCAGCCGGCGCGGGTGTCGGCCGACGCGTACCCGCAGGAACGCTTCGACGCGGTGCTTTCCTATGTGAACCCGGGCGTCAACGCACAGACCGGCGCCGTCGAGGTCAAGCTCGACGTGCCGCAGCCGCCGCCGGTGCTCAAGCAGGACATGACGGTCTCGGTCGACATCGAAGTGGCGCGCCGCCCCGCCGCACTGGTCGTGCCGGCGACGTCGTTGCACGACGCGGACGGCGCGGCGCCCTGGGTGTTGCGCATCGAGGGGCGCCACGCGGTGCGGCGGGCGCTGCGCATCGGCCTGCGCAGCGGCGGCGTGGCCGAGGTGCTCGAAGGCCTCGCCGAAGGGGACCGCGTGGTGCCCGTGGCCGCCAGTGCAGCGGCCGGTGCGCGCGTGCGGGCCGCCGCGGTCGCCAACCCCTGAGTGCGATGTTCAACCCGCTGCTGCCCTTCGAATGGATCCTCGCGATTCGCTTCTTGCGCGAAGGCCGCTTGCAGACGGTGTTCATCATGGCGGGCGTGGCGATCGGCGTGGCCGTGATCGTGTTCATGTCCGCGCTCATGGCCGGGCTGCAAGGCAACTTCATCCGGCGGGTGCTGTCGGCGCAGGCGCACATCGAACTGCTGCCGCCCAAGGAGGTGTCGCGCCCGTTGCGCATGGGCGCGCATGCAGCGCCGGGTGAGGTGGAAGGCGCCATCGTCCAGCCGCCGCTGCAGCGGCTCAAGTCCATCGACCAGTGGCAGTCGGTGATGGCGCAGATCCGCACCATGCCCGAGCTGAAGGTGGTGGCCTCGGTGGCCGGCGGCTCCGCGCTGGTGGTGCGGGGCAACGCCAACCGCGCGGTGTCGGTGGCGGGCGTGGAGCCGGCGCAGTACTTCCGAATCGTCGACCTGGCCTCGAAGATCGTGCGCGGCCGTGCGCAGTTGACGACGAGCGACATCCTCATCGGCACCGAACTGGCGGACGACCTCGGCCTGCAGGTGGGCGACAAGCTGCGGCTGTCGACCGCGACCAGCGCCACCGGGTCGGACGCCACGGGCGCCGCGCTGACGCTCACCATCACCGGCATCTTCGATCTTGGCAACAAGGGCGCGAACGCACGCAACACCTTCGTCGCGCTGCGCACCGCGCAAAGCCTGCTCGGGCTGCCGGGTGGCGTCACCAGCCTGGAGGTGACGGTGGAGGACGTCTATGCCGCCGAGCGCATCGCGCAGCGGATCACCGCCTCCACGGGGGTCCAGGCCGACAGTTGGATCAAGACGAACGCGGAGTTCTTCAGCGCCGTGAACGCGCAGACGCTGGCCAACACGGCGATCCGCTTCTTCGTCGGCCTGTCGGTCGCGTTCGGCATCGCCAGCGTGATGGCCGTGGTGGTGGTGCAGAAGGCGCGCGAGATCGGCATCCTGCGCGCGATGGGCATCTCGCAGGCGCAGATCATGCGGATGTTCCTCCTGCAGGGCGGGCTGCTCGGGCTGGCGGGGTCGGTGGCGGGCTGCCTGCTGGGCGCCGGCATCCTCGTGCTGTGGCAACGCACCGCACTCAATGCAGACGGCACGCCGTTGTTCGCGCTGGCGCTGGAGCCGATGCTGTTCGTCTATGCGCTGCTGCTTGCCATGCTCACCGGCCTGGCCGCGGCCTTCGCGCCGGCACGCCGTGCTGCGCGCCTCGACCCCGTGGTGGCCATCCGTGGATGACGTGGTGCAGCTGCGCGGCGTGCGCAAGGCCTACAACCTCGGCACGCCGATCGAGACCGAGGTGCTGCACGGCATCGACCTGACAATCCGGCGCGGCCAGTTCTGCGCCATCGTCGGGCCATCGGGCTCGGGCAAGAGCACGCTGCTGAACATCGTCGGCCTGCTCGACCGGCCGACCGCGGGCACGGTGCGGGTGTGCGGCGAGGAAACCACCACGCTGGACGACCATGCCCTCACCCGACTGCGCGGGCATTCGATCGGCTTCGTGTTCCAGTACCACCACCTGATCACCGCGTTCACCGCGCTCGAGAACGTGATGATGCCGATGCTGGGCGCCGCAGAGTTCCCGAACGAGGCGATGCGCCAGCGTGCGCTGGCGCTGATCGCCAACGTGGGCCTCACGCGCTGGCAGGACAACCTGGCCGGCAACCTGAGCGGCGGCCAGCAGCAGCGCGTGGCAGTCGCGCGCGCCCTCGCGATGAACCCGGCGGTGCTGCTGGCCGACGAGCCCACCGGCAACCTCGACACCCAAAGTGCGGACGAGGTTTTCGCGCTGCTGCGCCGCTTCAATACCGAGCAGGGCACCACGGTTCTGTTCGTGACGCACAACCCCGCACTGGCCGCTCGCTGCGACAAGACCATCGAGGTGGTCGACGGTCGCCTGACGGGCTGACGCCGCACGTTCGCCAGCGCACAGACGGGCGGCGGATGCCGCGGCATGGTGAAGGGTACGGCGGCTTTCCGACCGTCGCTAAGGAGCCCACGCATGAACCCGCATTCCCGATTCCGCCGCACCGGTGCCCTGGCCATGGCCACGCTGCTGGGTGCTCTCGCCCCGGTGCTTGCAGTTCGCGCACAGACGCCGATGCAGACCCCGCTGCAGGCCCCGGCGCAGAGCCAGGGCCGGGGCGAGCTGCTCTATTCGACCCATTGCGTCACCTGTCATACGACCGAGATGCACTGGCGCGACAAGAAGGCCGCCACCGACTGGTCGTCCCTCATGTTCCAGGTGCGCCGCTGGCAGGATGCCTCGGGGCTGGGCTGGAACGAGAGCGACATCCAGGCCGTGTCGCGCTACCTGAACGAGCGCTTCTATCGCTATCCGCCGATGGTGGCGCCCGTGGCGCGCGCCCAACCTGTCGGGCCGGATGGCCGCTGACGGTGCAGAAGGGTCTGCCGGCGATCCCTCCGTGCAGTCGGCCGAGCGGGTGCTGCAGTCGCTCTCGGTCGATGCGGCGCGTGGGCTCTCTGCGCAGCAGGCCGCGCAGCGGCTGACCGAGCACGGGCGCAACGCGCTGCGCGCCGCGCCGCCCGTGCCCACGTGGCGACGGGTGCTGGCCCAGTTCCGCGATCCGCTGGTCTACCTGCTCGGGTTCGCCATCGCGGTGGCGCTCGGTGCCTGGGCGCTCGAGGGTTTCGTGGGCTGGCCGCTCGACGCACTGGTGATCGCGACGGTGCTGTTGCTCAACGCGGTGCTCGGCTTCGTGCAGCAGGCGAAGGCCGCGGATGCCGTGGCCGCGCTGGCCCGCATGACGGCAGTGACTTCGTCCGTCGTCCGCGACGGCCGGACTTTCCGGGTCCCCAGTGCCGAGCTGGTGCCCGGCGACATCCTGGTGCTAGCCGAGGGCGATGCCGTCGGCGCCGATGCGCGTCTGATCGAGGCATCTTCCCTTCGCGTACTCGAGGCTTCGCTCACGGGCGAGAGCGAGGCGGTACAGAAGGACCCTGCGACGCTGGCCGAACCCGGCGCGCTGGGCGACCGTCTCGACATGGTGTTCAAGGGCACCGCCGTCGCCCAGGGCGTCGGCCGTGCGGTCGTCACCGCCACCGGCATGCAGACCGAGATGGGCGCGATCGCCGGCATGCTGGACGCCACGGTCGAGGCGCCGACGCCGCTCGGCATCGAGGTGGCGCGCATCGGTCGCGTGCTGGGCATCGCGGTTTTGGTGATCGCCGCCGTGGTGGTGGCGACGATCCTGCTGGTGTCCGGCCACCCCACCGCGGCGGAGGTCGTCGCCGTGTTGCTGCTCGGCGTGTCGCTCGCGGTGGCGGCCGTGCCGGAGGGCTTGCCCGCCATCCTGTCGGTGGTGCTGGCCATGGGGGTGCAGCGCATGGCCAGGCACAAGGCCATCGTGAAGAAGCTGTCGTCGGTCGAAACGCTGGGCGCAGCGTCGATCATCTGCACCGACAAGACCGGCACGCTCACGCGCGCGGAGATGACCATCGAGCGGGTGGTGACGGCTTCGGGCACCACGCGCATCACGGGCGCCGGCTATGTGCCGGAGGGCCGTGTGGAGCTCGACGGCGCCGAGCTGCAGGCCGGGCCGTTGCGCGAAGAGCAGACCGTCGTGCTGGCGGGCGGCAGTCTGGCCGGCGATGCGCAGCTGCACCAGGGTGAAGGCGGCGCATGGACGATCCAGGGCGATCCGACCGAGGCCGCCTTCCTCGTCGCCGAACGCAAGATGGGGCTGACTGCGCAGCGCAAGAAGCGCTTCGAGCGCGTCGCCGAGATGCCTTTCACGTCCGAACGCAAGATGATGTCGACGATCGAGCGCGATCACACGCACGGCGACCAGCTCATGCTCGTGGCCAAGGGCGCGCCCGGCGTGCTGTTGTCGCGGTGCCAGCGTGTGCGCGTCGGTATGGACGTGAAGCCGCTGGACGCCACAATGCGTGCGCGCATCGTGGCCGATGTCGACGCGCTGTCCGATGCCGCGCTGCGCACGCTGGCCGTGGCCTATCGGCCACTGACCGCGCAGGAATCCGCTTCGATGACGCGAGGGGGCGATGCGCCCACGCCCCGCGAAGGGCTCGAGGTCCTTGAAGACGACCTCGTCTTCGTCGGCACGGTCGGCATCATCGACCCGCCGCGTGCCGAGGTGGCGGTGGCGATCCGTGAGGCGCAGCGCGCCGGCATCCGCGTGGTCATGATCACTGGCGACCATCCGCGCACCGCGACCCGCATCGCTGAAGACCTCGGCATCGTCGCGGAAGGCGCCGTCGCTCTGACGGGTCTGCAACTCGATGCACTCGACGAGGCGGGTTTCGCCGAGGCGGTGCGCAAGACCTCGGTTTTCGCTCGGGTGGCGCCGGCGCACAAGCTGCGCATCGTCGCCGCGCTGCAGGCCGCGGGCAACGTGGTCGCGATGACGGGCGACGGCGTCAACGACGCGCCGGCGCTCAAGGCGGCGGACATCGGCATCGCCATGGGCATGACCGGCACCGAAGTGACGCGCGAGGCCGCGCGGATGATCCTGGTGGACGACAACTTCGCGACCATCGTCGAGGCGGTGCGCGAAGGCCGCAGCATCTTCGACAACATCCGCAAAGCGCTGCGCTACCTGCTCTCGTCCAACATGGGGGAGGTGCTCACCGTGTTCCTGGGCGTCGTCGGGGCCGGCGTGCTGGGCCTGGCCGGCACGGGCGGTGGCGTGGTGCTGCCCCTGCTCGCCACGCAGATTCTCTGGATCAACCTCGTGACCGACACCGGCCCTGCCTTGGCGATGGGCATCGATCCGCCGACCGACGACGTGATGGCACGCAAGCCGCGTGCGCGCGGCGAACGGGTGATCGATGCGCGCATGGGGTCCGAAGTGCTCCAGGTCGGTCTGGTGATCGCGCTCGTGACGCTACTGACCATCGACATCCTTCTGCCGGGCGGAATGGTCGAGGGCCACCAGGACCTGACCACCGCGCGCACCGCAGGCTTCACCGTGCTGGTGCTGGCGCAGCTCTTCAATTGCTTCAACGCGCGCTCCGATCGCCGCAGCGCCTTCTCGCAGCTCTTCGTCAACCGCTGGCTCTGGGGCGCCGTCGCGCTCGCGGTCGTGCTGCAGGTGGCCGTGGTCCATCTTGGCTTTCTCAACCGGGCCTTCGGCACTGCGCCCCTGTCTGCGCAGCAATGGGCGCTGTGCGTCGTCATGGCCAGCGTGGTGGTCTGGTACGGCGAGCTGCGCAAGTGGGCCAGCCGCGCCTTTCATTCCCGAACCCCGATCCACTCCGAAAGAAGACCATGAAAATGCTCGTCGCCACTGACGGTTCGAAGCACGCGTTGCGGGCCGTCAATACGCTGCCGAACTGATCGGCCAAGGAGATCGTCGATTGCGCGAACACCGGAAAGTACGACCTCATCGTGCTGGGCGCCAAGGGACGCGGCGCCTTCGCCGACCTGCTCATGGGGTCGGTGGCGCAGCGCGTGCTCGCGACGGCACGGCAACCCGTGGTGCTGGTGAAACAGCGTGCCGGTGCGCTTGGTGTGGCAGCGCACAGACCCGGCCTGTCGCGCGCGCGATGCTCCGGCTTTGCAACACGAGGCGCAATGCAATGAAGAAAACAGATGCCCGACTCCGGCGCGATGTGCTGGCCGAACTGGCCTGGGAGCCCTCCGTCGACGCGACCTTCATCGAGATCGACGCCCGCGCGGGGGTGATCTCCTGGAGCGGCCGTGTAGCGACCTACACCGAGAAGTGGCGAGCGCGGCATGTCATCGAACGCGTCGCGGGGGTGGCCGCGCTGGTGGGTGAGCTCGCGGTCGAACTGGGCGAGGAGAGTGTGCGCGTGGATGCCGACATCGCCCGTTCCGCCCAGGACGTGATCGAGTGGATCACCTACCTGCCGGTCGGCTCTGTCTACGTCGAGGTCGAGAACGGCTGGGTCACGCTGGCAGGGCAGCTTGACTGGCCATTTCAGAAGCAGGGCGCCGAGCAATGCATCGCGTCGCTTGTGGGGGTAACCGGAATAAGCAACGAAATTCGGCTCGCCGTGGAAGCGAGCGTGATCATGATTAGCGCCCATCGAGACGCTCTGCCGGAGCGCCGCGTGCATACAACGCACGCCGGATTCGCGCCGAGATCAGAGGCACTGATGTGAGACGTTGTGAGAACGGCCTGCTGACTGCCAGAGCACCAGCTGCAGGGGAGCACTGCAAAAACCAGGCACTACCGGTCTGTAAATCAGAGCTCGGGCCTACGAGCAAATAGGCAATCGTCACCCCCATTGCGGAGGTTATAAAATCGACGTCCCTGATGCTGCCTTTTGGAATACTTCCGACGTCTTCCTGCGGACAATTGCAGAAATTTGCTACGTTTTGGAATACTCATCGGCCGCAAACCCGCATGGATGCTCACTGACCCCCGGCCTGTCACGCCGGGGGTCGCGGGTTCGAGTCCCGTCCGCTCCGCCAGTTAGCAAAAGGGCTAGCAGATCTTGATCTGCTAGCCCTTTTTGTCGTTTGGGCCACCGCTCCTTCCCCTTTTTTGCCTGCATTCGCTGCATGAACATCTCCGTCGACGAAGAACTCAAAACCTACATCGATCCGCTCACCGACGACGAGCATGCGGCACTGGAACGCAGCATCCTGGCCGAAGGCTGCCGCGACGCGCTGGTTCTGTGGGGCGATGTGTTGGTAGACGGGCACAACCGGTACGGCATCTGCCAGAAGCATGGGCTGCCGTTTCAGACGACGCAGAACACGCGGTTCCAGTCGACCGAGGACGTGCATCTCTGGATGATCGACCAGCATCTCGGGCGGCGCAGCGTTTCCGATTTTCAGCGCGGCGTCCTGGCGCTGCGCAAGAAGGACATCGTGGCGTTGCGGCGATCGCGCGCCGATGCGTCCACGTCCGGTGATGCCGACGCGACCGCCATGAGCAGCCGCGAAGCGATCGCCAGGGCGGCGCGGCTGAGCAGCAACCAGGTCGTGATGATCGAGAAGATCCAGAAGCAGGCTTCGCCCGAACTCGTCGCAGCGGTGAAGTCGGGCACGATTTCGATCAACGCCGCCGCAGCGGTTGCCACGCTGCCGGCGCATGAGCAAATTGCGGCAGCGGCCGCCGGCAAAGGCGAACTGAAGCAAGCCGCCAAGCGGGTGCGCGAAGCGAAGCGTCTCGCGCGCGAACAGACTGTTCCGGCCAGTGCGTCCGCGGCGCCGTCACCACACGGCGACGGTCCAGCATTGGAGATTGCCGACCTGCGGCGCCGGGTGGCGGAACTCACTGCTGAAAACGACATGCTGCGGCTGCAGCTTGCAGCGCTTTCCACCTGAGACCGCCCTCAGTCTGTCCGTTCGTAGGTCACAAAGCTGAACGGCAGGCCGTTGGTAGAGACATGGGACACACGCGCCGTCTCGCGCCACTGCGCGTCGAGCGTCGGTGCAAAGGCATCGCCGTCGAAGTCGCGTGCGATCTCGGTCACGATGGCGCGCTGCGCGAGCGGCGCGGCTTCCGCGTAGATCTGCGCGCCACCGATCACCCATGCCTCCGGCGCACGCGTGCGCTCGCACATCGAAAGCGCTTCGCGCAGGCCGGATGCGCGTTGCGCACCCTCTGCCACCAGGCTGGCCTGGCGCGTCACCACGATGTTGGTGCGTCCGGGCAGCGGCCGGAACTTCGGCGGAAGCGAGTCCCAGGTCTTGCGGCCCATGATGACCGGCGCGCCGGCGGTCTGGCGTTTGAAGTGCGCCATGTCTTCGGGCAGGTGCCAGGGCATGGCGCCGTCTTTGCCGATCACGCCATTGGCCGCGCGCGCATAGATCAGGTTGATGCGCATGGTCATACCGCCACCGGCGCCTTGATGGCCGGATGCGGGTCGTAGCCTTCAAACGCGAAGTCTTCGTACTGGTAGTCGAAGATCGAATCGGGCTTGCGCTGGATCACGAGCGTCGGGTACGCGCGGGGTTCGCGGCTCAGTTGCAGTGCGACCTGCTCGGCGTGATTGCTGTAGATGTGGCAGTCGCCACCGGTCCAGATGAAGTCGCCGACGTCCAGGTCGCACTGCTGCGCGACCATGTGCGTGAGCAGCGCATAGCTCGCGATGTTGAAAGGCACGCCGAGAAAAATGTCGGCGCTGCGCTGGTAGAGCTGGCAGCTGAGCTTGCCGCGCTGGCCTTCGGCTTGCGGCGGCGCCACGTAGAACTGGAAGAACGCGTGGCAGGGCATCAGCGCCATCTTTGAGAGCTCGGCCACGTTCCACGCGCTCACGATGATGCGGCGTGAATCCGGGTTGCTCTTGAGCGTCTTGATGACTTCGGCGATCTGGTCGATGTGGCCGCCGTCGGGCGTCGGCCAACTGCGCCATTGCACGCCGTAGACCGGACCGAGGTCGCCGTCCTCGCGCGCCCATTCGTCCCAGATCGTCACGCCGCGTTCGCGCAGCCAGTTGTTGTCGCTGGAGCCGGTGAGGAACCACAGGAGTTCCTGGATGATCGACTTGACGTGCACCTTCTTGGTCGTGACCAGCGGAAAACCTTCGTTCAGGTCGAAGCGCATCTGGTGGCCGAAGACGCTCTTGGTGCCGGTGCCGGTGCGGTCGCTCTTGACCACGCCGGTCGTGTCGACATGGCGCATGAAGTCTTCGTATTGCTTGCGGACGGGACGGGTCATGACGATGGGCCTTGTGACCGAAGCACGCGCCCCGGATTCAGGATGTTCTGCGGGTCGAGCCCGCGCTTGATGGCGCGCATCATGCCGAGCGCAACCGGCGACTTGTGCTTTTCGAGCTTGTCGACCTTGAGCCCGCCGATGCCATGCTCGGCCGAGAACGAGCCGCCGAATTCGGCCACGGCGTCGTACACCAGCGTGTTGACGCGCGCTTCTTCGTCGTCGAGAAAAGCCTTGGCATCGCCATCGACCGGCGCCTGCACGTTGTAGTGCAGGTTGCCGTCGCCCAGATGGCCGAAATTGACCAGCCGCACGCCGGGAATCTCGCGTTGCAGCAGCGCGTCGGTCGATGCGACGAAGGCCGGAATCCGCGACACCGCGATCGAGATGTCGTGCTTGATGTTCAGGCCCTCTTCGGCCTGCGCCAGCGGGATGTTCTCCCGGATGTGCCAGAGCTGGTGCGCCTGCGTGAGGTTTTCGGCGACCACAGCATCGGTCACGCAGCCGTCTTCGAAGGCAGTTTCGAGCAGCGCCTCGAAACGCGCGCGCGCGTGCTGTTCGGATTCGCTGTCGGAATTTTCGAGCAGCACGCACCACGGCGCTGCGTCGTCGTCGATGAAGGGCACGCGCAGTTGCGGCATGTGCTTGTCGACCAGGCTCAGTGCGAACTTGCCCATTACCTCGAATCCGGTCAGGCCCGAGCCGAGGTGCTTGTGCGCGAGGCCGAGCAGCGTGACGGCGTGTTCGAGCGACGGCACGGCGGCCCACGCGGTGAGTCGTGCGGCCGGCTGCGGGTACAGCTTCATGGTGGCCGCCGTGATGATGCCCAGCGTGCCTTCGCTGCCGACCATCAGGTCGCGCAGGTCGTAGCCGGTGTTGTCCTTGCGCAGGCCGCTGGTGCCGTCCCAGACCTCGCCTTGCGGCGTGACCACTTCGAGGCCGAGGCACAGGTCGCGCGTGTTGCCGTAGCGCACGACCTGCGTGCCGCCGGCGTTGGTCGCCAGATTGCCGCCGATGGTGCAACTGCCTTCCGCCGCCAGGCTGAGCGGAAACAGGAAGCCGGCTTTTTCAGCCGCTTCCTGCAGCGTTTGCAGGATGCAGCCGGCCTCGACCGTGACCGTCAGGTTGGCTGGATCGATGGCGCGAATCGCGTTCATGCGCTGCAGGCTGAGCAAGACTTGCGTGCCGCTATCGTCCGGTGTCGATCCAACGGCCAAGCCGGTGTTGCCGCCTTGCGGGACGATGGCCGTGCCGGCCGCAGCGCAGGCCTTCACGACGGCCGCCACCTGCGCGGTGTTGGCAGGCCGCACGATGGCGAGCGCCTTGCCGCGCTCGCGCTTGCGCCAGTCCTGTTCCCAGGCGGTGAGGTCGCCTTCGGTCAACACGTTCGGTGCGCCGACGATGGCGCGCAGTTCATCCAGCAGCAGGGCGGTCACGATGCAGGGGTCTCCAGAAGGCGCAGCGCCGCGGCGGCGCGCAGTCGCGAACGCACATGCCAGGCGCAGGCGGTGAACAGGGCCAGGCACAGCGCCACTTCGACGAGCCCAAGCACCTGGCCAATGCCGCGATCGCTCCAGGCACGCACCACGCCCTCGATGAAATAGAGCCACACCATCAGGCTGACCCAGCGGTAGGTGTACATCCGGTTTTTCAAGAGCCCCGCCAGCGGCACGACCAGCGGAAGCACCTTGAGCGCGAGCAGCGAGCCGCCCGGCCGCAACGGGGCCAGCCACAGTTCCCAGGCGAGCCCGAGCACGATCAGGCCGACGAGGCTGCCGACGGCGAGCCAGCGTGTGGCGGCAACAGTGGGGGAGGGTGTGGTCACAGAGGCAATCAGAGGGTGACAAAACACCCGATGGCATGATACCGGCCATGAATCGCCACCAGATTTGGGGGACCTTTCCCGCTTTCCGTGGCGCAACACCGCGACCGTGCTGGGCGAGCGTTTTCGGGAAGACCGGCTCGGGCTCACTGCCAGCAGCCTGACCTTCACGACGACCATCGCGATGGTGCCGTTCTTCACGGTGGCGCTCGCGCTTTTCACCGTGTTCCCGATGTTCTCGAAACTGCAGGGCCGGCTGCAGCGCTGGTTCATCGACAGCCTGATTCCCGACAACATCGCGCGCCAGGTGCTCGGCTACCTCAACCAGTTCGCGAGCAAGGCCAGCGGCCTCGGGATCGCAGGGTTGATGGTGCTGCTCGTCACGGCGATCGCGCTTTTTCTCACCATCGACAAGACGCTCAACAACGTGTGGCGCGTGCGCTCGCCGCGGCCCTTCGCGCAGCGGGTGCTGATCTACTGGGCGGCGATCACGCTCGGGCCGCTGATTCTTGCGGTGAGCCTGTCGACCACGTCGTATGTGTTCTCGGCGTCGCGCGGTCTGGTGGGCGATGGCGGTGCCGTGCTCAAGCTGCTCTTCGACACCTTCGAGTTCGCACTGCTGGCGCTCGGCATGGCGTCGCTCTATCACTACGTCCCCAACACGCAGGTCCGCTGGTCACACGCCTGGGCCGGCGGCCTGTTCGTGGCGGCGGCCATCGAAATCGCCAAGCGGGTGCTGGCCTACTACCTGAGCCTGGTGCCCACCTATTCGATGGTCTACGGTGCCTTCGCCATCGTGCCGATCCTGCTGATCTGGATTTACACCGCATGGGTCATCGTGCTGCTCGGCGCGGTGATCGCCGCCTACTTGCCGAGCTTGCTCAACGGCGTGGCGCGGCGCGGCGGCATGGCGGGCTGGCCGATGCAACTGGCGGTCGAGGCGCTCCAGTTGCTGGCCGACGCGCGGCACACGCCGCAGCGCGGGCTGGGCGCCAACACGCTGGTGGCGCACATGAAGGTCGATGCGCTGCAGCTCGCGCCGGTACTGGAGACGCTCGTCGCGCTCGACTGGATTGCGCTGCTGGCCGAAGAGCAGGCAGGCACCGATCCGCGCTACGTGCTGTTGGCCGACCCCGCGACCCCGATCGAACCGCTCTTGAAGGAACTGCTGATGCCGATCGCGCAACCGCTCGACAACCTGTGGACCCGCGGCCCGCTGCGATCGCTGTGCCTGCGGGACGTGCTGTGAACAGCGTGTCCGACGACCCACGGCAGTGGGTCGTGTGCCTGTGCGCCGAATGGTGCGGTGCCTGCCGAGAATACCGGCCGCTCTTCGAGCAGGTGGCACGTGCGAATCCCGACTTCCGCTTTGCCTGGGTCGACATCGAGGACCACGCGGACATTGCCGACGACTTCGAGGTCGAGACCTTCCCGACCCTCCTGGTGGCCGGTGCCGACGGCACCCGTTTCGTCGGACCCTTGCTGCCCCATGCCGAAACACTGTCGCGCTTGCTGTCGGCGCTGCAGCCGGCGCAGGTGGCCACGCCCGCGGTGAGCACGCTGCTCGCCGCCCTTCACCTTGCACCCGAGCGCTTCGAGGCTGGACAAGGCGGATCCCGCGCTCGGTGAGCGGGCGCTGAAGGCCTCCACCAGTCGGCCGACGGCCCGCTCGGCCGCCCAGCACGCGGCACCCTGCGAATCGCAGCTACCATCGGCGGGCTGCCGCGCTTCGCCGGCATGCGCCAAGGGAGTAGAAAAAAATGGAACGACCATTCATTGTGTTGGGCGACAAGACCGACCATGGCGGTGTCGTCATCACCGCGTCCGACAACACGTTCACCGACGAGCGTCGGGTTGCGTGCATCGGTGACCTGGTGTCTTGCCCGATCCCCGGGCATGGCGTCAATCCGATCGTCACCGCCAGTCCGTACGTCGAAATCGACGGCCGCCGCGTGGCGCGACACCACGATGTGACTGCATGCGGTTCGCTGCTCCTCGCAGGCCAGCCCGACTCGGCTTCCGAGTAGCGGTCACCGGCACATGATTCGCTTCCTCAAGCCGGCCCTGCGGGTGCTCGGCGTCTTCGCGGCAGTCTGGCTGCTGGTGTTCTTCTATTGGCAGTCCACGTCGCGCATGCCGGGCACCGGCGATGTGGTGCTGTGGCTGGGGCTTCTGCCTCTGGGCGTGCTGCTGGCCTGGTGGCTGCTGCGACGCGCGAACGCGGCGCCGGCGGCGGTGCTTCTTGCCGCGTCCGGCACCACCCGGGCTGCACCGAAACGCACCGACAAAGCCGACAAAGCCGACGTCGACGAAGCGCGGTTTCGGGTGTGCGTCCTGGCTTCGAGCTTGCGGGCGCCCGGCGGCGCTTCGGCGCAGGAATTGATCGCGGCCATCGCCGAAGGCAAGGGCGCCGCGCCCGACGCTCAACTCAAGACCGACGATGGCTTCCCGGTCTTCGCCAGTCGCATTGCCGGGCTGGACACCGATGCGCTGCGCGAGCAGCTGGCCGGGATGCCGCTGGCGCCGTCGGCCGACATCGATCTGCAGGCGTTGACGGACGATCGGCTGCGCGCATTCCAGATCATGGGCGACACGCTCATCGATTTGCTCGCGAAGGCCAACGAAACCGTCGACGGCATCGTCGTCGACGACCCCCTCGCAGCGCGACCGCGCGCCCTGCGCATTTCTCTGCTGTTGCCCGGTGGGTGGAGCGAGCCCGAACGTCTGCTCGCAATGCAGTGGGTGCAGCACCTGTGCGCCGTCGAGAGCCCCGCACTCGCCTGGACGGTCGATTCGTTCCGGAGCGAAGCCGGCGCGACCGGCTTCGTGCTGCTGGACCGCGTCATCGTGTCCGTCAACCGGGATGTGCGCCAGACATTGCACATCGTGCTCGCGGCCGAATCGGCTCTGTCGGACACGCGGGTCGCGCAGTGGGAAACGGCCGGCGTGCTGTACACCTCCATCCGGCGAACGGGGTTGATGCCCGGCGAGGCAGCAGCGGGCCTCTTGCTCACGGCCACGAAGGATGCGGGGCTGCAGCATGCAGAGGCACCGCAGCTCGGCCGGCCCATCGCGAGCCAGCGCGCGACCTCCGCCGATGCCGCACGGGCTGGAAATGCCGGGGTACTGGAGCGCTCACCGACCAATTGCTGACGGTCGCGAAGCTCGACACGCCTGCCGTGGAATGGCTGGTCAGCGACGCCGATCATCGCGTGTCGCGCGTGACCGAAGTCGCCGCCTTCGTGCAGGAGCGCCTGCCGCATGTGCCTTTCGACAGCAACCACCTGATGACCGGCATGACCTGCTCGCACATGGGCGCAGCAGGTGATTTGGTGAGCCTCGCGCTGGGATGCCAGCTCGCGAGGGACCACGGGCAGCGCGTGATCGTCGCCTTGTTGACAGATCCTTTCGCCCGCGCGGCCCTCCTGGTGGACAGGCCGTTGCCGCCGTCGAACGCCGCCGCCTGAGCCTGCGCATACCGGGCAAATTGCGCGGTCGACGCAACTACATCGACTGGCCAGATGAAATAAGACGGCGGGCCTCCTACCATCGCCCCTGGAACACACACAGAGGGCGAATGAGATGAAGCGGCACAGCTGGATAGGCGTACTTTTGTTGACGACGGCTTCCGGCGCGGTCGGCGTGGCGCAGGCGCAGTCGGTGGCTGCGCCCGTTGCGCCCCCCGGCGCGGAAGAGCAATGGGAGGCGGATTACCGCGTCATCGCGGCGCGTTGCGGCTCGCCGGCTTTCGAGAAATCGTTTTCCGCGCAATCGCGTAAGGCCGTCGCGGTCGGCCTGGTGTCGGCAAAGGCAGACACGGTCGCCGTCGAAAAGTCGATCGCCAACCTGCGCCGCAGCTCCTTGACGCTGGTGGCGACCTCGAGCGATTGCCCGGCCAGGCTCGCACAGCTCAAGGCGATTCAGCAATCCCGACAGGCCGCACTCGGCACGTCCACGCGCAGCGGCCAGTCCGTTCCGGCACGCGGCAAGTAGATTGATCGACCGGCGCTCAGCGCCGCATCATCTGGCGGGGCGACACCGGGTCGGCATCGTTGCCCCAAGACCCGCGAATGAAGGTGAGCACCGCGGCGATCTCCCCGTCGTCCAGCACATGGCCGAAGGCCGGCATGCCGTAGGGCCGCGGATTGCCTGCAGTGGCCGGCAGGAAGCCGCCATGTCGCACCATCTGGATCAGGTTCGTGGGCTGCGCCATGTTCACCGCGCGATTGCCCGCCAGCGGGGGATAGGCGTCCACCGCGCCCTGGCCCACGTCGCCGTGGCAGTAGGCGCAACGCTGGTCGAAGATCTTTTCGCCGCGCGCCATCACGCCGGGGTCGCGTCGGCTGGGCACCGATGCGGGCGGGGGCGGCGCATCGGCGGCCGGTAGTTGCTTCAGGTACGTCGCCATCGCCGCGAGGTCGGCATCGGTCAGGTGCTGCGTGCTCCCATAGACCACTTCGGCCATCGGTCCGATGACCGATCCGCCCGCCGAGGTGCCATTCTTGAGCAGCGCGACCACATCGGCCGTGGGCCAGTCCGCCACGCCGGCCTCGCGCGTGGACGTGAGCGATGGGGCATACCAGTTCTCGACCGGGATCAAGCCGCCCGACATGCCTCGCTTTTCTTCGGTCGCGCCCAGCACGTTGCGGGTACCGTGGCAGGCGATGCAATGCCCGAGACCGTCGACGAGGTAAGCGCCGCGATTCCATTCGGCCGGCTTGCCCGCGACCGCGACGAAGGTGCCGGGCGTGAACGACAGTGCACGCCACACCGCCAGCGCGACTTGCGTGTTGTACGGAAAGCGAAGGTGATGCGGCGTGTTGGGGGTGGCTGCCGCCGGCACGCTGCGCAGGTAGGCGTAGATGGCGTCCGAGTCTTCGCGCGTCACCTTCGTGAAGTTCGGATACGGAAACGCCGGGTACAGCAGTCGTCCGCCCTTGGAGCGACCCTCGTGCATCGCGCGCCAGAAGTGCGCGGCGCTCCAGCTCCCGATGCCGTGGGCATCGTCGGGCGTGAGGTTGCTCGTGTAGATGGTGCCGAAGGGCGTGTCGATGGCCAGCCCGCCCGCATAGGGCGCACCACCGCGCACCGTGTGGCAGCCCGCGCAGTTGCCGGCGAGCGCGAGGTAGCGCCCCGATCGACCTGCGCCGGCGTGGACTGAAACGCCACCGGCGCTGCAGGGGCCGGCTCGGCGCCAAGCAGGCTGAAGGCGATGAACACGCTGCCGACCAGCGCCGTCAGCACCATGATGCCGATCAGGACCCAGACGATGCGACGCCACATGCCGTGCCTCACTTTGCCATGGCGCTGCACGCCATCGGCGCCGGGCCGGGGAGAGCAGCGGCCGCCTTCGCATTGACAGGGACCGGCTGCAGGGCCAGCCAGCTCGCTACGGCGTTGACGTCGTCGGTCGTGAGCTTGCGGCCCACCTCCGTCATGCAGTCGGGGCCGAGCGCGTGCCGGCTGTCGGTCAGCCAGGAACCGAGCTGCGATGCGACATACAGGCGCGGCAGACCGACCAGCCCGGGGATCGCGGGCAGCACGCCGGTCAGCGCCGTGCCATGGCACGCGACGCAGGCTGGAATGCCCCGTGCCGCATCGCCCTGCAACGCCAGCGTCTTGCCGCGCGCGACCAGGGCCGGCGAGGCATCGCTCGTGGTCGCGACGGGCGGATAGGGGTAGTCGAGGTTCGCGAAGTAGTCGGCGATCTCGCGCAGGTAGTCGTCCGACAGGTGCTGGACCATGTACGCCATGTCTGAATTGAAGCGCCGACCATCGCGAAAGCTGACCAGCTGATTGAAGAGATAGCCTGCCGGCTTGCCCGCCAACCGCGGGAAGTAGCCGACGTTGGTGCTCGCGCCTTCGCGCCCATGACAGGCGATGCAGGCTGCCACGCGCTGCGCGATGGTGTCGGGCACGCGGCCCGGTGGCGTCGCCGCCGAGGCGCTCACCCCGCCCATGCCGGTGAACGCGATGCATGCAATGGATGCGAGGGTTCGCAAGGCCTGTCTCATCCGACCATTGTGAAGGCTACAGTCGCCGTATGCGACTAGACATATCGTCCACCCAGGGCCCGCAGCGCCTGCTCTACGGCGCCGGCGCCGGCGTCCTTGCGGGGGTTCTCGCGTATCCGCTCGACGGGCTGGCGCGAGGCCTGTTCGGCTGGTGCTGTGCTGTCGTGGTGTACCTGTTGCTGGTCTGGCGCCTCGCGATGACCTGCGACGCCAAGCGCGTGCGGGCCCGAGCGCAGGCGCTCGACCAGCCCAACATGCTGATCCTCTTCGCGATGCTGGTCGCCATCGGGGTCAGCGTGGTGGTCATCGGCATGTTGCTCCGGCAGGTCAAGGACATGGGCGATCTGGACCGGGCGTTGCACATCGGGCTGGGCGTCGTGTCGCTCGCCGGCTCGTGGTTGCTGATCCACACGCTGTTCACGTTCCACTACGCGCATCGCTACTACCAGGCCGAGAAGAGCGCCGATTCGAGCAAGCAAGCCGGGCTCGATTTCCCAGGCACGGAAGACCCGGACTACTTCGACTTTCTCTATTACTCCTACGTCGTCGGCATGACGTCGCAGGTGTCCGACGTCCAGGTCACGTCGCGCCAGATGCGTCGGCTCACGCTGCTGCACGGGGTGTTGGCGTTCGCCTTCAACATGGTGGTGCTCGCGCTGTCGATCAACGTGGTGGCCAGCGCCATCTAGGGGCAACTGCCGGCTCAGGGTTTGCGAAGCGGCGCCGCAATGCCCGACGATGGGGATGGTTCGCCGATCACCAGATTTCCCAGCGGATCGAATATGGCGCTGGCCGCCGCACCCGACCGCAATTTCTGGACGTCGAGGATGGCCGCTTGGCGGGTGCTGAATCCAGCACGCAGCGCGCGATGGCTGAGCCATCGGCCGCCCGGAATTCCCAATCCCAGCGACCGCCGGCAACTTGAAAGACAACGAACTTCATGGCTGAGTTGGGCGAGGAGCGAAATGGAGCACAGCGTCGCCAGCATGCACGTTGTCAGCCCGTTTGCAAATCCGAAATTTCCTCACTCTTGTAGGAAATTCCCTTCAACCGCCCGAGCTTCAAGCGCCTGCGGCGCGGCGCCCGAGTTTGACAAGGCCCGTCGACAGCGCCACGCCGCAGACGATCACCACGGCGCAGAGCAGCATCCACTGGGTGATGCTCTCGCCCAGGAACACCGCGCCGTAGAACACCGCGAAAACCGGCACCAGAAAGGTCACGGTGAGCGCGCGCGCCGGCCCGGCGTTTTCGATCAGCCGGAAAAACAGGATGTACGCGATGCCGGTGCTGGCCACGCCGAGCGCAATGAGCGCGAGCCAGGCGCGCAGCCCCGGCATCTGCGCAGGCCAGAACCAGATCGCGGGCAGGGCGAGGAACAGCGTGGCGCCGATCTGGCTGCCGGTCGCGGTCGCCAGTGCAGGAATGCCGCCGAGGTAGCGCCGCGCTGCGCTGGCCGAAATGCCGTAGCTCACGCAGGCGCCCAGGCAGGCCAGCACGGCCCACAGTGCCGCGTTGCCGCCGCCGGCTTCGGCATGAAGCCCGGCACTGCGACTCGCGAGCATGGCCACGCCGGCAAAGCCGATGACCAGGCCGATCAGGCGCGCACCGTCGGGCCGATCCTTGAACCAGGCCCACGCGACGAGCGCGCCGAACATCGGCACCGTCGCGTTGAGCACGGCCGCCAAGCCGCTGTTGATCGTCAGCAGCGCGAAACAGAACAGTGCGAACGGAATGCCCGAGTTGAAGACGCCGATCAGCAGCGCCGGCTTCCAGTGGCGCACCAGCGTCGCGCCATGTCCGCGCGCCATCATCAGCGGGATGAGGAACACCATGGCCACCGCCACCCGCACGGCGGCGGCCGGCAGTGCGCCGAACTCCGCCGCACCGATGCGCATGAACAGGAACGACGCGCCCCACAGCGCGCCAAGCAGCACCAGATCGACCAGCCAGCTGCGCGGCGCGCGCGCTGCCGCCGCGCTCACAGCGCGCCTTCCAGTTCGAGCAGCGCCGTTTTGCGGTCGAGCCCGCCTGCGTAACCGGTGAGCGAGCCATCGGCGCCGAGCACGCGATGGCACGGCACGATCACGCTGATCGGGTTGCGCCCGACAGCCGCACCCACGGCGCGAACCGCGGCCGGCTTGCCGACCCCGGCGCTCAGCCGGCCGTAGCTCGTGGTCGCGCCGGCCGGGATCGCCCGCAACGCCTGCCACACGGCCTGCTGGAACGCGGTGCCATGCGAGAGGTCGAGCGGCAGGTCGAACTGCCGGCGCCGGCCTTCGAAGTAGTCGCGCAGCTGCGTCGCTGCTTCGGCCAGCACCGGGTGGGCGTCGTTCGTTTGCCAGCCGGTGATGTCGGGGAAGTGCCGTTGCGCGTCGAACCAGACGCCGGCCAGGCCCTGGTCGGTGGCAACCAGGCGCACGCCGCCCAGGCGGGTGTCGATGTGCGAGGTGAAAAGGAGGGTGTTCTTGAATTTCATGGGAGCAATCAGGCGCGGGCAGCGGCTGGTGGAGTTGAAAGGGTGTGCCATGCGCGCAGCACCGCGTAGCCGCGCCACGGGCGCCAGGCTTGCGAGGCCTCGGTGGCCGCGCGGGCGCCGGTCACGCCGAGTGCTTTTTGCAGCGCCACGTCGCCGGCCGGGAACGCGTCGGGCCAGCGCAGTGCGCGCATCGCGATGTATTGCGCGGTCCATTCGCCGATGCCGGGCAGCGCCTGGAGCGCGACCAGCGTCGAGGGAACGTCGGCGCCGGCGTGCAATGCGAGCCGGCCTTCGGCCACCTCGCGTGCGATGGCCTGCAGCGCGGCCTGCCGCTGGCGCACGATGCCGAGGTGGCCCAGGGCGTCGCCGCTTGCCGCGGCAATCGCGGCGGGCGTCGGGAACAAGCGGTCGAGTCCGGCCACCGGCGTGGCGATGGCGTCGCCGAAGGCCTCGACCAGCCGCGCGCCCAGCGTGCGCGCCGCGGCCACCGTGATCTGCTGGCCGAGCACGGCGCGCACCGCGAGCTCGAAGCCGTCGACCGTGCCCGGCACCCGCAAGCCGTCGCCGTCCGGGAAGCGCGCGTGCAGCGCCGCATTGATCGCCATCGGCTCGGCATCGAGATCGAGCATGGCGCGCACGCGGCCGATCACGATCGGCAACACGCCGGCGAGCGAATCGCTGACCGACAGCAGCAGTTGTTCGCGCGACGGCTCGAAGCGCATCTGCAGCCAGCCGGTGTGCGTGTGCGCGCCTTGCAGCACGCGCAGCGTGCGCGCGATGCCCGCCTGCCCGCCGCTGCCGGTGACGGCCTCGATGCCGCGCAGTGCGCGCCGTCCGAAAAAGCCGAGCATCGCCGCCGCGTCGTACGGTGGCCGGTAACCGAGGCGCACTTCGACCGGCTGGCCCTCGCGGCGCTCCGCCGTGCCACCGGCGCGTCGCAGCGCGCTCGGGTTGAGCCCGTAGTGCGCGACGAACGCCGCATTGAAACGCCGCACGCTCGCGAAGCCGCTGGCCGGCGCCACCTGTGTCATCGGCAGGCGGGTGTCGGCGATGAGTTGCTTGGCCGCGAGCAGCCGGCGGGTTTGCAGGTATTGCAGCGGCGAGACGCCGAACTGCGTTTCGAAGATGCGGCGCAGATGCCGGTCGCTCACGCCAAGGCGCGCCGCGATCTGCGCGGCGCCGGGGCCGCTGCCCTCGGTGAGATGCGCCCAGGCATCGGGCTGGTCGATCAGCCGCGCCGCCTGCAGCGCGAGGATGCGCGACGCGTCTTCGGTCGACCAGCTCGCCGCACGCGGCGCAAGTTCGGGCCGGCAGCGCAGGCAGGGGCGAAAACCTTCGGCTTCGCACTGCGCCGCGTGGCGAAAGAACCGGCAGTTCTCGCGCCGCGGCAGCTTCACCCGGCACACCGGGCGGCAATAGATGCCAGTCGATGTCACGGCGGTAAAAAAAGAACCGTCGAAACGCGCGTCGTGCGTCTTCATCGCGAGGTAGCAGGCATCGCCTTCAAGGCCGGGCGTGAGAGGGGTGGACATGGTCGGATGATACGAGTCTGTCATTCTGGCGCTGGCCGTTTTCGGACATGTGGCTCGGGGTGCGGATGCCTACAATGGTTCCCAGTTTTCAGCCAACCACAGGGCACTCATGCAGCTCAACGCATCCATCTTCAAGGCCTACGACATTCGCGGTGTCGTGCCCGGCACGCTCGACACGCAGGTCGCCGAGGCATTGGGCCGGGCCTTCGGCAGCGCGGCCCGCGCCGCCGGCGAAAAATCCGTGGCCGTGGGACGCGACGGTCGCCTCTCGGGTCCGTCGCTCGTCGAGGCGCTGATCAAGGGCCTGGTCGCCACCGGCGTCGAGGTGCTCGACGTCGGCGCGGTGACCACGCCGATGCTCTACTTCGCGGCGCACACGCTGTGCACCAGCGGCATCCAGGTCACGGGCAGCCACAACCCCAAGGACTACAACGGTTTCAAGATGGTGATGGCTGGCCGCGCGATCTATGGCGACGAAATCCAGGCCTTCGCCGCACGATGGAGGCCGACAGCGCCATGCGCGCACCCGGCGGCAGCGTGCGCCAGGTCGATGTGACCGAGGCCTACACGCAGCGCATCGTGGGCGACATCCAGCTGGCGCGCCCATGAAGATCGTGGTCGATTCGGGCAACGGCATCGCCGGCGCCTCGGCCCCGGCGATCTTCCGTGCGCTGGCTGCGAAGTGACCGAGCTTTTCAGCGAGGTCGACGGCGACTTTCCCAACCACCACCCCGACCCGAGCCGGCCCGAGAACCTCAAGGATCTGATGGCTGCCTTGAAGGCTGGCGACGCCGAACTGGGCCTCGCGTTCGATGGCGACGGGCGACCGCCTCGGCATCGTCACCCAGGACGGCCAGAACATCTTCCCCGACCGCCAGATGCAGCTCTTCGCAGCGGATGTGCTCTCGCGCGTGCCGGGCGGCACCATCACTACGACGTGAAGTGCTCGCAGCGCCTGGGCCCCGGCCATCGAAGCCGCCGGCGGCGTGCCGATGATCTACAAGACCGGCCACTCGCTCATCAAGGCGAAGATGAAAGAGATCGACTCGCCGCTCGGCGGCGAGATGAGCGGCCACATCTTCTTCAAGGAGCGCTGGTTCGGTTTCGACGACGGCACGTATGCGGGTTGCCGTCTGCTCGAGATCCTGAGCAAGAGCCCGGATGCGAACGCCGTGCTCAACGGCCTGCCGACCAGCTTCTCGACGCCTGAGCTGAACGTGAAGTGCGCCGAAGGCGAACCGCATGGCCTGGTCGAGCAACTCGTGAAGACGGCGACCTTCGATGCGCCGGCGGTGGTGTCGACCATCGACGGCCTGCGCGTCGACTGGCCCGACGGCTTCGGCCTGATTCGCGCTTCCAACACGACGCCGGTGCTGGTCATGCGCTTCGAAGGGCAGACCGACGCCGCGCTGCACCGCATCCAGGACACGTTCCTCGCACTGCTGCGCACCGTCAAGCCCGACGCGTCGCTGGCGGAGGCTTCCCACTGAACGCGTCAACACGCAACGTGCGGTCGTTGATGCTGCGCCTCTACGGCGCGTTCACGCGGTTGTCGCAGCCGCTGGTGCGGCGAAAGCTCAAGAAGCGCGCCGTGGCCGAGCCCGGCTACGCCGTGGCGGTGGAAGAGCGCTTCGGCATGTACGACCCCGTACTCACCGGCCAGGACTGGTGCTGGATCCATGCGGTGTCGCTCGGCGAGGCGCGTGCCGCCGGCATCCTGCTGATCGAGCTGCGACGCCAGCATCCGGGCGTGCCGATCCTGCTCACGCACGGCACGGCGACCGGCCGCGAAGAGGGCGCCCGACTGCTCGAGCCCGGGGACCTGCAGGTGTGGATGCCGTGGGACACGCCGAAAGCGGTGGCGGCATTTCTCGATCGATTCCGCCCGCGCATCGGCGTGCTGATGGAAACCGAGGTGTGGCCCGAAATGACCGCGGCCTGCGCCGAGCGCGGCATTCCGCTGGTGCTCGCCAACGCCCGCCTGAACGAGAAGTCGCTGGCGTCCGCCGAGCGCCTCGCCTGGCTGGCGCGGCCGGCCTACGGCGCGCTCACCGCGGTGTGGGCGCAGACCGAAGCCGATGCGCACCGGCTGGTGTCGCTCGGTGCCAAGGTCGAAGGCGTCTACGGCAATCTGAAGTTCGACGCCGCCCCCGACATTCGGCAACTCGCCGCGGCCGATCAGTTGCGCGCTTCGCTGCCCAAGCCGATCGTGGTGTTCGCCAGCTCGCGCGACGGCGAGGAGCAAATGCTGCTCGAGGTACTGAAGCGGTTCGGTGCCGCCGTGCCCGTTCCGCCGGCGCAGGCCGCGATCAATTCCATCGCGAAGCGCGTGCACGACGTGCAGTGGATGATCGTCCCGCGCCATCCGCAGCGTTTCGACGAAGTGGCTGCGCTGGTTGCCTCGCATGGCTTCGGCGTCGCGCGCCGGAGCGCCGCTGCCGACGAGCTCAGCGATGCCGAGATCTGGCTCGGCGACTCGCTCGGCGAAATGGCGCTTTACTACGGCCTGGCCCACGTGGCGCTGCTCGGCGGCAGTTTCGAGCCACTGGGCGGGCAGAACCTGATCGAAGCCGCCGCCTGCGGCTGCCCGGTGGTGATGGGGCCGTCGACCTTCAACTTCGCCGAGGCGGCCGAACTGTCGCTGGCGGCGGGTGCCGCGCAGCGCGTGGCCGACATGGAGCAGGCGGTGAAGGCCGCTTTGGCCATCGTCAACAACGCGGCCAAACGCGATGCGATGGTTCAGGCCGCGCTGGCGTTTTCGTCATCGAACCGCGGCGCCGCGCAGCGCACGGCGGCGGCGGTGCTGGCGCTGGTGCAGGACGTGCCGCGGCCCGTCGCGGGTGCGGGCGCCTCGGGTCCGGCCGGCGTGCCGGCGGGTGCGTCCGCGGAGCGAACCGACCCGGTGCTCGACGACCTCAGCGCACCGGCGGACTGAGGATGACCGGCGGCGGCGGTGCCGTCGGCATCACGGGCGGCAGCGGGTTGAAGGGTTGCTGCGGCACCGGCGGCACGGTGGGAATCGTCGTCGGCGCGACCGGCACCGGGCTTTGCGTCGCAGCCGACGGCGTGACGGCCGAGGCGGCGGCGCCGGCGGTGCCCGGTGGCGCCAGCGTCGCGTTGATCGCCTGCAGGTCTTCCGGCACCAGCGTGCCGTTGGCCTGGCGCAACTTGAGGTTGCCCAGCAGAACGTTGTAGCGCGCCTGCGCGAGGTCGCGCTTGGTCTGGAACAACTGGCTCTGCGAATTGAGCACGTCGATGTTGATGCGCACGCCGACCTGATAGCCGAGGCGGTTGGCGTCCAGCGCACTCTGGCTCGACGATTCGGCCGCCTCCAGCGCCTTCACCTGCCCGGCACCCGACACGAGCCCGAGATAAGCCGCGCGGGTCGCCTGCGTCACGCTGCGGCGCGTGGATTCGAGGATCTGTCGCGATTGCTCTTCGAGTGCCAGCGTTTCCCGGATCCGGTTTTCGGTCGCGAAGCCGGCGAAGAGCGGCATGTTGAACACCACGCCGATGCTTGCCGCGTTGACGCGCGTGCCCACGGTGGCGGTGCTGGTGCCGGTCGGGTTGCGCGAGATGTTGTAGCCGAGGTTGGCGTCCAGCGTCGGCTTGTGGCCGGCTTCGGCCTTCTTCACTTCCAGCCCGGCCACGTCGAGGCCCAGGCGCGCCTGCCTGATCGACGGGTGCACTTCTTCGGCCTGCGCGACCCACACGTTCATGTCGGTGGGCGTGGCAACCGGCAACACCACCGGCGCGGCGAGCGGCACCGGCACGCTGCCGGGCCGGCCGACCAGCTGGTCGAGCACGATCTTCTTGACCTGCAAGTCGTTCTCGGCGGCGATCTCCTGTGCGATCACCAGGTCGTAGCGCGCCTGCGCTTCGCGCGAATCGGTGATGGTCGAGGTGCCGACTTCGAAGTTGCGCTTGGCCGACGCGAGCTGTTCTGCCACGGCCACCTTCTGCGCGCGAACCAGCGCCAGGCTGTCCTGGCTGGCCAGCACGTCGAAGTAGGTCTGGCTCACGCGCACGATGAGGTCTTGCTCCGCACTGGTCAACACCGCCTGCGCCACTTCGGCCTGCAGCTTGCCCTGCTCGTAGGTCGCCCAGGCGGCGGGGCGGTAGATTGGCTGTGTCGCGTTGATGCCGGCGCTCTGCGTATTGAAGTCACGCGACGCGGAGCCCTGCTGGCTGCCGCTGATCACGTGGATGTCGAGGTCGTTGCGGTTCACGCCCGCCGACAGACCCACCGCGGGCAGGATGCCAGCCTTCGCCTGTGCGGCGCGTGCCACGCTGGCATCGAACTGCGCGCGGGCGCCCTGGTACGTGGCGTCGTAGCCGCGCGCAGATTCATAGAGGTCGATGAGGCTCTGGCCATGGGCCGGCAACGCAAGCGCCGCGACGAGTGCAGCCGGAAGGGGAAGTAGCCGGGGCCAGACAGACATCGCAGGTCCTTGGAAGATCAGTAGCGCGGCACGCTCGCGTCGTGTTGCGCCGACCAGGCGTCGATGCCGCCCGCCACATTGGCGATGTCGGCAAAGCCGTTCTGGCTCAGAAAGGCGGCCACGCGTTGACTGCGCGCGCCGTGATGGCACAGGCAGGCAATGCGCAGGCCGGGATCGAGTTCGGCCACACGCGCCGGGATCTCGTTCATCGGAATCGCCACCAGCGCAAAGCCTTGCGGCGTGACACTCGCGGTCTGCAGCTCCCACGGCTCGCGCACGTCGAGCAACACGGCAGGCGCGTCACCCTCCTGTGCGAACCAGGCGGCGAGATCGGCGGGGCGGACCTGATCGATCATCGCGTTCAGAAGGCGAACTTCGACGGCTCGGGGAAGCTGAGCAGGCGCGGCGCCACGGTGTCCCAGGGCTGCGCCGTTTCCCACTTGCCTTCGCTCACGCGCGTGACGATGTGGGTGCGCATCATCGGCTCGTCGCCCACGATGGCAATCAGACGGCCACCGACGTTGAGCGAGCCGAGCAGGTTCTGCGGCACCTTCGCGACCGAGCCGCTCAGCACGATCACGTCGAAGCTGGGGCCGCTCGCCAGCGGCTTCGCGCCGTCGGCGTGGCGCACCTCGACATTGGACATGCCGTTCTGGCGCAGCGTCTCGGCGGCGCGGGCCGCCAGCGCGGGATTGATCTCCAGCGTCAGCACGCTGGCGGCGCGGTTGCCGAGCAGCGCGGCCATGAAGCCGGAGCCGGTGCCGATCTCCAGCACCTTCTCGTGCTTCTGCACATGCAGGTCGTGCAGCATGCGCGCTTCGACCTTCGGCGCCAGCATGGTTTCGCCCGGCACGCTGCCGTCGCCGAGCGGCAGCTCCATGTCGAAGAAGGCCAGCGCGCGGTGTGCCTGCGGCACGTAGTCCTCGCGGCGGATCTGGTCGAGCAACGCGAGGATCTCGGCGTCGTGCACATCCCAGGGACGGATCTGCTGCTCGATCATGTTGAAGCGCAGGAGCGCGAGCGTGGCGGGGGATTGGTGGGGTTCATGGGACTTTCTCCGAGGGGTCTCAGGACAAACCCTCAATTTTAGGTGGGGTCGTTGGCAAGGGTGTGGGCGAGCCGTTCCAGCGGCGGCGCGCCCAGGTCGCGAGATCGTCCATGTAGCAGTAGACGACCGGCACCACGACCAGCGTGAGCAGCGACGAGGTGATGACGCCGCCGATGACGGCCTGGCCCATCGGCGCGCGCTGCTCGGAGCCTTCGCTGAGGGCGAAGGCGAGCGGCACCATGCCGAAGATCATGGCGAGCGTGGTCATCAGGATGGGCCGCAGCCGCACGCGCGCGGCGAGCAGCAAGGCGTCGGCGCGATCCAGGCCCGGTACTTCCGTGCCGTCGTCGGCAAGGTGCGGTTCGCGTGAGCGAATCGCGAAGTCGACCAGCAAGATCGCGTTCTTGGTGACGAGGCCCATCAGCATCACGATGCCGATGACCGAGAACATCGAGAGCGTCGAATGGAAGGTGAGCAGCGCCAGCACCACGCCGATCAGCGTGAGCGGCAGTGCCGTCATGAGCGCCAGCGGCTGCAGGAAGCTTTTGAACTGGCTCGCCAGGATCATGTAGATGAAGATGATCGCGAGCGCCAGCGCCGACACCGCGTACGCGAACGACTCCTGCATGTTCTTGGTCGAGCCGCTGAACTGGTAGCTGTAGCCGGGTGGAAAAGCGATCTCGGCCAGCGCGGTGCGCACGTCGTTCGACACCTCGCCAGCCGAGCGGCCGTCGGTGTTCGCGTTGATGCCCACTTCGCGCGCCAGCGCGCGGCGGTTGATCTGGTTCGGCCCGGTCGATTCGCGCACGTCGGCCACCTGGTTGAGTCGCACGATGCGGCTCGAGCCGTCCGCGTTGCTGCCGGCGGCGGTGGTCACGAACGGCAGGCGCGCCAGGTCGGCCGGCGAGTTGCGCACCTCGGGCGCGAGCCGCACATTCACGTCGTAGGTCTGGTCATCGGGTGCGCGCCAGTTGCCGACCGTGGTGCCGGCCACCAGCGTGCGCAGCGCGGTGGCGATCGGTGCCACGCCGAGGCCGAGGTCGGAGGCGGCGTCGCGGCGCACCACCACGCTCACCGTCGGCTTGTTGGGCTTGAGGCTGGAGTCGAGGTCGACCAGGCCGGGGATCTGGCGGAGGCGCTCCATCACGCGCTGGCTCAGGCGTTCGAGCTCCTTCAGGTCGGGCCCCTGCAGCGAGAACTCGACCGGCTTGTTGCCGCCGACCGAATCGCGCAGGCCGACGTGCGTGACGGTGATGCCGGGCACGGACCGCAACCGCTGGCGCAGCACCGCCGACATCTGGTCGACGCTGCGCTCGCGCGCACTGCGGTCGACCAACCGCACGTAGATGCTGGCGTACATCTTTCCCTGCGCGTCGCCGGTGTTGATGGTTGAAAGCGTGTAGCGCACCTCGGGCATCTCGCGCAGGATGCCTTCGACCTGCCGCGCCCGCGCTTCGGTGACTTCGATCGACGAGCCGACCGGCGTGTAAAAGTTGATCGCCGTCTCCGAAAAATCGGCCTTGGGCACGAACTCGGTGCCGAGCAGCGGCACCATGAAGACGCTGCCGACGAAGATGCCGATTGCGATGAACAGCGTCGTCAGCTTGTGCACCAGCGACCAGCGCAGGATGCGTTGATAACCTTCGGCCAGCCGTTCGGTCGCGCGGTCGAATCCGCCGGTGACGCGGCCGATCGTGCGGTCGTAGAAGGTGACCGGCCGGCCGCGCTTGCCGTGGTTGTCAATAGCCGGGTCGTGCCAGAGGCTGGAGAGCATCGGGTCGAGCGTGAAGCTCACGAACATCGAGATCAGCACCGCCGCCACGATGGTGATGCCGAACTCGTGGAAGAACTTGCCGATGATCCCCCCCATGAAGCCGATCGGCAGGAACACCGCGACGATCGACAGCGTGGTGGCCAGCACCGCCAACCCGATCTCCTGCGTGCCCTCGAGCGCGGCGCGGTAGGGCGTCTTGCCCATCTGCACATGCCGCACGATGTTCTCGCGCACCACGATCGCGTCGTCGATCAGCAAGCCCACGCACAGCGACAGCGCCATCAGCGTGACCATGTTGATGGTGAAACCGAACATCGCCATGAACCAGAAGGTGCCGATGAGCGCGATCGGCAGCGTGAGGCCGGTGATGACGGTGGAGCGCCACGAATTGAGGAACAGGAAGACGATGAGTACCGTGAGCAGCGCGCCTTCGATCAGCGTCTGGCGCACGTTCTGTACCGCGACGCGGATCGGTCGCGAGGCGTCGCCGATGGGTTCGAGCTTCACGCCCGGCGGCAATTGCGAGCGGATTTCGGCGATGGCCTTCACCAGCCCGTCGACCACTGCGATGGTGTTCTCGTCCTGCGCCTTCTGCACCGAGAGCAGCAGCGTGCGCTGGCCGTTGTAGAGCGCGAGGCTGTCGAGCTCCTGCGCGCCGTCTGACACGCGCGCCACCTGTTCAACGCGGATCGGTGCGCCGCCCTTGCGCATGACGATGATCCGGCCGAAGTCTTCGGGCCGTTCCATCCGCGCATCGATCTGCACCACCCGGTCTTGCTCCAGCGAGCGCACCGAGCCGACCGGCAGCGCCTGGTTCTCGTTGCGCACCGCGTTCACGACCTGCTCGGTGCTGACGCCGAAGCCTTCCATGGCCTGCGGATTGAGGTAGAGGTTGATCTCGCGTTTGGTGCCGCCCACGAGCGTGACGGAGCCGACGCCGCGCACGTTCTCCAGGCGCTTCTTCAGCACCTGGTCGGCCCAGTTGGTGAGCTCGACCGCGCTCGGTTGCTTGGCGGCGCCGCCATCGGGCAGCACCGCGACCGACCAGACGGCCCGCGAGGCCGGATCGAAACGCAGCACGCGCGGGTCTTTCACCTCGTCGCGAAACAGCGGCCGCACCGCAGCGACTTTTTCGCGCACGTCGTCGGCCGCCTTGCGTCCGTCCACGTACAGCTGGAACTCGACGATGACGACCGACTGGCCCTCGTAGCTGCGCGAGGTCAGGGCGTTGATGCCGGCGATCGAGTTGACGCCTTCTTCTACCTTCTTGGTGACTTCGCTCTCGACGATTTCGGGCGACGCGCCGGGGTACTCGGTGATGATGACCACCACCGGGAAGTCGATGTTGGGGAACTGGTCGACCTGCAGCCGCTGGTACGAAAAGAGGCCGAGCACCACCAGCGCGAGCATCAGCATCGTCGCGAAAACGGGGTTCTTCAGGCTGACGCGGGTGAACCACATGAGGGGGCGGGAAGATCAGGGGGCGGGCAGCCGCACGGCGGTGCCGTCGCGCAAGGGCCCGACCGTGCCGGCCACGACCATCGCGCCGTCGGCGATGCCGCTCACCACCACCATCGTCTGACCATCGACCTGGCCGCGCGGGCCGGTCTGCACGCCGCGGTGTGCGATGCGGCCATCAACCACTGTCTGCACATACGGCGCGGGCTTGTCGATGCGCACTGCCGACAGCGGCAGCGCGAGTGCCGTGCTGCGGCCGACCTCGATGCTGCCCTGCGCGAACAGGCCCTGGCGGAAGCCCGCGTTGCGGTCCAGCCGCAGATACACCAACACGCTGCGGCTGCCGGCCTGCGCGGTCGGGTTCACGCGCACCACCGTCGCGTTGACCTGGCGGTCGGCGCCGCTCGCATCCACGCCGCTGCCTTCGATCTGCAGGCTCGCGCGCTGGCCGACCCGCACCGCGACCGAATCGGCCGCCGCGAGCGTGGCCTCGACCTCGATCTTGCTCAAGTCGACCACTTCGATCACGCGCGTGTCGATCGCGACGCGCTCACCCGACTGCACCAGCCGCTGCGCGACCTGGCCCGCGATGGGGCTCTTGAGCACGGTGTCGTTGAGCGACTTGCGAGTGACCTCGACCGCAGCGAGCGCGGCACGGTGCGTGGAGCGTGCGGAATTCAGGTTGGACTGCGACGTGTCGAGCGCCGTCTTCGAGATGAACCCCTGGTCGACCAGTGCCTTGTTGTTGTCGTACGAACGTTGGGCCACGTCGGCCTGCGCAGCGGCAGCGTCGGCTTGCTCCTGCGCCTGCCGCACGCGCGATTCGTATTCGGCCGGCTCGATGCGGCCGATGACCTGGCCGGCCGTCACCGTGTCGCCCTCGCGCACGGTGAGGCCGGTGAGTTCGCCGGCGACCCGCGCCTTCACGGCGGCCGAGTCGACCGCCTTGAGCGAGCCGGAAACGCCGAGCGTTTGGGCCAGCGAACGCGGCCGCACCGTGACGACATCGGCCGCGGCCAGTTGCACCACCGTTTCCGCCGGCGTGGCCGAGGCCGCAGCGCTCGCCTGCGTGGCCTTGCGGGCGCCGATCGTGCGGAAGGCGCCGCCGGCCACCAGCGCGATCGCGAGCACCGCGATGCCCCATTTAACGGCGCGCTTCATGGCTTGGCATTCCGCTGCGCCGAGAGGCCGAACAGCACCGTCTCGGCCTGGATGGCGAGGTATTTTTCAGGATCGATCTGCGTCTGGTCGTCCACGCAGATGTTGCTTGCATGCTTCCAGAGCATCAGGAACATCATCGGCGCGAGGACCGAATAGATCGCGTGGTCGACATCGACCGGCGCGAACTCGCCGCTGTCGATGCCGCGGCGCAGGATCCGGCGCAGCAGTTCGTGGCCGGGTCGCACCACCTCCTGCCGGTAGAACTCGGCCAGCGCGGGAAAGTTGCCGCCCTCGCTCATCATGAGCTTGGTGAGGCCCGAGGCTTTGGTCGAGCCCACGCGCTCCCACCAGATGCGCATGCAGTAGCGCAACATGTCGGCGCTGGTGCCTTCGAAAGCCTCGAATTCCTGGTTCCACTCGGTGAAGCGGCCCGACAGGTTCTCGACGATCACCGCCTTGAACAGCTCTTCCTTGCTCGGGAAATAAAGAAAGAGCGTGCCCTTGGAAACACCCGCGCGCGCCGCCACCTCTTCGGATCGCGTAGCCGCAAACCCTTTTTCGACGAACAGGTCCAGCGCTGCTTCGAGCAACTCGCCCGGGCGCGCTTCTTTCCGACGCTCGCGCTTGGCGCGGATCGGGCAGAGCTTGTCGGCGAGGGAGCGGGGCGCGGACATTCGGCGGGGCGGGTTAATGACTGACGGGTTAGTAATGTAGTGACGGGCAGGAAGCCCGTCAAGCCGCGACAATACCGGCCCCCGCCTCTTTCAATCCAGCAGGAGTCCTTGAACATGTCCACAACGTCGAACACCGAATCCATCACCCTGGGTGGCGGCTGCTTTTGGTGCACCGAAGCGGTTTTCGACCGCGTGCAGGGCGTCGTCGATGTCGAGTCGGGCTATTGCAACGGCGCCGTGATCAATCCGACCTACGAGCAGGTGTGCACGGGCCGCACTGGGCACGTCGAGGTGGTCAAGGTCGCGTTCGACCCGGCCGTCATCAGCTTGCGCGAGATCCTCGAGATCTTCTTCGTCGTGCACGACCCGACGACGCTAAACCGCCAAGGCAACGATGCCGGCACCCAATACCGCAGCGGCATCTACACGACCAGCGACGCGCAAAAAGAAGTGGCGCAGGGCGTGATTCGCGAGATCACCGAGAGCAAGACGTACAAGTCGCCGATCGTCACCGAGGTGGTGCCGCTCGCGAACTACTCGACGGCCGAGGCCTATCACCAGGATTACTTCCTGAACAACCCGAACCAGGGCTACTGCGCGTTCGTCGTCGGCCCGAAGGTCGAGAAGTTCCAGAAGACCTTCGCGTCGCGCGTGAAGTAGCCACATGCGGCTGCCCCGGTTCGCCTTCCTCACCGCCTGCGTGCTCACGCTGGCGTTGTGGTTCGCGTCGACCCTGGGGCTTGTGCATGGCGTCGTGCACGCGCCGGGGCTGGCACACACGCATGCCACGGCCACCGCACAAGACACGCACAGGAGCCTGTTCGGCTCGGTGGCCGCACTCTTCACCGACCACCACGATGGCGATGCGCAGTGCCGCATCTACGACCAGCTGTCGCACGGGCCGGCGGCCATCGCCGTCCCGTTGATCGTGTTGCCGCTGGTCCTGCCGGCGGCCAGCTTCGACTTTTTCCAGGGCGAAGCACTCGCCCGCTGGGTCGCGCTGTTCCAGGCACGCGGCCCGCCTTCTCCTCGTTGAATTTCCGTTTTCCGGTTCCGGTTGCGATGCCCTTGCGGGCGTGCGGCCGGCCCGATGCCGTTGCGGCATCGATTCAACGAGTTTTCCTTCATGACTTCCCCTTTCCGTCGGGGCGCCATCGGCGTCGCCGCATTCACGTTTCTTGCCTCTTTCGTTTCCGTCGCGTCGGCACAAACCGCCACGTTGCAGGAGATCACCGTCACCGGCAACCCGCTCGGCGCCACCGATTCGATCGCGCCCACCGCCGTTCTGCAGGGCGACGCCTTGCTCCTGCGCTCGCAATCCACGCTGGGCGAGACGCTCGACAGCCTGCCGGGCGTGAGCAGCAGCTATTTCGGCCCGAATGCCAGCCGGCCGATCATTCGCGGACAGGACGGCGACCGCATCCGCATCCTGCAAAACGGCGGCGGTGCACCCGACGCCTCGGCGCTGAGCTACGACCACGCGGTGCCGATCGATGCACTGGTGACCGACCGCATCGAAGTGCTGCGTGGCCCGTCGGCGCTGCAGTACGGTGGCAGCGCCGTCGGCGGCGTGGTCAACGTGATCGACAACCGCATCCCGACCGAGCCGTTCGACGCGGCCGGCAGCTTCGGCGGGCGTGCGGATCTCGGCTATTCGATGGGCAATCGCGAGAAGAACGGCGGCGTGGTGCTGGAGGGCGGCAACGACCGCTATGCGCTGCACGTCGACGCGTTCAGCCGCGACTCCGACGACGTGAAGGTGCCGATCGAACTGCAGTGCAGCAAGCCGGGATCGCCGTGGGTAGCGCGCCGCATCTGCAACTCGGCCAATGAAGCGCACGGCGGCGCCATCGGCGGCACACTGTTCTTCGATCAGGGCTGGATCGGCGCCTCGGCCAGCACCTATCGCAGCACCTACGGCACCGTCGCCGAAGACGACGTGACGATCGGCATGAAGTCGGACCGCTACGCGCTCGAAGGCGAGTGGCGCCCGGGCGGCTTTTTCACCAGCGTGCATGCCAAGCTGAGCCGCACCGACTACCGTCACACCGAATTCGAAGGCAGCCAGGCGGGCACCACCTTCGCCAACAAGAGCGACGACTTTCGCCTCGAAGCCAAGCACCGGAAGATCGGCAATCTCGAAGGCCTGGTCGGCTTCAGCAGCGAGAGCAATCGTTTCTCGGCCGATGGCGAAGAGGCGTTCGCACCGAACAGCCGCACGCGGGCGAACGCCTTCTTCCTGCACGAGGAATACGGCACCTCGTGGGGCCGCCTGAGCTTCGGCGCACGCACCGAGCAGGTGAAAGTGACATCGCTCGGCTACCCGGAAGACCTGTCGGTCACGCGCTTCACGGAGGGCGAGCGCAGCTTCAATCCGCACAGCGCAGCCTTCGGCGCACTGGTGAACCTGACGCCGCAATGGCAGCTGACCTCGAACCTCGCCTACACCGAGCGCGCACCGAAGGACTACGAACTCTTCGCCAACGGCCCGCACGTCGCGACCGCGGCGTGGGAAGTCGGCGACGCGTCGCTGCAAAAGGAAAAGTCGACCGGCATCGACTTCGGGGCGCAGTGGAAATCGGGTGCGAACACGGCGAAGGTCAACCTGTACGCCACGCGTTTTCGCAACTACATCGGGCTTGCCGCTTCGGGCCGCAACCTCGATGAAGAAGGCAACGTCGTGACCGATCCGGAGGTCACCGACACGCTGGCCGAGTACCGCTACAGCGGCGTGCGGGCCCGCTTCGCCGGCGTCGAAGCCAGCGGCAATCTGCGGCTGCTCGGCAAAGACGGTTTTGCGCGTGCGGACGATGCCTCGACGCTCGACCTCGAGTGGCGCGGCGACGCGGTGCGCGCGACCAACAGCGACACCGGCGAGCCCTTGCCACGCATCGCGCCGTGGCGCCTGGGTGCGACGCTGGCCTACGCCAACGGTCCGTGGGGCGCGCGTGTCGGGTTCGACTACAACGCTGCCCAGCGCCGGGTGCCGACCGTGGGCGCACGCGAAACCGAGGCCTACACGCTGTGGAACGCCGCGCTGACTTACCGCATGAAAGTCGATCGCGCCAACCTCACGTGGTATGCGCGCCTGGACAACATCGGCAACAAGCTGGCGTACAGCGCGACATCGATCCTGACGACGACCGTGTTCCCCAACGCGCCGTTGCCGGGCCGCACCCTCAAGGTCGGACTTCGCGCGACCTTCTGAAGCTTGCGGCCGGGCGAGCGCGAAGGTTGATGATTCGCGCGGGCGACGAGCAGGCGTCCGATGGACGGCGGGCGAGAACCATCTTAGGATTCAGGAATGAATGCTTTAAGACTACTTTCGCTCGGCGCCATGGTCTGCGCCCTTGTGCCTCTGGCGTCCGCGCAGGAAGTCAATTCCTGCAGGGACGCCAAGGGCCGAACCATCCTGACCGACCGGCCTTGCAACATCGCACAGGTCGATCGGCCCACGGTCCCGGCACAGGTGGGCAGCCCGCTTGATCGGCTCGAGGCCAAGGACATTTTTTCGGCGCAGAAGAAGATCCTCGATGACGGCAAGCCGATGCCGCCCGAGTTGACGGCGCCGCAGCCCGGCAGGCCGTTGCCGGACACTTTCTAGCCGACTCGTCAAGAAGCGCTCAGGGCGCCAGGCGCTCGCGCAACCAACCGGCTCCTTCACCGTCGCGCCGATAGCGCAGCCTGTCGTGTAATCGGCTCTTGCGGCCTTGCCAGAATTCCCAGCGCTCCGGCACCAGCCGGTAGCCACCCCATTGCGGCGGTCTCGGCGGCGAGAGCAAATGCCTGGCGGCGACGACCGCCGCGTTCTTGACGAGCACGTCGCGACCCGAGATCACTTCGCTTTGCGGGCTGGCCCATGCGCCGATGCGCGAGTCGAGTGGACGGCTCGCGAAGTAGGCGTCGCTCTCTTCATCGCTCACCTTTTCGACCGTGCCTTCGATGCGCACCACGCGTTCCAGCTCGACCCAGTGAAACTGCAGCGCGGCATACGGATTGCCCGCCAGCTCCTGGCCTTTGCGGCTTTCGTAGTTCGTGTACCAGACGATGCCGCGCGCGTCGTAGCCCTTGATCAGCACGATGCGGGTCGAAGGCCGCAGGTCGCCGCCAACGGTGGCCAGCGTCATCGCGTTCGGTTCGGGCACTTTGGCGTCGATCGCTTCGGCCAGCCAGCGCTCGAACTGCATGAGCGGCACCTCGGCACTGGCGTTTTCGTCGAGTTCGGCCCGTTCGTAGCTTTTGCGCAGGGCCGCGAGATCGTCGTTCGGAGAAGTCATGGAAGGCATTGTCGGTCGATACTGGCGGCATGAGCGCGCCACTACCCGTTGTGATCGTGCTGGCGTCCGGACGCGGTGAGCGTTTCCGGGCCGCCGGTGGCGAAGGATCGAAGTTGCAGGCGAGGCTGGGCGGGCAGACCGTGCTGGCCCGCACCCTGGCCGCCGTGCAGGCCAGCGGCCTGCCCTGGCACCTGGAAGACGCGGGGCATCCGGGCATGGGCGATTCGATCGCAGCCGCGGTGCGAGCCACGCCGGATGCGGGCGGATGGCTGGTCTTGCCGGGCGATCTGCCGCTGGTTCAGCCATCGACCTTGCGTGCCATGGCAACGGTGCTCCGTGGAGCCTTGCAGGCGGCACGACCGTCGTATCGCGGTGAGCTCGGTCATCCGGTGGCCTTCGCGCGCAGCTGCTTCGCTCAACTCTCCGCGCTCGAAGGGAACCAGGGCGCTGCACCTGTCTTGCGGATCTTGGCCGCCGCCGATCGGGTCGCCATCGTCGACACGGACGACATCGGAACGGTGACTGACATCGACACGCCCGCCGCGCTCCGGCATGCCGAAGCGCTCCTCGCTAAAGGGGCGTGGGAGGCCTAGGTCCGCGCGATCACGGCACATGCCGTGCGCGGCCCGGAGTTGCCTGACGGCTGGGTCTTGAAGTCGTCGGGGTCGCGGTGCACCACCAGCGCGCGGCCGACCACGTTGTTGTCGGCACCGTCCATCAGCGACACGGTGTGGTCTTCGACGCTGAAGCGCGCGACGCCATTGGCATCGGCGACCAGGCTCGGCAGTTCGCCGGCATGGCTGCCCGGCGCGCCGAACTTGCCGTGCGTGCCGCCGGCCGGATTGAAGTGGCCGCCGGAGGCATCGCCGTTGTTGCCGCAGTCGCCCTTTTCATGGATGTGGAACCCATGCTCGCTGCCCGGTACCAGGCCGCGCACTTCGCCGGCGATGCGCACGCCGTGTTCCAGCGCGTCGAACGTGACCTTGCCCATCGTCGGGTTCGGCGTGATCGCGGCGGTGGGGGTGAGGTTGGCGACAGCGGCGGCCTTGCCGCCCATCTTCATGCCGCCACAGCCGGCCAGCGCGGCCGTGGTGAGCAGGGCGGCGACGCTCAAAGTGAATCGGTTCGTCATGTGTCGGGTTCCTTGAAGTGAATGCGCATCGTGCGACTGCCGATGGTTTAGCGCATCGGCCCATTCTGTGGCGTCGGACGCGGTCTACAGATCGGAACGGGCCAGCCGGAGCAGCCGCGCCAGCGCCGCATCGTGGATCGCGTGGCGCTGCAGCTCGACCAGCGTCTGGTGGGCGTAGTCGAGCGAGGTGCCGTAGCGGCCGGTCGCGCTCGCGAAAATTTGCCGGTAACGCGCTTCGGTCAGGTCGCCGGTGAAGTTGGGGCTGCGGCGCGACAGCGTGAAGGCGAGTGCCCGCACGTTGCCGCCGGGTGTCACGCAGTCGAGCCAGCGCGGGTCGTAGACGCCGGTCGGCATTTCGCGCAGCCAGAGCCGGCCCAGCGTGTCGAGCGCATCGGCGCGCGGAATCCGGAACACCATGCCGCGACAGCTGCCGCCCGACAACAGGCCGAACACCAGGCCCGGGTTCTCGACCGTGCCGCGGTTCACCCGGCTCCACATCTTGAGTGCCCGATGCCAGCCATGCACCCGCGCCGGTCGCCGCTCGGCGAAGTCGAATTCGGGGCGCCAGATCAGCGAGCCGTAGCCGAAGACCCAGAAATCGTCGTGGCCGCCCCATTCGTCGATCACGCGGTCGAGCATCGGTTGGGGGTCGCGCACAGGCTTCGTCATGGGGTAGAGAGGGAGGCCACTTACAATTTCGCCGTCATGGAACACCCCACCATTATTTACCGACCCCTTTCTTACGGAGATCGCCCGATGGCATCCAGCAACGACGACGACAGCCAGCAACGATTCGCTCTCGGTTTCCTGATCGCACTGCTCGCAGTGGTCGTGTTCTTCGTGATCGGCATCGCGCTCTGGCACAACGGCCGCAGCGCGGCGGCGAAAACGCAGGCGCCCGTCGTCGTGGTCAATCCGCCGACGCTCGCCGTGGTGACCGAAACGGTCACGGTGACCATTCCCGACGGCGCAAGCATCCGTGTCAACGACGGCGTGGTGAACTTCTACTTCGCCACCGGCAGTGCCGACCTGGCACCCGGCGCGGCCGAAGCGCTGGCCGCGGTGATCAAGGGCGTGCAGGACGGTCGCAAGGCGGTCGTCTCGGGCTTCCACGACACGACAGGCGACGCCGCCATCAACGAGCAACTGGCGCAAAAGCGTGCCGAGATGGTGCGCGACGTGCTGGTGGGCCTCGGTGTACCGGCCGACAAGGTGAATCTGCAAAAGCCGGCCGTCACCGCCGGCAGCGGCAACGACGCCGAAGCGCGCCGCGTCGAAGCCAAGCTGGTGGACTGAACGCAAAAGCGCTGCAGTGGCGCAAATTCCTATCGACCTGAAGCCCGGCAATACCGGGCTTTTTCATGGGCGCTTGGTACCATGGGTTTTCCCTGATCGATGAGAACCTCATGAGCCCACATGCCACCGTCCTCGCGGTCACCGACCGCATCCGGGAACGCAGCCGAAGCACGCGCAGCGCCTACCTGCAGCGCCTCGCCGAGATCAAGAACCGCGACCGCGGCGCCGAACGCATGGGCTGCGCCAACGTCGCGCACGCCGTGGCCGGCGCCCCCGCCAACGACAAGCTGCGCATCGTGGCCGAGCACGCGCCCAACATCGGTATCGTCACTGCGTACAACGACATGCTCTCGGCGCACGCGCCGTACCAGGACTACCCGGACATCATCAAACACGAAGCCCGCCGGCTCGGCGCCACCGCGCAGGTGGCGGGCGGCGTGCCGGCGATGTGCGACGGGGTGACGCAAGGCACCCCCGGCATGGAGCTGAGCCTGTTCAGCCGCGACCTGATTGCGATGAGCACCGCCGTCGCGCTCACGCACGACATGTTCGATGCCGCGCTGATGCTCGGCGTGTGCGACAAGATCGTGCCCGGCCTGCTCATCGGTGCGCTGCATTTCGGGCACCTGCCCACGGTGTTCGTGCCTGCGGGGCCGATGTCTTCCGGGCTTTCGAACAACGCGAAATCGAAGGTGCGGGAACAGGCCGCGCAGGGCCTGGTCGGCCGCAAGGGCTTGCTCGAAGCGGAGATGGCGGCCTATCACTCGGTCGGTACTTGCACCTTCTACGGCACGGCCAACAGCAACCAGATGCTGCTCGAAGCGATGGGGCTTCACGTGCCCGGCACCGCGTTCATCCAGCCCGGCGATGCGATGCGCGAGACGCTGACGCGCGAAGCGGTGCGCACCGTGCTCGGCCGTGCCGGCGATGTGGCCCACACCGTGCCGCCGATCGGCGAGATGGTCGACGAGCGCTGCATCGTGAACGCGATGGCCGCGCTGCTCGCCACCGGCGGCTCGACCAATCACCTGATTCACTGGGTCGCCGTGGCACGCGCCGCAGGCATCCTGATCGACTGGAACGATTTCTCCGAACTGTCCGACGTGGTGCCGCTGCTGACGCGGGTCTATCCGAACGGCAGCGCCGACGTCAACGAATTTCAGGCCGCAGGCGGCCCGGGCTTCGTGATCGGCGAACTGCTCGACGCCGGCCTCATGCACGCCGATGTGTTGACGGTGCGCGCCGGCGGCCTGCGCGAATTCGCCGGCATTCCCGCGGTGGCCGAGGGCGCGCACGCGCTGCGGTGGGTGCCTGCGCAGCCTTCTAAAAACGACGCCGTGACGCGGCCTGTCGGCAACCCGTTCAGCGCGAGCGGCGGGCTGAAGCTGCTCGAAGGCAACCTCGGTCGCAGCGTCATCAAGGTGTCGTCGGTGCCGGTCGCACTGCATGTGATCGAGGCGCCGGCCCGCGTGTTCGATTCGCAGGCGGCGCTGCAAACCGCCTTCACCGCGGGCGAGCTCGACCGCGACGTCATCTGCGTGGTGCGCTGGCAGGGGCCGCAGGCCAACGGCATGCCCGAGCTGCACAAGCTCACGCCGCCGCTGTCGGTGCTGCAGGGCAAGGGCTACAAGGTCGCGCTGGTCACCGACGGCCGCATGAGCGGTGCGTCGGGCAAGGTGCCGGCCGCGATCCACGTGTCGCCCGAGGCCGCAGCGGGCGGACCGTTGGCCAAGGTGCGCGACGGCGATGTGATCCGGCTCGACGCCGGGGCCGGCACGCTGGTCGTGCGGGTGCCGGCCGACGAGTGGGCCGCCCGCGAAACGGCGACACTCACCGATTCCCAGCGCATCGCCGATGGTCACGGGCTCGGCCGCGAACTGTTCGCCGGCATGCGCCGCAATGCATTGACTGCTGAAGAAGGAGCCTGCACATGGCTGTAGACAAAAAACTCACTGCCCTCGACGTGATGCGCGACGCGCCGGTCATACCGGTGATCGTGCTGTACGACGTCAAGGATGCGGTTCCGCTGGCGCGTGCGCTGGTGGCCGGCGGCATCCGCATGCTCGAGGTGACCTTGCGCACGCCGCAGGCCTTGCAGTGCATCGAGGCGATCGCGAAAGAAGTGCCCGATGCCGTGGCCGGCGCGGGCACGATCCGCAGCGCTGCCGATGCGCAGGCCTCGGCGTTGGCCGGCGCGAAGTTCGGCGTGAGCCCGGGCTACACCCGCGCGGTCGGCAAGGCGTGCCACGACCTCGGCCTGCCGCTCTTGCCCGGCGTGGCCACCGGCAGCGAAATCATGACGGCGCAGGAAGACGGCTACACACAGCTCAAGTTTTTCCCGGCGCTGCAGGCCGGCGGCTTGCCGATGCTCAAGGCGTGGCAAGGCCCGTTCGGCGACGTGACCTTCTGCCCGACCGGCGGCATCCACGCCGGCAACGCCGAGGAATTTCTCGCGCTGTCGAACGTGGCGTGTGTGGGCGGCTCGTGGATCGTGCCGGCCGATGCGATTCGCGACGGCGACTGGGGCCGCATCGAGCAACTCGCCCGCGCGGCCACGCAGCTGACGCGCTGACGCCATGACGACGACGTTCGACGCGAGCGATCTCAAGGTCATCGCCTTCGACGTGTTCGGCACCGTGGTCGATTGGCACAGCGGCATCGCCGCCGAAGCCGAGCGCCTGTTGCCCGGCGTCGACGGCAAGGCATTCGCGCTGGCCTGGCGCGCCGGCTACAAGCCCGCCATGAAAAGCGTGATGGCGCGCATCGCGGCGGGCGAGGGCGGCTTCACGCTCATCGACGAACTGCACCTGAGCATCCTCGGTCCGGTGCTGCGCGACTTCGGATTCGACGGCCTCGACGAGGCCCGCAAGCGCGAGCTGAACAAGGCGTGGCACCGCTTGCCGGCGTGGCCCGATGCCGTGGAAGGCATCACGCGGCTCAAGTCGAAATACATCGTGTGCACGCTCTCCAACGGCAACATCGGCCTGCTCACCGACATGGCGAAAAACGCGGGCCTGCCCTGGGACTGCGTGCTGTCGGCCGAGGTGTTCAAGGCCTACAAGCCCGATCCGCGCACCTACCTCGGCGTCGCGGGTGTGTTCGATGTCGCGCCGGGGCAGGTGATGCTCGCGGCGACGCATCAGGACGATCTGGCGTCGGCTCGCGCCTGCGGTTTGAAGACCGCCTACATCGAGCGCCGGGCCGAGTTCGGTGCGGCGCAGCCGAAAGACGTGTCGCCCGTGGCGGCCAACACGCTCCACGCGCGCGACATCGTCGCGCTCGCGGAGCAGCTCGGCTGCTGAATCAGGCCGCGACGCGCAACAGCTTGCCGGTCGACGAGGCGCGGGCCAGCAGGCGGCCATCGGCAGCCCACAGGTCGGCCTCGAGAAACACGATGCTGCGGCCCCATCGAACGATGCGCGCCTCGACCTCGAAGGTCTCCACGCCGACGCGCTCCAGAAACGACACCTTCAGTTCGAGGCTCGCGAGCGCGGCAGACGGGTCGCGTCCCACCACGGCAAACGCCATCGCGTTGTCGAGCCAGGCCGTGATGATGCCGCCCTGCACGATGGTGCCGTTTGTGTGGGCGAACTCGGGGCGCGCGATGAAGCGCACGCGCGCGGTGCCGGCCTCGGGGTCGGTCTTCAACAGGCTGGAAAAGCCGATTGTGTGCAGCAGGGGTTCGGGGAAATCTTCGAGGGCCATGGCGAGTCAGCGCAGTCCGCCGCCGCCGGCGCCTTCCTGGCGCTGGATCAGCTCGATCTTGTAGCCGTCGGGGTCCGTCACGAAAGCGATCACCGTCGTGCCGCCCTTGACCGGGCCCGGCTCGCGCGAGATGGTGCCGCCGGCGGCCTTGATCTTGTCGCACGCGGCGTAGGCGTCGGGGACGCCGAGCGCGATGTGGCCGTAGGCGGTGCCGAGCTCGTAGTGGTCGGTGTCCCAGTTCCAGGTCAGCTCGATTTCGGCCTGCGCCGGATTGCCTTCGTAACCGACGAACGCGAGGCTGTACTTGTATTCGGGGTTCTCGGAGGTGCGCAGCAATTGCATGCCGAGCACCTGGGTGTAGAAGTCGATCGAACGCTGGAGGTTGCCAACGCGAAGCATCGTGTGAAGTAGTCTCATAGTGGCGGAATTATTGCGCGCGTGGCGGTCCAGCGCACGAGGCGGCCGTTGTGCATCACGCCGGTGTGGTCGGCCATGGCGCGGGCTTCGGCTTCGTTGTGCGTCACCAGCACGGCGGTCTGGCCGGCGGCCTTGAGGATGCTGCGCACTTCGAGCGTGAGCCGGTCGCGGGTGGCGCCGTCGAGGTTCGAAAAAGGCTCGTCGAGCAGCAGCAGGGCCGGCGCCGGCGCGAGGGCGCGGGCCAGTGCGATGCGCTGCTGCTGACCGCCCGACAGCTCGTGCGGAAAGCGACCGCCGGCGTCGGCCAGCCCGACCGTCGCGAGCATTTCACTCACGCGCCTGTTCCGCGTGTCGGCGGTCTCGCGCCGCAGTCCGAACCCGACGTTCTGCGCTGCCGTGAGGTGCGGGAACAGCGCGTATTCCTGGAACATCATGCCGACCCTGCGCCGCTCCGGCGGCAGGTGAACCTGTGTCGACGACAGCAGCGTGGCGCCGAGCTGGATGCGGCCGGCGCGCAGGGGTTCGAAGCCGGCAATGGCACGCAACACGGTCGTCTTGCCGCAGCCCGACGGGCCGAGCAGGCACCCGATGTCGCCTGCGTCGAGCGCGAGCGAAAAGTTGTCGAGCACGGCGTGCGCGCGGTGGTCGTAGGCGACGCGCACGGCGTCCAGGTGCAGTGAGGCGGTCATGCGATGCGAGTGTCGAGTGGGGTGCCGAGTTGATGGCGTGCGAGCAGCACCACGGGCAACAGACCGGCCAGCACGATGGCCAGTGCCGCGATCGCGCCTTCTTCGTAGGTGCCGCGCGACGCTTCGGCATAGAGCCAGGTGGCGAGGGTGTCGAAGTTGGCCGGCCGCAGCAGCAGCGTGGCGGGCAGTTCCTTCATGGCATCGACGAACACCAGCAGTGCGCCGGCCGCCAGTGCCGGGCGCAGCAGCGGCAGATGCACGCGGCGCAGCGTGCCGCTGGCGGTTTCGCCGAGCAGGCGCGCGGCTTGCTCGATGGTGGGCGGGATGCGCGCCAGCCCGGATTCGATGCCGCCCACCGGCATCGCGAGAAAACGGATAGCACACGCGATCACCAGCACGATCCCGGCGCCCATGAGCGGCAGGCCGGGCAACCCGAAGAACGCCGCGAAGCCGGCATCGAAGGCGAGGGCCGGTGTGAGCAGGCCGATCGCCAGCACGGTGCCGGGCACGGCGTAGCCCAGCGTGGCGGCACGGGCCTGCCATTGCGCAGGATTGCGTCTCGCGCCGGCACTGCGCGTCGCCCATGCCACGACGAGGCCGGCCGCCACGGCCACCAGCGTGACGCCGGCGGCCAGCCCGAGCGTGTTGACCAGGCTGGCGACGAGACCCGGCGACACGCCACCGCCCTGAAGCAGCCGCTTGGCGCTTTCCCAGACCAGGTAAAGCGCGGGCGCAACGAAGCCGATCACGACCGGCGCGGCCGTCAACACCGTCGCCGTGCAGGCGGCGGCGCCGTGCAGCCGGCGCGGCTGCATCGCGCGCATGCGTTGCGCGGAACCGAAGCGCTGGTTCCGGCGACCGTGGCGTTCCATCCAGACCAGCGCCACCACCAGCAGCAACATCGCGCACGCGATCTGCGCCGCGCCGGCCAGGTCGGAGCGCGTGATCCAGGTGGTGTAGACCGCGACGGTGAGCGTGTTCACCCCGAGGAATTCCGACGCGCCGATGTCGTTCAGCGTTTCGAGCAGCGCCAGGCTCAGCCCGACTGCGATCGCTGGCCTCGCCAGTGGCAACGCGACCCGCAGGAACGCGCCGAGCCGGGTCTCACCGAGCGTGCGTGCGGCTTCCATGAGGTGGGCCGGCTGCGTCGTGAACATCGCGCGGCTGGTGAGGTAGACGTACGGGTACAGCACGAAGCCGAGCACGAAGATCGCGCCCGGCAACGAGCGCAGGTCGGGCAAGCGGAATTGCCGTGGGCTGTCGAAGCCCAGCAGCCACCGGATGGCGCCTTGCACCGGCCCGATCGGGTGCAGCAGGTCGAGGTAAGCGAAGGCGACGATGTAGGTCGGCATGGCGAGCGGCAGCAGCAGCGCCCAGTGCAGCGTCGCGCGGCCCGGAAAGTCCCACGCCGTGACCGCCCACGCGCAACCCACGCCGATCAGCAGCACCAGCGCGCCGACGCCCGAGAGCAACAAGGCCGTGTTGAGCGCTGCCTGCGGCAGCACGGTGCCCAGCAGGTGCGACCAGTGCCCGAGGCCCGAACCGAACGCCAGCCACGCCAGCGTGAGCACCGGCGCGAGCACGCCGAGCGCGATCAGCAACGAGGCGCCGCGCCAGAGCGGCCCGGCCGCTGGCAGGCCCGCGGCCCGCGCGATCACTGGTCGAAGCCGACCTTGTCGACCAGCACGCTGGCCTGCTTGCGGTGCTTCGCGATCTCGGTCAGCGGCAGCGGGTCGACCTTGAGCTCGCCGATGGTCGCGGCCAGGATCGGATCGAGCGCCACGCCCTTGCGCACCGGGTATTCGTAGTTGGCTTGCGCGTACAGCACCTGCGCCGGGGCCGACACGAGGAACTCGACGAGCTTCACCGCGTTGGCGCGGTTCGGCGCGTTCTTCGCGACGGCGGCGCCGCTGATGTTCACGTGCGTGCCGGCACCCGTACCGCCGGTTTTGGCATTGGCGAAGGTCGGGCGTATCACTTTGATGGCGTCGCCCCACTTGCGCGCGTCGGTGCCTTCCTTCGAGGCCTTCATCTGGCCCACGTAGTAGGAATTGGCGAGGCCGACATCGCAGATGCCGCCGAGGATGTCGCGCGCCACGTCGCGGTCGCCGCCGGTCGCCTTGCGCGCCAGGTTGGCCTTCACGCCGCGCAGCCATTGTTCGGTCTTGGCTTCGCCGTCGTGCGCGATCATCGAGGCCACGAGGGCCGTGTTGTAGGGGTGCTGGCCGGCACGGATGCAGACCTTGCCCTTCCACTTCGGATCGGCCAGGTCTTCGTATCGGAAGCTGGTGAGCGGCAGGCTCTTGTCGGCATAGAGCACGCGGGCGCGCAGCGAGAGCGCGAACCACTGGCCGTCGGCGCCGCGCAGGTTGGCCGGGATCGCGGATTCGAGCGCGGCGGATTTCACCGGCTGGGTCACGCCGCCATCGACCAGGTCGATCAGGTTGCCGATGTCGACCGTCATCAGCAGGTCGGCCGGCGAGCGCGCGCCTTCGGCCTTGACGCGCTCGAGCAGCCCGTCCTTGATGAACACGGTCTTGACGTCGATCTTCGTCTGCGCGGTGAAGGCCGAAATCAGCGGCTGGATCAGCGCGGCTTCACGGGTGGTGTAGAGCGTGAGTTCTTCGGCGGCATGCGCGGGGAGCGCTGCGGCGAGCCATGCGGCGGCAGCCACGCAAAGCAGGGTGGTGGGGCGTCGGGTCACGGGTGTCCTCCAGAGATTCTCGAATTGGAATGGTGCATTGGCGCAGGCGTGTCAATGCGAACAATTATCAACTCGCGGTCGCGCGAATGCCTCAAAACACGTACGCGATGCAGGGTCAGCGTTGCGGCAGTTCGAACACCAGGCAGGTGGTGGTGGCGTGCGCGTAGAGCGTGCCGTCGGCGCCGACGAGCCGCGCTTCGGCGGTGGCGAGCTGGCGACCGCAATGGATCACCTTGCCTTCGGCCCGCACCCGTTGAATTTTCGGCGTGAGGCCGCGCACGTAGTTCACGCTGAGTTCGGCCGTCGTGTAGCCGCGGCCCGCCGGCATCATCGTGTGCACCGAGCAGCCCAATGCGGAGTCGAGCATCGTCGCGGCCCAGCCGCCGTGGATGGTGCCGAGCGGGTTCAGGTGGCGGGGCAGCGGGGTGCCCTGGAAAATCGCCACGCCGGGGCCGACTTCGACGATCGTGAAGTCCAGCGTCTTGGCGATGGCCGCATACGGAATCTCGCCAGCCAGCATCATCTGCATGACTTCGAGGCCGGTCTTGCCTGCGACCTGTTCGGGGCGTGCCAGGCCCGGACCCGGGCCGGCTTCCAGCCGCGCGATCACTTCGCTTTCCGCGGCGAGCCAGGCGTCGAGCTGATTGCTTTGGGTCATGGTTTCTCCGTTAAGTTGCATATGCAACGATTGTAGCTACAATTGTTTTCATGAAAACCGCCATCAAGCCGCAAGGCTGTACCAACCTGAGGCTGCGCCGGCTGGGTCGGCTTGTCTCGCGCCACTACGACGCGCACGTGTCGGTCAGCGGGCTGAAGACGACGCAGTACTCGCTGCTCTCGCATGTGCTGCACCTCGGGCCTTTGCGTCCGGTCGATCTGGCGCGCGCGATGAACATCGAGGCCTCCACGCTCACCCGCAATCTCAAGCCGATGGTGGGGGGCGGCTGGCTCACGCAGACCGAAGGCCCGGACGCGCGCAGTCGCCTCATTTCGATCACCGAGGAAGGGCGCGCCAAGCGGGCGCAAGCGCAGGCGCACTGGCGTGAAGCGCAAGAAGGCCTGAACGAACTGCTCGGTGTGGAGCGCGTGCTGGCGCTTCATGCGCTGCTCGACGAGAGCCTCGAGATCCTGCAACAGGCCGGTTTGGCCGACGACCGGCGAGCCGACCATGAGTGAACCTCTGAAGACGGCGACCGCACCGGCCTATCGCGCGCTCTGGATCGTGCTGCTCGGCGCCGCCGGCGCCTTCGCACTGACGATGGGCGTGCGGCAGACGATGGGGCTCTTCCTCTCGTCGCTCAACACCTCGACCGCGCTCGGCATCGGCAGCATCAGCCTGGCCTTCGCGTTCGGCCAGCTGTGGTGGGGCCTGACCCAGCCGTTCGCCGGGGCAGTGGCCGACCGCGTCGGCACCGGTCGCGTGGTCTTCATTGGCGTCGTGCTGGTCGCCATCGGCACGCTGATCACGCCGCTCATGACGACGACCGCCGGCCTGATCTTCGCGATCGGCGTGCTCGCCGCGGGCGGCGCCGGCATGGCCGGGCCGTCGGTGCTGATGGGCGCGACGACGCGGCTCGTGCCGCCTGAGAAGCGCGGCCTGGCCACCGGGATCGTGAATGCCGGCGGCTCGTTCGGGCAGTTCGCGATGGCACCGATCGCCATCGGCCTCACGGCGACGCTCGGCTGGGCCGCGTCGATGCAATGGCTGGGCGTGCTGGTGTTGCTGGCGCTGCCGGCGGCCTGGCTGCTGCGTGGCAACTCGAACGCGATCGCGGCGCAGGCTGCAGCAGCGTCGGGCAAGAAGGCATTGACGGCGCGGGAAGCGATCGGGCAAGCGCTTTCAACACCGAGCTACCGCTATCTGAGCCTGGGCTTTCTCGTTTGCGGTTTTCACGTCGCGTTTCTCGCGACGCACTTGCCGGGCGTGGTGGCGGCCTGCGGCTTGCCGCCGGAGGTGGGCGGCTGGGCGCTCGCGATGATCGGCCTGTTCAACATCGTCGGCAGCCTCGCGATGGGTTGGGCGGTCGGCCGTTGGCGGATGAAGTCGCTGCTGTCGCTGCTCTACGCGACACGCGGTCTTGCGGTGCTGGTCTTCCTGTTCGCACCCAAGACGGCCGGCGTGATGCTGGTGTTCGCCGCGGTGATGGGCGTGACCTTCCTGTCGACCGTGCCGCCGACCGCAGGCCTCGTCGCCAAGATGTTCGGCCCGAGCAACATGGCGATGCTGTTCGGCATCGTGATGCTGGCGCACCAGGTCGGCGGCTTTCTCGGCGCGTTCCTCGGCGGCTACATCTTCCAGGCGACCGGCAGCTACGACTGGGTCTGGTACATCGACATCGTGCTGGCCGTGGGCGCAGCGCTGATCAACCTGCCGATTCGCGAGGCGCTGCTGCCACCGCGTCGCGCACCGAAGGTGGCCGCATGAGCGCCGCGCTCGACCCCCGCACACGGATGCTGCTCGAAGCGCCGATCGTGCCGACACTGCTGAAGCTGGCCGCGCCCAACGTGGTCGTGATGGTGGCGCAGGCAGCGGTCGGCCTCATCGAAACCTATTTCGTCGGCAAGCTGGGGCTCGATGCGCTCGCCGGCATGGCGCTCGTGTTTCCGGTCGTGATGCTGATGCAGATGACGTCGGCCGGGGCCATGGGCGGCGGCATCGCCTCGGCCATCGCGCGTGCGCTCGGCGCGCAGCGGCGCGACGATGCCGATGCGCTGGTGCTGCATGCGGTCGTGATCGCGCTGGGCTTCGGCATCGCGTTCTCGCTGGCGCTGCTGCTCGGCGGGCGCTGGCTCTATGCGCTGATGGGCGGCACCGGCGCGGCGCTCGAGGCGGCGCTGGTCTATTCCAACTGGGTCTTCGTCGGCGCCATCCTGGTGTGGATGTTCAACTCGCTGGCCGCCGTGATCCGCGGCACCGGCAACATGGCCGTCCCGGCGAACGTCACAGTGGTCGGGGTGCTCTTTCTCATTCCGGTGTCGCCGCTGCTGATCTTCGGCTGGGGTCCGATTCCCGGCATGGGCATCGCGGGCGGCGCCGTCGCGCTGCTGCTGTACTACCTCTTCGGCACGCTCGCGCTGATCGTGTACCTGCGATCGAGCCGCAGCCTGCTCAAGCCGAAGTTCGCCGGCGTGAAGCTGCGCTGGCCGCTGTTCCGCGACATCCTGCGCATCGGGTTGGTCGGTTCGATCGCGACCTTGTCGACCAACCTGTCGATCGGCATCGCGACCGCGCTGTCGGGCCACTTCGGGTCGGGTGCGATCGCCGGCTACGGCACGGCGTCGCGGCTCGAATACCTGCTGGTGCCGCTGGTCTTCGGGCTCGGCGCGCCGCTCGTTGCGATGGTCGGCACCTGCATGGGCGCAGGCCAGCGCGAGCGGGCCATGCGCGCGGCGTGGGCCGGCGCGGCGATGGCCTTCACGCTCACGGAATTGATCGGGCTTGTCGCGGCGTTCTTTCCGCGACCCTGGCTCAGCCTGTTCGGCAGCGATCCGGCCATGCTCGATACCGGCACGCAATACCTCCAGGCGGTCGGGCCCTTTTACGGTTTCTTCGGCGTCGGGCTGGTGCTCTATTTCGCTTCGCAAGGCGCGGGGCGCTTGCTGTGGCCGGTGGTCGGCAACCTGACGCGCCTGCTTGTCGCCGGTCTCGGCGGCTGGCTGGCGCTGCGTTGGGGCGGCCAGCTTCATCACGTGTTCGCCATCCAGGGGCTGGCGATGGTTTTCTATGGCGTCGTCATCGCTTCGGCGATTGCCGGCGGCGCCTGGTTCGGCCGTGTCGGCTGGCCCCGAACGACGGCCGGCCTGTTGCGACGGCTGCCGGCTGGCGCGCCGACATGATCCGGCATCCGGTCAGCGTCGATAGGGATTGTTCGGCCGGCTGTCGTAGCGGTTCGGCACGCCGTCACGGTCGTTGTCCCAGCGGCCGCGGCGGTTGTCCCAGCGACGGTCATGGCGATCGCGACGGTCGTAGCGGTCGTGCCGGTAATGGCGCGGCGGCGGACCGTAGTAGCGGCGCGGCTCGGCGTGGCGGTAATAGCCGGGCGGCGGCGGTGCGGGCACCACGTAGACCTGGGTCTGGATGAGGCGTCCGGCGGGCTGCGCCTGCGCGGTCGTGCCGAGCGAGGCGAGCGACAGCAAGGCTGCAAGGGCGACTGCGAAAGAGAGTTTTTTCATGGCGACTCCGATGGGGTTGAGTGAGCCTCTATCGTCGCGGCCCGATGTGAAGGCTGTGTAAGGCGCGCGCGAAGTGTCATGAACAACTGTAAGCCGTCAGGTGGCACTCAGCCAGTGGTGGTTACCAGTCGCGCCGTCGCGGTGTTCGGATGCGCGTTGCCCGTGGACGTGGTCTCGACGAGGAAGAAGCGCGCCACCATCTCGCGCGTGATCTCGATCGCGCGCTTCAGGCTCATGTCGATGTGTTCGGTCAGCGTCTGGAGTGCGGCCGCGGTGTCGCGCCTGGCGATGAGCGCCATCAGCTCGCGGTGCGCATCGAACGCGCGGGCGTTCCAGTCCGACGATTGCTCGATGTCGATGTGCCGCGCCACGTGGATGCGTCGCGTGACCACTTCCATGAACGCCGACAGTTCCTTGTTGTGCGACAGCGCGACCAGCCGGCGATGGAACTCTTCGTCGGCCAGCACCATGTCGCCGCTGGCGAGCCGCGCGGATTCGTCCAGGAACGTCTGCCAGAACCCCGCCACGGCCGCGATCTCGTCGTCGCTCGCGCGCTGCACGGCCAAGAACACCGCGCGTCGCTCCAGCGCGATCCGCACCTGGTAGAGATCGAACACTTCGTCGACGCTGATCGCCTTGCGAAAGAAACCCTTGTTCATCACGAAGTCGAGCAGGCCTTCGGCAACCAGCCGGTTCAGCGCCTCGCGCAGCGGCGCGCGGCTCACGCCGAGTTCGCGCCCGAGTGCCTGTTCGTTGATGCGGGCGCCGGGCTTGAAGTCATAGCGCATCGAGCGCTCCCGCAGTTCGAAATACAGGCGCTCGACGCTGCTCTCTTCGCGGGGTGCGCGAAGCGGCTTCTTGATGGCGCGGGGCGCGGTTTTGGGCATTCGGGGCGAGTCTCGCAGGTGACTGACAACGGCGCAGTGTAGCCAGACCGCGCCCGCAAGCAGGGCCATCGGACTTTCCCTAGTAGGCGGCCGAAAAATAAGTGTCGACACTTGTGCCGGCAAAGTTCGGACGCGCGTTCGAAGCGACCCCTATTCCCACGAAAACGAGGACCGGCCATGGCTCTGAAGACGGTGACGCTGGATGACAAGTACACGCTCACGAGCGGGCGCATTTTCATCACCGGCACGCAGGCGCTGGTGCGCCTGCCGATGACGCAGCAGCAGCGCGACCTGCGCGAAGGCCACGCCACCGCGGGCTACATCAGCGGGTATCGCGGTTCGCCGCTCGGCACCTTCGACGAGCAGATCGGCCGCGCGAAAAAGCACCTCGATGCGCACCACGTCGTCTTCGTGCCGGGCGTCAACGAAGACCTGGCGGCCACCGCGGTCTGGGGCACGCAGCAGGCCGAGATTGGCGGCGAGGGCAAGTACGACGGCGTGTTTTCGATGTGGTACGGCAAGGGCCCCGGCGTCGACCGCACCGGCGATGCGTTCCGGCACGGCAACCTGGCCGGATCGTCGAAGCTGGGCGGCGTGCTCGTGCTGATGGGCGACGACCACACCTGCGAATCGTCGACCACCTGCCACCAGAGCGAGTTCGCGATGGTCGACGCGATGATCCCCGTATTGAGCCCCGCCGGCGTGCAGGAAATTCTCGACTACGGCGTGATCGGCTGGGCCATGTCGCGCTTCAGCGGCTGCTGGGTCGGCATCAAGTGCGTCAAGGACACGGTCGAGGCGACCGCGTCGATCGACGTCGACATCGACCGCGTCGAGATCACGCTGCCGCAGGGCGTGGACTTTCCGGCCGACGGGGTGAACATCCGCCAGCCCGACACGCCGCATGCGCAAGAGGCGCGGCTGCACCGCTACAAGCTTGGCGCGGTCACGGCCTTTGCGCGCAGCAACCGCATCGACCGCGTGGTCCTCGGCGGCGCGGGCGCGAAGCTCGGCGTCATTTCGCACGGCAAGAGCTACCTCGACACGCTGCAGGCGCTCGACGACCTGAACCTCTCGGAAGAGATGGCGGCCGACCTGGGCCTGCGGCTCTACAAGGTCGGCATGCCGTGGCCGCTGGAGCCCGAAGGCGCAGTCGAATTTGCCGAGGGGCTCGACAAGATTCTCGTGGTCGAAGAAAAGCGCAGCCTCATCGAATTCCAGCTGAAGGAGCAGCTCTACGGCCGTGCGCACGCACCCGCGATCGTCGGCAAGAAGGACGAAGCCGGGCAGGTGCTGCTGCAGTCCGAAATGGCACTCGACTCGAACCAGATCGCGATCGCCATCGGCGAGCGGCTGCTCGAACTCGGCGAGAACGCGGCGCTGCGCCAGCGCATCGAAGAGATCCGCGCCTACCGCGCGCCGAAGGGCGTGATCGACATCCTGTCGCGCAGCTTCTACTTTTGCAGCGGCTGCCCGCACAGCTCGTCGACCGTGCTGCCCGAAGGCAGCAAGGGCTACGCCGGCATCGGCTGCAGCTGGATGGCGCAGGCCATGGACCGCTCCACCACCGGCTACACGCAGATGGGTGCAGAAGGCATGTCGTGGGTCGGCGAGGCGCCGTTCTCGAAGCGGCCGCACATGTTCCAGAACATCGGCGACGGCACCTACTTCCACTCGGGCCTGCTCGCGATCCGCGCTGCCGTGGCCGCGAAGACGAACATCACCTACAAGATCCTGTTCAACGACGCGGTCGCCATGACCGGCGGGCAGAAGCACGACGGCCCGCTCGACGTGCCGACGATCACGCACCAGGTGCGCGCCGAGGGCGTCGGCCGCATCGTCATCGTGACCGACGAGCCCGACAAGTACCCGGCCGACATCCGCTGGCCCGACGGTGTGACGGTGCATCACCGCGACGACATCGATGCGGTGCAGCGCGAGTTGCGCGAGCTCACCGGCACCACCGCGCTCATCTACGACCAGACCTGCGCCGCAGAAAAGCGCCGGCGTCGCAAGCGCGGCGCGTTCCCCGACCCGGCGAAGCGCCTGGTGATCAACGACCTCGTGTGCGAAGGCTGCGGCGATTGCGGCGTCAAGTCGAACTGCGTCTCGGTGCAGCCGCTCGAAACCGAGTTCGGCCGCAAGCGCGCCATCGACCAGTCGTCCTGCAACAAGGACTACTCCTGCGTGAAGGGCTTCTGCCCGAGTTTCGTGACGGTGCTCGGCGGGTCGCTGCGCAAGCCGCAGCCCGTCAGCGAGAGCACGCTGTTCCCGGTGCTGCCGGAACCGGTGCGCCCGTCGATCGACGAGAAGGTCTACAGCGTGCTCGTGACGGGCATGGGCGGCACGGGCGTCGTCACGATCGGCGCGATCCTCGGCATGGCCGCGCACCTCGAAGGGCGCGGCTGCGGCCTGCTCGACATGGCGGGGCTGGCACAGAAGGGCGGCTCGGTGTGGAGCCACCTGCGCTTCGGTCCGTCGCCGGAGTCGATCAAGACGATCCGCATCGCGGCCGGCGGCGCCGACCTCGTGCTGGGCTGCGACGTGATCGTGGCGGGCAACTCCAAGACGCTGGCCGCGGCGCGCCGCGGCAGCACGCGCATGCTGGTCAACACGAAAGAGTTCATGCCCGGCGAGTTCTCGCGCAACGCGAACATGCAGTTCCCGCGCGATGGCTTGCGCGGCAACGTGATCGACGCGGTCGGTGAAGACCATGCCGAATTCGTCGATGCCGGCCGCATCGCGACGGCGCTGCTGGGCGACAGCATCGCGGCCAACATGTTCATGCTCGGCTTCGCGTACCAGCGTGGCCTCATCCCGATCGCGGCGGAGTCGATCGACGCGGCCATCGACCTCAACGGTGCGGCGAAAAAAATGAACAAGGACGCCTTCCTCTGGGGCCGTCGCACGGCGGTCGACGCGAAGGCGGTCGAACGGTTGCTGGCCTCGCGCCGCGCCACCTCGGAGGCCGGCGTGTCGCCTTCGCCGGTCAAGACGCTCGACGAAACGATCGCGCTGCGCAAGACCTTCCTCACCGGCTACCAGGATGCGGCCTACGCACAGCGCTATGTCGATCTGGTCGGCAAGGTGCGCGCCGTCGAGGCCAGGACGTTCGGTGGCAGCACCGCGCTGACCGAGGCCGTGGCGCGCTATCACTTCAAGCTGCTCGCGATCAAGGACGAATACGAAGTGGCCCGCCTTCATGTGAACAGCGGCTTCCTCGACAACGTGGCGCAGCAATTCGAGGGCGACTACAAGCTGGTGTTCAACCTCGCGCCGCCGCTCCTGTCGAAGCGCGATGCGGTCACCGGCGAACTCAAGAAGCAGGAGTTTGGCGCCTGGGTCATCCCGGTGTTCCGCGTGTTGGCGAAGCTGCGCTCGTTGCGTGGCACCGCCTTCGACATCTTCGGCTACAGCGAGGAGCGGCGCAGCGAGCGCGCGGTGCTGGCGCGCTACGAGACTACGATCGCCCAGGCGCTGCTGACCCTCGAGGCGCACGCCGACCCGGTCCACCACGAAGCCGCCGTGGCGTTGGCCTCGCTGCCGGAAGAGATCCGCGGCTACGGCCATGTGCGTGCCAAGGCACTGGCCGCGACCCGCCTGCGCGAGCAGGACCTGATCGCCGCGCTGCAGCGCCGCGTGATCCCGCTGAAGCGGGCTGCCTGAACCTGCGGGTCACCACAAGAAGGGGCGGGCGCTGAAGTTTCAGCGCCGCCACTTTGAGTCTTAGGCCACCCCGAGATAGATCTGCTGGATGCGGTTGTCGGCAGCCATCTCGGCCGACGTGCCGCATTGCGCGACCTTGCCGTGCTCGAGCACGTACACGCGGTCGGCGATGCGCAGCGCCGACAGCGCGTCCTGCTCCGCCATCAGGATTGCCACGCCTCGATCGCGGATCGCGCAGATGGCCTCGAAGATCTGCTGCTTGAGCTTGTGCGCGATGCCCACCGAGGGCTCGTCGAGCAGCAGCAACTTCGGCGCACCCATGAGCGCCCGGCCGATGGCGACCATCTGCTGCTGGCCGCCCGACATCGTGCTGACGATCTGGCTGCCGCGTTCGTGCAGCACCGGAAAGAGGTTCAGCACCCAGTCGTAGTCTTTGTTGATCGCGTCGCGGTCGGTCCGCAGGTACGCGCCCAACATCAGGTTTTTGCGCACCGTGAGCTCGCCGAACAGGCGCCGCCCTTCCGGGCAGTGGCACACGCCGCGGCCGACCACCGCATGCGCCGGCAGGTTCTGCAGAGACACGCCCTCCAGTTGGAGTTTGCCGATGCCCTGTACCGTGCGCGAAATCGCCTTGAGCAACGTCGTCTTGCCTGCGCCGTTCGGCCCGAGCACCGCGACCAGTTCGCCGCGTTCGACGCCCAGCGTGATGTCTTCCAGCGCCATGGCCTTGCCATAGAACGCCTGGAGGTGTTCGATCTCAAGCAGCATGTTCCACCTCCTGACGGCCGATGTAGGCCTCGACGACGCGCGGGTTCTTCACGATGTCTTCGGGCGATCCCATGCCGATCACCTCGCCGAAATCGATCGCCACCACACGCGACACCAGTTTCATGAATTCGCGCAGCTTGTGCTCGATGAGGATGATGGTCAGCCCCTTTTCGCGGTGCAGGTGGCGGATGAGCACCGACACCTCTTCGATCTCGCCCGAGCCGAGGCCGGCGAACGGCTCGTCGAGCAGCAGCAGGTCGGGTTCGGTTGCGAGCGCGCGCGCGATCTCCAGGCGCCGCAAGTCCCCGTAGGAAAGCTGCTCCGACGGGTAGTGCGCCTTCGCGGCGAGGCCGGTGTCGGCGAGCAGCCGGTGCGCGCGCGCTTCGCGGTCGCCGGCGGGCACGCGCGGCCCGAGGCTGCCGACCAGCACGTTCTCCAGCACCGACATGCCGACGAAGGGCCGGCACAGCTGGAAGGTGCGCGCGATGCCCAGGCCGACGATTCGGTGCGGCCGCACGCCGCGAATCGATTTGCCATTGAGCAGCACCTCGCCGCTGTCGGCCGGGATGAAGCCGGTCAGCAGGTTGTAAAGCGTGGTCTTGCCGGCGCCATTGGGCCCGAGGATGCCGACGATCTCGCCCTTCTCCACGTCCATGCTGATGTTCTTGACCGCATGCAGGCCGCCGAAGTGCTTGTTCAGGTTGCGAACGGTGAGGAGCGTCATGCCGAGGCCTTTCCGAGGCGCGCGCGCAGCCACTGCCAGCCCGGTGCCACGATGCCCTTGGGCAAGAAGAACAGGATGAGGATCAACACCACGCTATAGATCATCAGGCGCCACTCGCCGAAGTCGCGCAGCAGCTCGGTCATGAGCGTGAGCAGCAGGGCGCCGCCGATCGCGCCGTAGATCGACGTCATGCCGCCGACGTAGACCATCGTGATGATGGTGACCGAGGTGACGACCGCGAACAACTGCGGGCTCACCTGCAGCTGGTAGTGCGCATACAGCGCGCCGCCCAGCCCGGCGAAGGCCGCGCTGATCGCGAGCGACGCCAGTTTGTAGAACGTGATGTTGAGGCCAGCGGCCAGGCAAGTGGCTTCGTCGCCGCGGATCGCACGCAGGATCAGGCCCCAGTTGGAGCGCGCGATCCAGGCCAGCAGCGCGGTCGTGAGCGCGAGCACCCCGATCACGAACCAGTAGAAATGCAGCGGGGACGACAGCAGGGGTTCGATGCCCTGGATGCCTTCTTCACCACCGGTGTACTCCCAGAAGATCAGCATGAGCCGCTGCATGATGACCGCGCCCGACAGCATCGCCAGCGCGAAATAGGGGCCCTTGAGCCGCAGCGTGGGAAAGCCCATCACAAGCGAGAAAAAGACCGCGACCAGCATGCCGGCCGGCAGCCCCCACCAGGGTCCGAGGCCCATGCTGGTGTTGAGGAAGCCGGCCGCATAGGCGCCCACGCCGATGAAAAGCGAGTGGCCGAAGTTCTCGCGGCCGGTGAGGCCGGACATGAAATCCCAGCTCACGGCCCAGATCCCGTAGATCGCCGCGACCGTGAGGACGCCGATCAGGTAAGTGCTTTGAATGACCAGCGGCAGCGCGATGAAGAGCGCGAGCACGAGGACGCATGCCGCAGCGTCGAGTTTTCGGAGTTTTCTGTGTTCCATGTGCAGTGCTCCGCCTCAGAACGCCGCCCGGCGGCCGAACAGGCCGGCCGGCCGGACCACGAGCACCACCAGCGTGATCAGCACCGACAGGATTTCGGTCCAAGCGGTCGACACGAGGTAGCTGACGATCGTCTCGGCGTAGCCGAGCATGAACGCCGCGATGATGCTGCCCGGAATCGAGCCCAGCCCGCCCAGCACCACGATCGCGAAAGCCTTGACCAGCGGCAGCAGGTGCATCGACGGATTGACCGAGAGGAACGGCCCGGCCATCACACCAGCGAGGCCCGCGAGCGCGGCCGAGATGCCCATCACCACCGAGAAGATGCGGTCACTCGGGATGCCCATGTACTGCGCGGCTTCCGGATCCTGCGAGATGGCGAGGATCGCGCTGCCGAGGCGCGTGGTGCGGATGAACACGTACACCGCGACGATCGCAATCACGCCGACCACGAGCGCGAGAAGGCGGGAGCCGGCCACGTCGACGCCGGCGATCGTGTACTTCACGTCCGAGAAGGCGGGCACGTTGCGGTACTCCGAACCGAAGGTGAGGAAGAGGGTCTGCTCGACCACCAGCGCGACGGCGAGCGACATCATGAGCACCGCGAGCTGTGAGGCCCGCATCGGCCGGATCAGTACCCGCTCGACCAGCATGCCGAAGATCGCGACGAACAGCACCGACAAGATGGCGGCCGCCCAGAGCGGCAGGCCGGCCACCGCCGTCAGCGTGTAGGCCCCGTAGGCGCCGAGCGCATAGAACGAGCCATGCGCGAGATTGAGGATGCGCGCCACGCCGAAGATCAGCGTGAACCCGACCGCGAGCATCGCGTAGATCGAGCCCGTGATGGCGCCGAAGATGAGAATCTCTGCCACGTGCAACTCCCGAGCCCCCGCCATGCGGCGACTCAACGGTCAGATGAAAAGGGAAAGAAAGAAGGCCCGGTGCAGCGCACGCGGGCCAGGCGGCATGACCGCTACTTCTTCGCCAGCCACGGCGGGCTGATCACCGGGCCGGTGCGCAGCGCCTTGGGCCACACGACGACGCGGTTGCCCTTGTCCTGCCATTGCGCGAACAGCAGGTTGTTGAAGCCGGGGCCGGCCTTGACGTCATGGTTTTCGTCGTACTCAAGCTTGCCGGCGATGCCGGGCATCGACGTCTTCTCCAGCGCCTTGATGATGGCGTCGGTGTCGAAGCTCTTGGCTTCCTCGACGGCGGCCGCATAGGCGTACACGCTGTCGTACGCGCCGTAGGCGGTGTAGACCGGCACGCGGTTCGTGCGCTTCTTGAACTCGTCGAAGAACGGAATGGTCTTGGGCGTCAGTGGTGCGCGCACCGCGAAGTTGGCGGCGATCTCGCTGATCGCCTTGCCCCCGACGCGCTCGTAGAAGTCACCGTCCATGCTCTTCACGTCGATGCCGCCGTAGGGAATCGGGAAGCGCGCGTCGTGCCACTGCTTGGCGAAGGTGTCGCTCGAGCCGTGCGACAGGATCACGATCATGAACTGCGCCTCGCTGGCTTTCACCTTGGAGAGCAGCGGCGAGAAGTCGGAGGTGCTCGCGTCGAACAGCTCGGTGATGCGCACGTCGGCACCGACTTCGCCGGCGCCCTTCTTCAGGATCGGCACGAGGTCTTGCACCCACTTCGCGTTTTCGCCGACGATCGCGATCTTCTTCAGACCCATCTCGCCGATCACGAGGCCCGAGATGAAGTCGACCAAGCCACGCGCCTGGTGCGCTGCGTTGATCGGGCCGGTGCGGAAGATGTACTTGTTCTTGTCGTAGTCTTTTCTCACACCGGCGGTGATCGACGGCGAGGCCGCGCCGACGCCCAGGTAAATGGTCTTGGACGCGGTGATGTGCGGCAGTTGCGCGAGCGTCACGCCGCTGGTGTAGCCGCCGATGAGCACATCAACCTTTTCATCGGCCGTGAGTTTCTTGATCGCGTTGATGCCGGCTTCGGGGTTTTCGGTTTCGTCCGCAACGGTCATCTCGAGCTTGCGCCCGCGCACACCACCCTTGGCGTTGATCTCGTCCATCGCGATCTTGATGGCGTCCTGCGTGTCGCGTCCGACCTGCAGTTGGATGGGTGTGGTGATGCCGAGCTTGATCGGCTTGTCTTGCGCTTGCGCAGTGCCGGCGAGCATGCCCGCAGCCATTGCCAGCCCGCACGCCCATGTCGTCTGACGGGGGAAAAAAGTCATTTGTCTCGCTCCTTCTGTGGATAGATGGAATCGTCGATGCGAGATTTTTTATGAAGCAAATCGTCTGCACCCAGCACGCGTCGCACGGCGCTTTTCAGTGCCGTTTTCGTGTGCCGAGCAAAGTGTAGACAGTTGTCGTCAAACCGTGGAATGCTGTTTGATAGTGGTTTACGCTAGATCGGAAGCAGGCGTCGGAGGGCTTCGAAAAACAGATCGGATTGCTCGCGCTCGCTTTGCACCTGCGCGGCGACGCGCGCCGCCAACGCGGCGTTCACCGGGGCCAGCGGCCGGCCCGTCGACTGCGCGATCACCTGGTGCATGCACGCGCGTTCGAGGTAGTAGAGATCGTCGTAGGCATGCGCGACGGTCGCGCCCGCGACGATGACGCCGTGGTTGCCGAGGAACGCGACATCCTTGCCGGCCATCGCGTGCGCGAGACGCTCCCCTTCGGCATCGTCGAGCGCGAGTCCGTTGTAGTCGTGATCGATCGCGATACGGTGCATGAAACGCATCGCGTTCTGGCTGAGCGTCGGATCGAGCGCGCGGTCGACAGTGAGCGTGAGTGCTGTCGCGTAGGGCATGTGGCAATGCAGCACCACCGCGTGGCCGGTGAGGCGATGCACCGCGCCGTGGATGAAGAGCGCCGTCGGCTCCACGCGATGCCGGCCCGCCAGGACGTTGCCCTGCACGTCGATCAGCACGATGTCGTCGAGACCGATCTCGCTCCAGTGCAGCCCGCGGGGATTGATGAGATAGCGGTCTTGCGCGCCCGGCAGTGCCACGCTGAAGTGGTTGCAGACGCCTTCGGACAAGCCGTGGTGCGCGGCGGCGCGCAGGGCCAGGGCGAGGTCGTCCCGCAGGCGGCGCACCGAGGGGCTGGCGTAGTCGGATTCAGCGGACATGGGGAATCGGCGTTGTGCCTTCGTGCGCCGCGATGAATTCGAGCGCGCTTTCTCGCACGGCGACCGCGCTCTTTCCCGGTTTGTAGAGCGCCGAGCCGATGCCGAAACCGACTGCCCCCGCAGCGCGCCATTCGGCCATGTTGTGTGGCGTGATGCCGCCCACCGGCATGAGCGGCGTGCCCTTCGGCAGGACCGCGAGCAGCGCTTTCACGACCGCCGGCGAAGCCAGCTCGGCCGGGAACAGCTTGAGCCCCGTCGCGCCGGCGGCCACGGCGCCGAAGGCCTCGGTCGGCGTCATCACGCCGGGCAGGCAGACCATGCCGAGATTCACGGCTTCGCGAACCACGTCGGCATCGAAGTTCGGCGAGACGATGAGTTCGCCGCCCGCCGCGTGCACCTCGCGCACCCGGCGCGCGTCGAGCACGGTGCCGGCCCCGACCAGCGCATCGGGAAAGCGGTCGCGCATCGACGCGATGCTCGCGTACGGATCGGGCGAGTTGAGTGGCACCTCGAGCAGTCGGAAGCCCGGCTGGACGATCGCGTCGCCGATGGCGGCGGCTTCGCCGGGCGTCAGGCCGCGCAGGATGGCGACGAGTGGCAGCGTGTGCATCGCGCCGGTGAATTTTTCGAGAGGTGTCATGCGGTTCATGGGTTGTCGAGAAAACCGGACAGCGCATACAGCCCGGCCCAGGTGGCTTCGGCGCCGAAGGTGCGCGTCGCGACGCCCTTGCTGCGCAACGCCAGCGCGTAGCGGTCGGTGAGCGACGGGGTGCCGATGAGCACGACGTCGCCGGTTGCACGCAGCGACTGGGTGCGCAGTTCCTCGCCGATCAGCACGCCGGAAAGATAGCTCGCCACCTCGGCGACCGGCATGCGTTGGAAGAGCGGCAGGGTGCGCGCGCTGAACGCGTTGTGCAGCAGCCCTTCGCCGTTGCCGGACTGCGTCACGCCTTGCAGGAAAGCCGCTCCGTCGAGCGGCGCGTCGGCGTCGAGCATGCGCGCCAAGATGGAGTGTTGGCCGAGCAGCGCATAGAACTCGCCCGTCATGAAGGTGCGGAATCCGGTCACGCGACCGCGCTGCACGGTGACCCATTTGTTGTGCGTGCCGGGCAGCACGAACACACCGTCTTCCAGGCCCGCCAGCGCCATCGCGCCGAAGATCTGCACCTCTTCGCCGCGCATGACATCGGGCACCCCGTCGTGCTCGCACTGCAGGCCGGGCACGATCGCGATGCGACCGTGCTCGATGTCGACGATCGCATGGCCGACGTCGGCAGGCGTCGCAGGGCAGGCGCAGTAGGGCGCTTCGATCCAGCCCTGCTGGCTGCCGGCCATGCCGGAGATCAGGCACCGCGTGTTCGGCGGTTGCATCCATGCCCCGAACAGCGAATCGAATACTTCGCCGAATCCACCCTTCGAAACGCTCAGAATGCCACGCGGATGGCTCTGCGTTTCGAGCACGGCACCGTCTGCATCGAGCAGCGCACCCCGCAACGATGTGGTGCCCCAATCCACTGCGACCAGACGCATTGAAATGTCTCCGAATTTTGTGCTTTCGAGGTCGACCTGTCAGGGTTTGTCCCGCGAGATCGACCTTTTCAATCATCATATGATAAGACCCGGAAGCCGTCTGCAACGCGGGGGTTTCCATTCACTCATCTGGAGAAAACTTCGTGCAACACACCCTGAAGACCGCTGCGTCATGAGTGACAAGGTCGAAGTCCTCGTCGTCGCGCCGCTGATGCCATTCTTGATGGAAGCGCTGCGCGGCCAATACACCGTGCATGACCGCATCCACGCCGGAGATCCGGCCGCGTTCGCCGCGGCGGCGCCGCGCATTCGTGCCATCGTCGCGAACGGCGAAGCCAAGGTGCCGCGCGCCCTGATCGCGCAGCTGCCAGCGCTCGAGATGATCTCGGTGTTCGGGGTCGGCTACGACGGGGTCGATGTGTCCGCGGCCCGCGAGCGCGGCGTGCCGGTCACCAACACGCCCGAAGTGCTGAACGACGATGTGGCCGACCTGGCCATCGGACTGCTGATTTCGATCGCACGGCGCATTCCGCAGGCCGACCGCTTCGTGCGCGGCGGCGAGTGGTTGAAGGGCCCCATCGCCCTGGCGCGCAAGGTGACCGGCGCCCGTGTGGGCATCGTCGGCATGGGACGCATCGGTCAGGCCATCGCCCACCGGGCGCTCGCTTTTCGCATGGAGGTGTCGTACACGGCGCGTTCGCCGCGCGACAACGTGCCCTACACCTACTACCCGGATGCCGCGGCGCTGGCCGAAGCGGTCGATTTCCTTGTCGTCATCACGCCGGGCGGTGCCGCAACGCGCGGCTTGATCGATGCGAGCGTGCTCAAGGCGCTCGGGCCGCAGGGCTATCTCGTGAACGTGGCGCGGGGCACCGTGGTCGACCAGCCGGCGCTGATCGAGGCGCTGCAGCAAGGCGTGATCGCCGGCGCGGCGCTCGACGTGTTCATCGACGAGCCCAATGTGCCGATCGAACTGAGCCGGCTGGACAACGTCGTGCTCACCCCCCATGTCGGCAGCGGGACGCGGCAGACGCGCGAGGCGATGGCCGACTTGACCTTCAACAACCTGCGCGCACATTTTGCGGGCGAGCCGCTGCTCACGCCGGTCGACGCCTGAACGCTGCGATGAGCAAGAACGCCCACGGCCAAACCGTCGACCTGTTGGGCGAAGCCATCGTTTCCGGGCGGTACGGCGAAGGCGCGATCATCCCGCCGGAGCCCATCCTCGGCGAGGAGCTCGGTGTGAGCCGAACCGTGGTGCGCGAGGCCATCAAGGCGCTGGCCGCCAAGGGTCTGATCGTCACCGGCCCCAAGGTGGGCAGCCGTGTGCTGCCGCAAGACGTCTGGAACTGGTTCGATCCGGACGTGATCGCTTGGCAGGCCCACGCCGGACTCACTCCGGAGTTCTTGCGGGATCTGCAGGACCTGCGACGCGTCGTCGAGCCGGCCGCGGTGCGACTGGCTGCCGAGCGCGCCAGCGATGTCGACATCGCCGAGATCGAGGCGGCCTACGCGGGCATGAAGCACGCCATCGAGCATGGCGGGGACTACGTGACCAGCGACCTGCGCTTTCACCATGGCCTGCTGCGCGCCGCGCGCAATCGCATGCTCACTCAAATGAGCAAGGCGTTGAACGCGTTGCTGCGCACGAGCTTTGAAATTTCCACTGCCCGCAGGAATGGCCCGGCGCTGTCGCTGCCGATGCATCGTGCCGTGCTCGACGCCGTCAAGGTGCACGACCCGGCGGCCGCCGAGCGCGCCATTTTGAAATTGATCGATGGTGCACGCGCGGACATCGAAGGCGTATTGGGCTCGCGCAGGAGCCTTCCAAGACTGAGCCGCCCACCGCCACGCCTCCAGGCGATCTGAGCCGCTGCTGATTTTTTCCACGTGTTCCCCGTGATTCCCAAAGAAGGAGACAACCGACCATGAAATTCAAACTGAAATCGCTGATCGCCCCGACGCTGATGGCGCTGGGGCTGACAGTCGCCGGTCAGGCGAGCGCGCAGCAAACACTCACCGTCTGGTGGGTCAAAGGCTTCTACAAGGCCGAGGACGACGCGCTGTTCGCGGCGATCAAGAAGTTCGAGGAAAAGCACAAGGGTGTGAAGGTCGAGCTGTCGCAGTATCCCGTTCAGGACATGATTCCCAAGACCGTGTCGGCGCTCGATTCGGGCAGCCCGCCCGATGTGGCGTACGCCGACGTGTACGACTTCCAGGTCACGGGGAAATGGGCCTTCGAGAACAAGCTCGAAGACATCAGCAGCGTGATCACGCCCATGAAAGCCCGCTTCGCGCCCAACACGGTGGAGACGACCTATCTCTACAACGATCAGGCCAAGGCCAAGGCCTATTACGCGTTCCCGATCAAGCAGCAGACCATGCACATCGAGTACTGGGACGACATGCTCAAGGAAGCGGGCTTCAAGGATTCGGATATTCCGACAAAGTGGAGCGACTACTGGTCGTTCTGGTGCGAGAAGGTCCAGCCGGCGAGCCGCAAGGCCAGCGGCAAGCGCACGTTCGGCATCGGCATGCCGATGGGCGTGGATTCGAGCGATGCGTTCTATTCGTTCCTGACTTTCATGGACGCCTACAACGTGAAGCTGGTGGACGACAGCGGCAAGCTGCTGGTCGACGATCCGAAGGTCAAGGCCGGCCTCGTCGGTGCGCTGACCGACTACACCCGTCCCTACATGACGGGCTGCACGCCGCCGTCGTCGACCAGCTGGAAAGACCCGGACAACAACGTCGCCTTCCACAACAAGACGACGGTGATGACGCACAACGCGACGATCTCGATCGCCGCGAAGTGGCTGGACGACATGAACAACGCGACGCTGACCCCCGAACAGCGCGAGGAAGCCAAGAAGAACTTCGAGGAGCGCATCCACACGGCCGGCTTCCCGAACAAGCCCGATGGCGGCAAGATGGTTTACCGCACCGCCGTCAAGACCGGCGTGATCTTCAGGGAAGCCAAGAACAAGGCGCTCGCGAAGGACTTCGTCACGTTTTTGATGCAGGAGGAAAACCTGACGCCGTATGTGGAAGGCTCCCTGGGACGCTGGTTTCCGGTCACCAAGGCCGGACAGGCCAGCCCGTTCTGGCAGGCCAACACGCACCGCAAGTCGGTGTTCAATCAATACGCGTCCGGCACCGTCACGTTCGAATTCACCAAGAACTACAAGTTCACGATCCTGAACAACGAGAACGTCTGGGCCAAGGCCATGAGCCGTGTCGTGACCGACAAGGTGCCGGTCGACAAGGCGGTGGACGAGATGATCGAGCGGATCAAGGTGGTGGCGAAGTAGAAGCTCGCCCCCAGGCTGCGCGGCACGTCGTGTCCGCGACGCCTTTCCCCTACCGGGGGCGACACCTGCGGCCCGGCGAAGCCGGTTCCGCGGTGTTTCTCGAATGAACCGTCCAAAAGAAAAAGGGGGGTGCATGAACAGCATTGCCACCACTGCGGCCGCCAGCGCGCCGCCACTGCAGCGCAAAGACCGCTGGCAGCACTGGGGCCGACTGATGGTCGTCCCCTACCTCATCATCTTTCTGGTGTTCGTGGTCTACCCGGTGTGCTACGGCCTCTGGCTGGCGCGGCACCCGCAAAGCTACGTGCACCTGGTCGAGGACCCGATCTTCTTCAGGTCGGTGATCAACACGCTGGTGTTCCTGGTCGTCGCCATCAACGTCAAGATGATCCTGGCACTGGTGCTGTCGGGCTTCTTCGTCACGTCGCGCTGGTGGATCAAGATCGTCTCGGCGCTCTTCATCCTGCCCTGGGCGATGCCGTCGATTCCCACCATCCTTTCGGTGCGTTTCATGCTCAACCCCGAGTGGGGCGTGATCAACACGACCATTTTCCGGTTGACCGGCCTGGACGGTCCCAATTGGCTCAACGATCCGATGCTGGCGCTGACCTTCGCCATGTTGATGCATGTCTGGAAGTCGTTGCCGTTCTGGACGCTGATTCTCGTGGCCGGTCGCCTTGCGATTCCGAGCGATCAGTACGAGGCGGCCTCGGTCGATGGCGCGACGTCATGGCAGAAGTTCCGGTTCATCAGCTGGCCGGCGCTCAAGACGCTCTACATCACCTCCACCATCCTGTCGATGATCTGGACGCTCGGAGACTTCAACAGCGTCTATCTGCTCACCGGCGGGGGCCCGGCCGACATGACGCATGTGCTGGCCACGCTGGGCATCCGTTACCTGCGGCTCGACCAGGTCGACTTGTCGATGGCATCGATCGTGGTGGCGATGCCGCTCGTGCTGCCACTGGTTTATTTCATGATGAAGAGGTTGTCCAAATGAGCCGCAAACGCTGGACTGCCAAAAGCGTCGGCACCGAGGCAAAGCTGGTCCTGATCGGCATCCCGGTGGTGTTGTGGACGCTGATCCCGATCTACCACATGGTGCTGTTCGCGATTTCTCCGAAGGACTCGGCGACCTCCGGCCGGCTCTGGCCGGATCACCCGACGCTGGGCAACTTCGCGACCGTGTTCCAGCAGAAGCACTTCTACCTGAACCACTTCTGGACGCAGCTGGGCAACTCGCTGTTGATCGCGGTGACGGTGAGCGTGCTGACGCTGTTTGTGTCGACCACCGCAGCGTTCGCCATCAGCCGGTTGCGCGTCAACGGAGGGCGCACGGTCATGAACCTGGCGCTGTTCACGTACTTCATTCCTGCCGCATTCCTGGCGGTGCCGATGTACAAGACCATGGGCAACTACGGGCTGCTCAACAGCCAATGGGCGCTGATCCTCGCCATGGTGACGATCGCTTCGCCCTATTGCATCTGGGTGTTGAAACAGGCGTCCGACAAGCTGCCCTACGAACTGGACGAGGCGGCCCGGATGGATGGCGCGTCGCCTCTGCAGCTGTTCCGCCTCGTGTACCTGCCGCTCATGGTGCCGTCGTTGGTGGCCGTTGGCACCTACGCGCTGCTGCTCGCCTGGAACGAATACCTCTACGCCTTCCTGCTGCTGTCGAACGACAGACAGATCACCCTTGCGGTGGCGCTCGGCAACTTCCTTTCGGCCGACGACTCGCCCTGGGAACTGCTGATGGCCACGGGCCTGATCTACGCGCTGCCGCCGGCGGCAATCTATTACGCCTTCAAGCGCTACATGGTGGGCGGCCTGACCGCCGGTGCCGTGAAGAGCTGACCGGGGAGAAACATGGCTTCCGTCTCTTTTCGCAATATCCAGAAATCCTTCGGCAAGGTCGACATCCTGCGCGGGCTCGGATTCGACATCGCCGATGGCGAATTCGTCGTGCTGGTCGGGCCCTCCGGCTGCGGCAAGTCGACCCTCTTGCGCATGCTCGCCGGCCTGGAAGACATCACGGGCGGCGAGATCCTGATCGATGGCCGGGTGGTCAACGATCTGGAATCCAAGGACCGCGACATCGCGATGGTGTTCCAGAGCTATGCGCTCTATCCGCACATGACGGTCGGCGAGAACATGGCGTTCAGCATGCGGCTGCGCAATGCCGACAAGGCGGTCACGGCGGAACGCCTGGCCAAGGCGGCAAAGATCCTGAACCTCGATCAGTTGCTCGACCGCTATCCGCGCGAGCTGTCCGGCGGCCAGCGCCAGCGCGTGGCCATGGGCCGCGCCATCGTGCGCGACCCGAAGGTGTTCCTGTTCGACGAGCCGCTGTCCAACCTCGACGCCAAGCTGCGCGTGGCCATGCGGGCGGAGATCAAGGCGCTGCACCAACGGCTCAAGACCACCACCGTCTACGTGACCCACGACCAGATCGAGGCCATGACCATGGCCGACCGCATCGTGGTGATGCACGACGGCGTCATCGAGCAGATCGGCACGCCGCTGGAGTTGTTCGATCGTCCGGGCAACCTGTTCGTGGCCCAGTTCATCGGATCGCCCTCGATGAATGTGCTGGCCGGGGTCGCCCGTGTGGCCGATGGCGAGCGCTGGGTCGACGCGCAGGGCGCGCGATGGCCGCTGCCGAGCGGCGCCGGCGTGACCGATGGCCAGGCCGTTCATTACGGCGTGCGTCCGACCGACCTGATGCTGTCCACGACCGGACAGGGCATTCCGGCGCAGGTGGTGGTGGTGGAGCCGACGGGCGCGGAGACCGAACTGCTGCTGCAGGTGGGACAAGAGAAGTTCGTGCTGGTGATGCACGGTCGGGCTGATGTGGGGCCGGACGATGGCGTCCACCTCACGCTCGATCCGGTCAACGCCCACGTCTTCGATGGCGCGAGCGGCGCGCGTCTGGGGTAAATCGGGCGGCTCCGAGTTCCCAGCCGACCCACGTGATATCGCACACCACACCCTTGATTGAAAGAGACACCGTCTTGAATCCCGTTCTGAAAAGCTTCGACCTCACCGGCCGCACGGCCTTGATCACCGGATCGAGTTCGGGCATCGGCTTCGCCCTGGCACGCGGACTCGCGGGGGCCGGGGCACGTGTCATCCTCAATGCCCGCAATGCCGCCAAACTCGAGAGCGCCGCCGAGGTGCTGCGAAACGAGGGCCTGCAAGTGCTCACGGCGGCATTCGACGTGACATCGGGGCAGGCGGTGGCCGACGCCATCGCGCGCATCGAATCCGAGGTCGGCGCGATCGACATCCTGGTCAACAACGCCGGCATGCAGCGCCGCGCGCCGCTCGAGCAGTTCGCCGAGGCCGACTGGCACGAGCTCATGAAGACCAACCTCGACAGCGTGTTCCTGGTCGGCCAGGCCGTGGCGCGCTGCATGATTCCGCGTGGGCGCGGCAAGATCGTCAACATCTGCTCGGTGCAGAGCGAGCTCGGCCGGCCCGGCATCGCGCCCTACACCGCCAGCAAGGGCGCCGTGAAGATGCTCACCAAGGGCATGGCGATCGACTGGGGGCCGCACGGGATCCAGGTCAACGGCCTCGGGCCGGGCTACTTCAAGACCGAACTGACCGAAGCGCTGGTCGAGAACGAAGAGTTCACGCAGTGGCTGGTCGGACGCACGCCGTCGCGGCGCTGGGGCGATGTGGAAGACCTGATCGGCGCAGCCGTTTTTCTTTCCAGCGATGCCTCGAACTTCGTCAACGGCCACATCCTCTACGTGGATGGCGGCGTCACCGCCACCCTTTGAAAGAAAGCACCATGGAAGCCCTTGTCATTCATGCCCCCGGCGACCTGCGCGTCGAGGAGGTTCCGACACCCGCACTCGGCGCCGACCAGCTGCAGGTGCGCGTGCGCTGTGGTGGCATCTGCGGATCGGACCTGCACTACTACCAGCATGGCGGCTTTGGCACGATTCGCATCAAGGAACCGATGGTGCTGGGCCACGAGATCGCCGGTGTCATCGAGGCGGTCGGTTCGTCGGTGACCGGGTTCGCTGCAGGGCAACGCGTGGCGGTGAGCCCGAGCCGCCCGTGCGGAACTTGTCGGTACTGTCAGCAGGGCCTGCAAAACCATTGCCTCGACATGCGCTACTACGGCAGCGCGATGCGCACGCCGCACGTGCAGGGCGCTTTCCGGCAGCAGATCGTGGTCGAAACGCATCAGGCGCACCTGCTCGCAGATTCGGTGAGCGACGGCGAAGGCTCGATGGCCGAGCCGCTGTCGGTCGCGCTGCACGCGGTGCGCCGCGCCGGCTCGCTGCTCGGCAAGCGGGTGCTGGTCACCGGCTGCGGCCCGATCGGCGCGCTGGCCATCATTGCCGCGCGAAGGGCGGGCGCCGCGCACATCGTGGCCACGGACGTCGGCGCGCATACTTTGGGCAAGGCGCTCAAGGTCGGGGCCGACGAGGTCGTCAACGTGGCGGACGAGCCGGACGGCCTTCAGCGCTTCACTGCCGACAAAGGCAGCTTCGATGTGCTGTTCGAGGCCAGCGGAAACGCCCGCGCGCTGGTCGGTGCCTTCGACGCGTTGCGTCCTCGCGGCATCATCGTTCAGCTCGGTCTGGGTGGCGAGATGACGCTGCCGATCAACACCATCGTGGCCAAGGAATTCGATCTGCGCGGCGCGTTCCGTTTTCACGAGGAGTTCGCCATGGCGGTGGGCTTGCTCAACAAGGGGCTGGTCGACGTGAAGCCGCTCATTTCCGCAACGCTGTCGTATCGCGATTCGGCCCGTGCCTTCGCACTGGCCGCCGACCGGTCGCAGGCCATGAAGGTGATCCTGAACTTCGACTGATCGCCACGCTGGCAGCCGCAACAGGCATTCCCGGCTACGTACGAAAAAAGGGCGCCGAGGCGCCCTTTTTTTGTGTGTACCGCTGAAGATCAGCGGTCGGTATCAGCGGTTGTTGAACGACCGGCCACCGCCGCCCGAACGGTTGCCGCCGTAGCCACCACCGCCGCCGCCGCCCTGGCGACGACCGCGGCCGCCGCCCATGCTGTCGACGCTGGTGCGCAACGGATCCGGCTGGCCCTGGGCCATGCTTTCGCCGGCTTCGGCGCGCAGATGCGCGACCTGATTGGCCTGCGTCGGGCTGTGGCTGTTGCCGTGATAGCTGGGCTGACGCTCGTCGTACAGCGCATGGGCGCTGCCGCCCTGCGCCGGGTTGTGGCGCGCCGGAGGACGCTGGCCTTGTCCCTGGGGCGCGCGAGGCGCACCCGGGCCGCCGGGACCGCGCGGGCCGCCGGGGCCACGCGGCGCCGGGCCTCGGCCGGCGGCATTGCGACCGCCGTTGCCACCATTGCCACCGTTGCCGGCGCCACCGCCCGCAGGCCCACGGCGCGGCGCACCGCCACCGCCGTTGTTCGGACGCGCACCGCCGCCGCCTTGGCCTGCCTTGTTCTCGCGAACGCGGGTGAGCATTTCGGTGCGGGCGGCCTTGGCAGCCGCCTGCATCACGTCGCGGCTTGGCGGACGGCCTGCACCGCCCCAGATGGTCTGGCGACCCATGGCGATCGGTTCGGCGCGTTCGCCTTCTTCGGGGCCGAAGCCTTCGACGATCTGCACCGGGATCTGCTGCTTGGTGAAGCGCTCGATCTCCTGCATGAAGCCTTCTTCGTCCAGGCAGACGAAGCTCACGGCCTCGCCGCTGTTGCCCGCGCGGCCGGTGCGGCCGATGCGGTGCACGTAGTCTTCGCTGACGTTCGGGATTTCGAAGTTGACGACGTGCGGCAGCTCGTCGATGTCGATGCCGCGGGCCGCGATGTCGGTGGCCACCAGGGCGCGGATGTCACCGCTCTTGAAGCCGGCGAGTGCCTGCGTGCGCGCGCTCTGGCTCTTGTTGCCGTGCAGGGCCATGGCCTCGATGCCGTTCTTGGTCAGGAATTCAGCCACGCTGTTGGCGCCGAACTTGGTGCGCGTGAACACGAGCACCTGGCTCCACTTGTGCTCGTTGATGATGTGCGCGAGCAGCGCCTTCTTCTTGCCGCGGCCGACCGGATGGATCACCTGCGTGATGCGCTGGACGGTTGTGTTGCGCGGCGTGACCTGCACGCTTTGCGGGTTCTTGAGCAGCTGCGCAGCCAGGTCGCGAATCTCGTCGCTGAAGGTGGCGGAGAACAGCAGGCTCTGCTTTTCCTTGGGCACCAGCGCGAGGATCTTCTTCACGTCGTGGATGAAGCCCATGTCGAGCATGCGGTCGGCTTCGTCGAGCACGAGAATCTGCACTTGCGACAGGTCGAGCATGCCTTGCTGCTGCAGGTCGAGCAGGCGGCCCGGCGTCGCCACGAGGATGTCGACACCCTTCTTGAGTTTGCTGATCTGCGGGTTCATGCCGACGCCGCCGAAGATCACGGTCGACTCGAGTTGCAAGTACTTGCCGTACGTGCGAACCGATTCCTCGACCTGTGCGGCGAGTTCGCGGGTGGGGGTGAGCACCAGGGCACGGATGCCGGTGCCGCCGAACTTGTTGGTCGCGCTGCGGCTCATGGTGAGCTTGTGCAGCATCGGCAGCGTGAAAGCCGCCGTCTTGCCGGTACCGGTCTGGGCGCCGCCCAACAGGTCGTGACCATCGAGCACGACGGGGATCGCCTGGGCCTGGATGGGGGTGGGGGTGTCGTAGCCGTGCTCAAGCACTGCCTTCAAGATGGCAGGAGCCAACTTCAGTTCTTCAAAATTCATTGGAATCAATAAGCGCCCTACACGGCGCAGTGGTATCGGCCCGCTTCGCGCCCATTCCTTCGGAGGAAGCAACGCAGAGCCAGTCAAGGCAGATGAGAGTCAGGAGTGGGAGCCGGAAGACCGTCTATCGCAAGCAGTCGCAAGGAAAGCGGGCTTCTTCGTCCCCGGCAGAGAGCCGGTGTTGCGGGCAACTGGACCCGGCAACGGAGGCAATTGTCGCACGAGACGATAATCGACGGTTTGCCGCGGCCGGATATTTTCCGGACCGCCCGCGCAACCACCCTGACCCAACGCAAGTACACAGATGGCCCAATACGTCTATTCGATGAACCGCGTCAGCAAGACCGTGCCGCCCAAGCGGCAGCTCTTGAAAGACATTTCGCTCTCGTTTTTCCCCGGCGCCAAGATCGGCGTGCTCGGCCTCAACGGCTCCGGCAAGTCCACCCTGCTCAAGATCATGGCGGGCGTCGACAAGGAGTTCGAGGGCGAGGCGCTGCCCATGCCGGGGTTGACGATCGGCTACCTCGAACAGGAGCCCAAGCTCAACAACGAGCACACGGTCCGCCAGTCGGTCGAAGAATCGATGGGCGCGGTGTTCGCGGCCAAGGCACGGCTCGAAGAGGTCTACATCGCCTATGGCGCCGAGGACGCCGACTTCGACGCGCTGGCCGCCGAGCAGGCCCAGCTCGAAGCGGTCATCGCCACGGCCGGCACCGACTCCGAGCACCAGCTCGAAATCGCCGCCGACGCGCTGCGCCTGCCGCCGTGGGACGCAACGATCGGCAATCTGTCGGGAGGCGAAAAGCGCCGCGTCGCGCTGTGCCGCCTGCTGCTGAGCAAGCCCGACATGCTGCTGCTCGACGAGCCGACCAACCACCTGGACGCCGAGTCGGTCGAGTGGCTGGAAGTCTTCCTCAAGCGCTTCACCGGCACCGTGGTCGCCATCACCCACGATCGCTACTTCCTCGACAACGCGGCGGAGTGGATTCTCGAAATGGACCGCGGTCGCGGCATTCCTTGGAAGGGCAACTACAGCACCTGGCTGGAGCAAAAGGGCGAGCGCCTGGCGCAGGAGCAGAAGGGCGAAGAAGCCCATGCCAAGGCGCTGAAGAAGGAACTCGAATGGTCGCGCCAGAACCCCAAGGCACGCCAGGCCAAGAGCAAGTCCCGTCTCGCGCGCTTCGAAGAGCTGAGCGACATGGAATACCAGAAGCGCAACGAGACCCAGGAGATCTTCATTCCTGTGGCCGAGCGGCTGGGCCAGCAGGTGTTCGAGTTCCACAACGTCAGCAAGTCCTTCGGCGACCGGATGCTGATCGACGACCTGAGCTTCACCGTGCCACCGGGCGCGATCGTCGGCATCATCGGCCCGAACGGCGCCGGCAAGTCGACGCTGTTCAAGCTGATCGCCGGCAAGGAACAGCCCGACAGCGGCCAGGTCGTCATCGGCTCGACCGTGCGCGCGGCCTTCGTCGACCAGCACCGCGACGAGCTTGCCAACCAGAAGACCGTGTGGGAAGACATCTCGAACGGCCTGGACATCATCAACGTCGGCAAGTTCCAGATGGCCAGCCGGGCGTACGCCGGCCGCTTCAACTTCAACGGCGCGGACCAGCAGAAGAAGGTCGGCACGCTGTCGGGCGGTGAACGCGGCCGGCTGCACCTGGCCAAGACGCTGATCGCCGGCGGCAACGTGCTCATGCTCGACGAACCGTCGAACGACCTCGACGTGGAAACCCTGCGCGCGCTCGAAGACGCGTTGCTCGAATTCGCCGGCACCGTGATGGTCATCAGCCATGACCGCTGGTTCCTCGACCGCATCGCCACGCACATCCTCGCGGCCGAAGGCGACAGCCAGTGGACCTTCTTCAACGGCAACTACCAGGAGTACGAAGCCGACAAGAAAAAGCGCCTGGGTGAAGAAGGCGCCAAGCCGAAGCGGATGCGCTACAAGGCGTTGAAGTAAGGTTCGCCGCCAAAGGAAAAAGCCGCGAGTCGCGGGCTTTTTTCATGGGGAGGCGGTGGCCGAAGAAACCGGCGGCGCCGCCTTGGGCCACGTGCCCAGCAAGCGCTTGCGCACGGCGTAGATGTTGTTGCGCAGCGCATAGAGCTCGTCGGTGTACGACAGCGGCACGGTGATGCGGTGCGTCACGCGATCGAGCTCGTCGAGTTCGTCGAGCAGCGCGTCGCGGTCGCCCTTGCGCGTATCGACTTTCGCTTCGATGTCGCGCAGCCGCGCATACCAGCGGAACACCCGGCTGCGCACGCGGAACTGGTAGAGCGGCGGCACGATTTTGCTGAGCGGCAACATCAGCACGATCAGGCCGCCGAGCACCAGCCACATGCGCTCCACGAGGTTGCTGGCCCAGAAGGGCAGGTAGCGTTGCCAGAAGGGCGGCGTGCCGTTGATGGCGCGGTCGCCTTCGGGGCTCACGGGAAGTTCGCTGGTCTTCGTGTTGGGAAAGTCGCGTGCCCGGTTGAACCAGCCGGCGTCGCTGTGCACGGTCTGCGCGGTCTGTGCAAAAAGCTGGCGCAAGGCCGGGTGCGTCTGGTCGCGCGAGATCAGCGAGGTCGTCGCGGCCACCAGCGACACGTCGTGCGGTGGGACATCGGCGGCAAGGTCGACCACGCCGCGCGGCAGCGTCACCGCCTGCAGGAAGGGGAAGCGGCGCGCGTAGGCATCGCTCTGGCCGAAGTCCATCAACTGGATGCCGGGCGCGCGCAGCAGGCGCTGCACCAGCGGCGACTGCGGCGCCGAGGCGAGCACGACGGCATCGAGCATGCCCGCTTCGAGCGCCTCGGTGGCGGGCGCGGGTTCGAGGTTCGACAGCTGCAGCGTGCTGGCGTCGATATGGTTCGCCTTGAGCAGTTTCTCCATGATGTCGGGCACACCGCTGCCCGCCTTGTCGACGTTGACGCGCAAGCCCTTGAGCTGCGCCATCGAACTCAACACGCCGGTCTTGCGATCGATCTTCTGCGCGACGTCGGTGCGGTAGAACAACCACAGCGGTTCGTAAAACAGGCTGCCGAGCGAGGTCAGGCCGGCCTCTTCGTCGGCCAGCGTGTCGGCGCTGCCGCCGCGCACGAAACCCACATCCGCCTCGCCGCTGCGCAGCAGCTGCAGGTTGTCCGACGAGCCCGCCGTGGCCTTCAGCTCGACCTCGATGCCGTTCGCCCGCAGGGCGCGCGCATAGCGCTCGCCGAAGCCGGCGTACGCGCTGCCCGCCGGGCCGGTGGCGAGCGTGACTTTCTGCGGGGGTTGCGGATCGAGATACCAGTACGCCGCGATCAGCGCACCGATCACGATGAACACGACCGGGCCGGCCGACACGATGAGGTCGCGGATCGACAGCAGGATCAGCTTGAGGGTCTTGGGCATTTGCATCGGGGCCTTCTACCTTTTATTGCGGTGCGCCGGCCAGATCGGCGGCGCACGGGATGTGCAGCGTGCCGACCGTCACGGAGCGGGCAGCGCGCACCGCGCGCACCGTGGCGCGCGCGACGACTTCGGCCGCCATCGCACCGAGCACGGTCATGCCGGGCGTCGAGTCGTCGAGCGGCACGCGGCAGGTGGCGAGCGTGAAGAGCGTGTCGCCGTCGCTCATCGTGTGCACCGGGTTGATGCTGCGCGCCAACCCGTCGTGCGCCACCATGGCGAGGCGGTTCGCCTGCACCTTGGTCAGCACGGCGTCGGTCGCGACCACGCCGATCGTGGTGTTGGTGCCTGCCAGCAGCGGCTTGGGCAATTCGCCGCGCATCAGCGCGCGGCGCGTGTCGAGCAGCGCCTTGCCATCGGCGGTGCGCGCACCCGCCACCACCTGTGCGGTCTCGGGGTCGATCACGTCGCCCAGTGCGTTGCAGGCGATCAGGGCGCCGACCGTGACGCCGCCGACCGTGATGGACGCGGTGCCGACGCCGCCCTTCATCGCGCGGTCGACGCCAAACAGCTTGCCGACCAGCGCCCCGGTGCCGGCACCCACGTTGCCCTCGGCCGGGGCGTGCGTCGATGCGGCTTCGCAGGCCGCGTAGCCGGCTGCGGCGTCGGGCCGGATGCGTGCATCGCCCATCGGCAGGTCGAACAGCACCGCGGCGGGCACGATCGGCAGGGTGCCGAAGCGCACGTCCATGCCGATGCCGCGCTCTTCGAGCCACTGCATCGCGCCTTCGGTGGCGGCCAGGCCCCAGGCGCTGCCGCCGGCCAGCATGATCCCGTGCACCCGTTCCACCAGGTTGCCGGGCGCGAGCAGATCGGTCTCGCGCGTGCCGGGCGCCGCGCCGCGGACATCGACGCCACCGACCGCGCCGTCGCGGGTGACGATCACCGTGCACCCCGTCGGCCGGCGCGTGTCCGTGAAGTGGCCGACCTCGAGGCCGGCGACATCGGTGATGGTGCCTGCGGCGGCCGTATTGGGGGTGGGGGCGTGTGACATCGGCGGCCATGATAAGGCGCACCTTCGTTGTCGCCAGACGCCGGGAATTCCACTGACAGACTTGACCGGGAACGCCGTACACCGGCGCACGGCCCGCGCGGCGACAGTGCTGGCCTCCTCGGATTCCACACGCCCGCGCATGTCTCAACTCACCACCGCCCTCGGCCCGACGACCAGTCGCGCCTACCGCTGCATTTGCGGCAAGCCCGTGTTCCTGCGCAACACGCAATGCCTGCATTGCGCGCGCCAGCTGGGCTACGACGTCGGCCTGCGCACGATGGTCGCCATCGAGCCCGGTCCCGAGCCGATGGACTGGCTGGTGCCCGGCACGACCGACGGCCAGATTTTTCATCGCTGCAACAACCTCGAAACACCGTCGGCGTGCAACTGGCTGGTGCCAGGCGGGACGGCAGAACTGCGCCAGTCGCCAACCAATCTCGCGCCCGGGCTGTGCCTGGCCTGCAGCCTGACGCGCACGATCCCTGATCTGTCGACGCCGGAAAACCAGGCGTTGTGGCGCAAGCTCGAAATCGCCAAACGGCGTCTGCTGTCGCAGTTGCTGTCGCTCGCGCTGCCGATCGAGACCCGCCTCGAAAAGCCGAACGGCATCGCCTTCGACATGCTGGAAAACCTGCCCGACGGCCCCCCGGTGCTGACCGGCCACGACGACGGCCTCATCACGCTGAACATTGCCGAGGCCGACGATGCCGAGCGCGAAAAGATCCGCGCGGCCATGCACGAGTCGTATCGCACGCTGCTCGGCCACTACCGCCACGAGATCGGCCATTACTACTGGGACCGTCTCGTGAAAGACAGCCAGTGGCTGACTGCTTACCGCGAACTGTTCGGCGACGAAACCGTCGATTACGGCGAGTCCTCAAGCGCCATTACGAGAACGGGCCGCCGCAAGACTGGCCGCTGCATTACGTCACCAGCTACGCCACCACCCACCCGTGGAGGACTGGGCCGAGACGTGGGCGCACTACCTGCACATGGCCGATACGGTCGACACGGCGGTGAGCTTCGGCATCGATTCGAATTCGGTCGACATCGACAGCGATCCCTACACGGTCGACGACCTCTGGCAACCCGACCATCCGGATGCGGAGGCTTTCCTCGCATTCCTGAATTCTTGGGTGCTGTTGACGCACGTGCTGAACGAACTCACGCGCAGCATGGGCCAAGCGGACTATTACCCCTTCGTGCTGCCGCGCGATGCGATTGCCAAACTGCAGTTCATCCACGAGGTGGTGCGCTCGGCCAGCAACCCGGTCGTGGTCAACATGACGCCGGTGGAGCAGCCCGCGCCGAGCTCTGTCCCGGCCTAGCGCCGGAGGCGTATCGGGATCGATTTGGCTGCGGGCACTTGGCTTTTTTCCGCATGGTGCGCGAGCGGCATGAGCGGGTTGCACTCGGGGTAGTAGCCTGCGACGCAGCCCGGCGGAATGTCAAAGCGGGTCACGCGCAGGCCCGTCACTTCGCGCAGCGTGTCGTCGGCCACCGCGGTGCTCGCCGTGACGATGGCGCCGTCTTCGAGACCCAGCCGGACGATGTCCCCGTCGTTCATCAGCAGCACCATGCGCGTGCCGTAAACGCCGCGAAAGCGGTCGTCCAGGCTGTAGATCGTCGTGTTGAACTGGTCGTCGCTGCGCATCGTCATCAGGCGCAGCACGTCCGGTCCGGTCTCGGGTGTGTCGGGGTCCGCCACCAGGCCGGCCTCGGCGATGAAGGTCGCCTTCCCGCTGGCCGTTTTCCACACGCGCTCGCGTGCCGGGATGGGCCGCTGGAAGCCGCCGGGGTGAACAAAGCGTGCTTCGAAATCGCGGAACACATCGGGGTAGGTCGCTTCGATCGCCTGGCGCACCAGCGCGTAGTCGCCCGCCCAGGCTTCCCAGGGCACAAGGGCGTTGGCATCGAGCGCGGCGCGCGCGATGCCCGCGACGATGGCGGCTTCCGAACGGAGTGTGGCCGCGGCGGGCTCGGCCACGCCCTTGGAGGCATGGATGAAGCCCGTCGAGTCTTCCAGTGCCACCGTCTGCTCGCCGCTGGCCTGCCGGTCGATCTCGATCCGGCCGAGGCACGGCAGCAGATACGACACCTCGCCGTGCACCAGGTGGCTGCGGTTGAGCTTGGTGGCGATGTTGACAGTGAGCCGCAAGCGCTGCCAGGCCGCCTCGATGAGCTGCGTTTCTGGCACCGCGCGCACGAAGTTGCCGCCGAGCCCGATGAACGCGCGTACCGAGCCGTCGAGCACGCCCCGGCAGGCTTCGACGGTGTTCAGGCCCTCGTCGCGCGGCGGCTCGAACGCGTACAGCGCGGCGAGCTTGTCGAGGGGCGCGAGTTCCGGCTTTTCGGTGATGCCGACGGTGCGCTGCCCCTGCACGTTCGAGTGGCCGCGCACCGGGCAGATGCCCGCGCCGGGGCGGCCGATGTTGCCGCGCAGCAGCAGCAAGTTCGACACCATCTGCACGTTCTGCACGCCCTTGCGGTGCTGGGTCAGGCCCATGCCGTAGACGGCGATCACCGCACGCGCTGCGGCATAGACGCCGGCCGCTTCCTCGATGTCGGCGCGCGACAGGCCCGACTCCCGTTCAATGTCGGGCCACAACGCGTCACGCATCGCTTGCGCGAACGCATCGAAGCCGCTCGTGTGTTCGGCCAGGAAGTCCGCGTCCAGCACGCGCCCGGCGCCCTCGCGCTGCGCGGCATCGTCGGCCTCGACCAGCCACTTGCACATGCCGGTGAGTGCAGCGATGTCGCCGCCGATCTTCAGCTGCAGGTACTGCGTGCTGATCTGCGTCTGTGCGGGCGTGAGCATGTCGATCGGTGACTGCGGGTTGGCGAAGCTCACCAGCCCGCGTTCGCGCAACGGGTTAAACGTGACGATCGGGACGCCGCGCTTGCGGGCGTCCTGCAGCGGATGCAGCATGCGCGGGCTGTTGACGCCCGTGTTCTGGCCGAAGAAAAAGATGGCATCGGTCTGCTCGAAATCGTCCAGCGTGACGGTGCCGACCGGCACGCCGATCGTCGCCGGCAAGGCCACCGAAGTGCTCTCGTGGCACATGTTCGAACTGTCCGGCAGGTTGTTGTTGCCGTAGAGGCGCGCCAGCAACTGGTACATGTAGCTGGTCTCCAGCGACGCGCGGCCCGAGGCATAGAACACCACCGATTTCGGATCGACCGCGCGCAGCCGACGCAGCTCGGCACCGATGCCGGCGAACGCCTCGTCCCACGACACTTCGAGGTAGCAGTCGCTCGCCGCGTCGTAGCGCAGCGGAACCGTCAGCCGCCCACCGGCTTCGAGATCGTGGTCGCTCCACCGAAGGAGGCTGGTCACCGTGTTGTCCGCAAAGAAACCTGCCGGCATGCGCTTGCCCGTGAGTTCCCACGCGGTGGCCTTGGCGCCGTTTTCGCAGAACTCGGCAAAGTGAGGCTTCGCCGGCTTGGCCCATGCGCAACTGACGCAGGAAAAGCCACCGGGCTTGTTTTGCACCAACAGTGCCTTGGTGCCCGCGACCAGCGCCTCTTCGCGCAGCAGATACGTCGTCACGGCCTTGACTGAACCCCATCCGCAGGCAGGATGGTCATTGGGCTTGATCTCGGGGACGGTGCTCATCCGGCAACGGTAGGGAGACGCCATCCGCGACGAAGTAGGGAAGGCCGGCCACGCGCTGTCGGACGAGCGGCCTCGTGGTCACGGTTTGACCGGGTCCATCGACATCACGGTCAGCGCCCCGTCGACCTTGTCGGCGGTGAAGGTCACCTTGTCGCCGGCCTTCACCTGCTGCAGCAACGCCGGGTCTTTCAGGCGGAAGACCATCGTCATCGCGCCCATGTCGATGTTCGGAATCTCGCCATGCCGCAGCGTGATCTTCTGCGCGTCGACGTCGACTTTGCGGACTTCGCCCTCGACGCGCGGCAGCGCACCGGCCGTTTGCGACACAGCGTTGGCGGCGCCCAGCAGCAGGGCGCAGGCGGTGATGAATTTGCGGGTGTTCATGGTGTGTTTGCTTTTCGTCATCAATGGTTGTGGGCGCCATGGCCCGAAGGTTTGCGGACCGTCGCATCGGGCGCGCCGGTCGGCCCGGTCGCCGCCGGGGGCGCCGCGCGCGACGGTGCCGGCGGCGCGGCGTCGACGACTTCGCGGGCCACCGTGCCGGCCGGGTGCCTGAACCAGCCGGGGTCGGTGTAGTCGCCCGGCTTCTGGTCGCGCCGCACTTTCAGCAAGGTGAACATGCCGCCCATTTCGGCCGGGCCGAACGGGCCTTGCCCGCTCATCATCGGCAGCGTGTTGTCGGGTAAGGGCATTTCCATCGCGCCCATGTCGGCCATGCCCTTGTCGCCCATCACCATGTAGTCGGGCACGAGTTTTCTGATCTTGTCGGCCACGTTCTGGTGGTCGACGCCGATCATGGTGGGCACCTCGTGGCCCATCGGTCCCATCGTGTGGTGCGCCTTGTGGCAATGCAAGGACCAGTCGCCTTCCTCGTCGGCGACGAATTCCATCTGGCGCATCTGGCCGACGGCGATGTCGACCGACACCTCGGGCCAGCGCGCGCTCTTCGGCACCGGGCCGCCGTCGGTGCCGGTGACCTCGTATTCGTGGCCGTGGATGTGGATCGGGTGGTTCGTCATCGTGAGGTTGCCGACGCGGATGCGCACGCGGTCGTTCCTGCGCACGTTGAGCGTGTCGATGGCCGGGTACACGCGGCTGTTGAAGCTCCAGATGTTGAAGTCGGTCATGGTGTTGACCTTGGGCGTCTTGCTGCCGGGCTCGACGTCGAAGCTGCCGAGCAGGAAGCAGAAGTCGCGGTCGACCTTGTCGATGAGCGGGTGCGCCGCCTTCGGGTGCGTCACCCAGAAGCCCATCATCCCCATCGCCATCTGCACCATCTCGTCGGCATGCGGGTGGTACATGAAGGTGCCGGGTCGCCGCGCGGTGAACTCGTAGACGAAGGTCTTGCCCGGCGGGATGTGCGGCTGCGTGATGCCGCCCACGCCGTCCATGCCGTTCGGCAGGCGCTGGCCGTGCCAGTGCACGGTGGTGTGCTCGGGCAGCCGGTTGGTGACGAAGATGCGCACGCGGTCGCCTTCGACCACCTCGATCGTCGGCCCCGGCGACTGTCCGTTGTAGCCCCACATGTTGACCTTGAAGCCCGGCGCCATCTCGCGCACCACGGGCTCGGCGACGAGATGGAATTCCTTCACCCCGTTGTTCATGCGCCAGGGCAGCGTCCAGCCGTTGAGCGTGACGACGGGGTTGTACGGCCGGCCGGTCGGTGGCATCAACGGCGCGGCAGTGGTGGTCGACGTCTGGATCACCGGCTCGGGCAGCGCGGCCATCGCGACGCGGCTCACCGAGGTCGCGGCCACGGCGGCGGTGGCGCCGGCGAAGAAGTTGCGGCGGTTCATGTCGCGCTCCCGGTGAGCGTCAACTGGAGGTCGACATCGGCCAGCCAGAAGTCGCGTTGCGCGTCCATCGCGGCGTTCACGGCCAGCATCGAGGCGCGCGTTTCGCCGAGCAGTTCCCACACGCTCGCGAGCATGCCGTTGTAGCGCAGCACCATCTCGTCGTTGACCTGGCGGCGCAGCGGCAACACCTCGGTCTGGTAGCGCAAGGCGATGGCGTACGCGCTGTTCCAGCGGGCGAGCGATTCGCGCGCTTCGCTGGCGGCCCGCACGCCGGTGTCGCGCACCCGCGCTGCAGATTGAAGGTAGAGCGCTTCGGCACGCGCGTTGCCGGCCTGGCCCCAGTCGAACAGCGGGATCGGCAGCGCGAGCTCGACGCCGCGTTCGGTCGTGCGTGACCGGTCGGGGCCGTTGCCGAACACGGTGTTGCGCACCGCGCCGAGTTCCAGCGCGTTGACGACGCGTGTCGCGCGCGTGAGGCCGAGCGCATCGGCGGTGGCGGCGTTTTGCGCCTGGGCAGCGCGCACGTCGAGCCGGTCGCGCAACGCCAGCGCCTGCACGTCGCCGAGCGCGGGCGCGGCCGTCGGCAGCGCGGGCAGGCGGTCGGGCAGGGTGTACGACGCGGCCTGTGCACCGACGAGGCCGAGGGTGCGCGTCAGTTGTTCGCGGCTCTCGACTGCGGTCTGTTCGGCGCGCGCCAATTGCGCGGCGGCGTCGGCCAGCAGCAGCTGTTCGCGCGTGCGCTGCAGCGTGCTCCAGTTGCCGACCTTCGCCATGCGATGTGCGAGTTCGGCGCCGGCTTCGGCCGCGTCCTTCGCGTCGCGCAGGTACACCACGCTCTGTTGCGCCGCCACCGCGCGCACCCAGGCGCGGCGGGTGTCGGCGGCGAGCAGCAACACGCGCTGCGCGGCCTCGAGGCGGGCGACCTCGTGCCGTTGACCGGCCCAACGCGCCTGCCACGGCAGTGCGATCAGGTTGATGACGTTGAAGCTCAGCGCGCGGTCGATCTCCAGGGCGCTGCTCTCCCGCAGCCGGCTGAAGGCGAACACCGGGTTCGGCAGGCTCGACGCCTGCACGCGCTCGGCGTCGCTCAGCTGCAGGGTCGCAAAGGCATCCTGCACGCGCGGGCTGTTGACGAGCGCGATGCGCACGGCGGCTTCGACATCGAGGGGTTTCGCGAGCAAGGCCTCGACGGCGCGGGCCGAGGCGTCGTCGGGTGTGCGTTGTGGCGAGGCGCCGCGGGTCAGCGGGTTGTCGCCGACCAGTGCCTGCACGTCGGCGCTGCCGCCGTCAGGTGACAGGCTGGCGCAGCCGGTGACCGCCATGGCGGCGGCAAGTAAAAGGAATTTCAAGACAGATCTCCACGGGCAAGGAAACGGCCGACCGGCGCGCGAGCGCTTCAGGCGGACGGACTACGGGCACGGAGATCAGGAAATGGGCGGTTTCAGGCCCGGCGCCGGCTCGGCGCTGGCGAACGCGGCGGTGGCGAACGCCGGCGCGGTGCGTGGCGCCTCGACAGGCGTGGCCAGGGCGGGCCACAGCGTCACCGCGACGGAATGACAGAGCTGGCAGTCACCGCAGGTGCTGTGGCAGTCGTGCGGTGGCTGGCTTGTTTCGGCCGGCGCGCCATGGCCTTGATGTGCGTCATGGCCATCGTGGCCGTCCTGCGTGGCACCGGCCATCGAATGCGTCGCATGGCCGGTGGCGGACAGCGCCACCGCCTCGATCGCCATCGCTTCAATCGCCATCGCGTCACCCAGCCAGCCGCGCAAGGGCAGCAGCAGGATCGCGAGGGCGAGGATGAGAACGCGCATGGCCCGGATTTTAGGACGGTGTGTGCACAGGCGGCAACGCGCGCAGCAGCCGCAACCCGTTCGCCACCACCAGCAGGCTGGCACCCATGTCGGCGAACACGGCCATCCACATGGTCGCGCTGCCGAAGATCGCGAGCCCGAAGAACACCACCTTGATACCGATCGCGAGCGAGATGTTCTGCCACAGCACCGCATGCGTGCGGCGCGACAGCCGCACCGTCTCGGCGATGCGGCCGAGGTCGTCGTTCATGATGACCACGTCGGCCGCTTCCATCGCGATGTCGGTCCCCGCGGCGCCCATGGCGAAACCAATGTCGGCCTGCGCCAGCGCCGGCGCATCGTTGATGCCGTCGCCGGTCATGCCGGTGGCGCCGTAGCGCTGGCGCATCTCGTTCACCGCGGCGAGCTTGTCTTCGGGCAGCAGTCCGCCGCGCGCATCGGCGATGCCCGCGGCCTCGGCCACCGCCCTCGCGGTCGTCGTGTTGTCGCCGGTCAGCATCACGGGCGTGATGCCGAGCGCCTTGAGTTCGGCGATTGCGGCGCGCGATCCGGGCTTGACGGTGTCGGCCACCGCGAAGAGCCCGAGCACCGCGGCCTCGTCCGCCAGCAGCGTGACTGTGCGACCTTGCTGCTCGTGCGCGGTCAGCGCCGCTTCGAGTGCGGGGCTGCACAGGCCGCGCTCCTCGATGAGGCGGTGATTGCCGAGCACGAGCGCGCGCCCGGCGACGCGGCCCTCGACGCCGCGCCCGACCAGTGCGCGGAAATCGTCGACCGGCGCGTCGTTGCGCTCGATGCCGGCCGCGATGGCTTTGGATACCGGGTGGTCGGAGCGCAGTGCGAGGCTGGCAGCGGCCGCACGGGTCGCGACGTCGTCGGCGCCACCCCACGCTTGCCAATCGACTAGCACCGGCTTGCCTTCGGTGAGGGTGCCGGTCTTGTCGAGTGCCACCGCGCGCAGCTTGCGCGCCGACTCGAGGTGCGTGCCGCCCTTGATGAGGATGCCGCGCCGCGCCGCCGCCGTGAGGCCGCTCACGACCGTGACCGGCGTCGAGATGACGAGCGCACAAGGGCAGGCGATGACCAGCAACACCAGCGCCTTGTAGATGGCCTCGAGCCAGGGCCAGCCGAACAGCAGCGGCGGCAGCACCGCGACGGCCAGCGCCAGCACGAAGACCGTCGGCGTGTAGATGGCGGCGAAGCGCTCGATGAAGCGCTGCGTGGGCGCGCGCGACGCCTGCGCGCGCTCCACCGATTCGATGATGCGATCGAGCGTGGTGTGGCCGGTCTCCGACGTCACGCGCATCTGCAGCTCGCCGGTCTGGTTGACCGTGGCGGCGAACACGGTGTCGCCGACGGTCTTGTCGACCGGGATGCTCTCGCCCGTCACGCTGGCCTGGTCGATGGCGCTGGCGCCCGCCGTGACCACGCCGTCGAGCGGCACGCGGTCGCCCGGGCGCACCCGCACCACCGCGCCGACCGGCACCTCGCGCGCCGCGACGCGCTGCCAGTCGCCTTGCGGCGTCTGCATTTCCGCCTCGTCGGGGGCCAGCGCCATCAATCCGCCGATGGCGTTACGGGCGCGGTCGGCAGCGCGGTGTTCGATGAGCTCGGCGAGCGCGTAGAGCGCCATCACCATCGCCGCTTCGGGCCACTGGCCGATGAGGAATGCGCCGGTGACGGCGACCGACATCAGCGCGTCGATGCCGAGCTTGCCGCGCAGCAGGGAGCGGATGCCGCTCTGGTAGATGCCCAGGCCGGCCAGTCCGATGGCGACGGCGGCGAGACCCATGCCGGTGATGCGCCACGCGAGCGTGTCGGGCAGCAGCAGGTGGCTGAGCTCGGCGGCGATCGCGACGACGAGCGCGGCCGCGATGCGCGGCCAGGCGGGCAACGGCCCGTGGTCGTGGCCGTCGTGGTCGCCCCCTGCGGACTCGGCGTCGTGGTTGTGCGCCTTCTTCGCCGGGGGCTTCAGGGAGATGGGCGTGCCGCAGCAGCCGGTGTCGCAGGCGGCGGCAGCGCCCTTGGCAGCGGTGGGGGTCATCGGGCTTTGGTTTTCGGTGGTTCTCAACATGTGCCACGATTGGAAACGTTGAAGTCACTCGAAGGTCAAGCCCCATGCGCAATGTCCCTGCACCTCTCATTTACCGCATCGGCGAAGCCGCCACGGCCAGCGGCGTGAGCGCTGCCAACATCCGCTACTACGAGCAGCAGGGGCTGATCGCGCCGCCGGCGCGCGGTGACAACAGCTACCGCGTCTACAGCGATGCCGACGTGCACCGGCTGCGCTTCGTGCGCCTGTGCCGCGCAATGGACATGTCGCTCGACGAGGTGCGCACGCTGCTCGCGCTCGACCTGCGCAGCAAGGCCGATTGCGAGGCCGCTTGCGTTGCGCTGGATTCGCATCTGGGCCATGTGCGCGAGCGGCTGCGCGAACTGCGCTCGCTCGAAAAAGACCTCGTCGCGCTGCGCGACAGTTGCGACGGCACCGACGCGCAATGCCACATCATCGAAACGCTGCACGCCCGGGCGGATGCCCAGCCGGTAACCGGCGAGCGGGGCACGCCCGCCTCACGTCATGTTTAGGCCACGTTCAGGCCACGTCTCGCGCGCAGCGCCCGCCGGCAGCGGCATGCCGCGTTCCTGCTGTACCGCGCGCAGCACATCGGGGAAATCGGTGATGACGCCGTCCACCCGCATCTCGACCAGGCGGGCCATGTCGGCGCGCTGGTTCACCGTCCACGGCAGAACCAGGAGGCCGAGCTGGTGCGCCTCGGTGACCTGCTCGGCGCGCAGGTCGGCGAAGGCGGGCGACCAGGTCACGGGCGTCCTGGCGTCGCCCGCTGCCTGCTTGACCAGTTGCGGCGCCGAGCCGCCCACCGTGCCCACATCCAGGCCTGCGGTCCAGCGCGGATCCTTGAGGGTGCGCGGGCTGCTGAGGTAGGCACGCGGCAGTTGCGGTGCGCGCTGGCCGACGATCGCGAGCGTGCGCCAGTCGAAGCTCTGCACCGTCACGCGCGATGCCATGCCGGCCTTGTCGATTTCGGCCAGCAACGCACGCACCATCGGCTCCGGCGCGGCGGTGTCGTCGGGCCGGGTCGGGTCGATCTTGGTCTCGATGTTGAAGCGCACGTTGGCTGCGCCGCCGTCGCCGCGCGACTTGACCAGCGCGAACAGCGCGGCCAACGTCGGGATGCGTTCGCCATCGCGCGGCTGCTGGCCCGCGAAAGGCTTGCCGTAGGCGCTCGACGGGTTGAGCCGGCCCACGTCGTAGGCCTGCAGTTGCGCCAGCGTGAGCGAGCGGATGGCGGGCCCGGTGGCACCCAGCCACGCGCCGGCCGCATCGCGTGTGTGGTCGGGGTTGAGCGCGGTGTCGTGCGAGATAACGACCACGTCGTCGGCGGTGAGGCCGATGTCGAGTTCGAGCGTGGTCACGCCGAGGTCCATCGCTTGGGCGAACGCCGCCAGCGTGTTTTCAGGCGCGAGGCCGCGCCCGCCGCGGTGCGCCTGCAAATCGAAGGCGAGGGCGGGCGCGCCGAGTGAGAAAGCCAGCGCGGCGAGCAAGAAACGCAAGGTGTTCATTGTGGTCATGCGTGCGCGCCTAGCGCAGCTGCACCTTGATGCCGTCGCCGACGACGGTGATGTCGCCGATCTCGTAGGTCTTGCGACCGACCGTGAGTTCTTCGGGCTTGAAGGTGCGCAGCGCCTGGTCGCGCAGCAGTTCCTGCGCGACCACGGCGCCGATCTGCTGCAGCCGCTCCGCGTCGCGCCCGGTGATGCCCTGCAGTTCGAGGCGCTCGGCCTTGGGCTGGTCGAGCCGCAGCGTGCGCGTGGCGGCGTCGTATTTCAACGCGCTGCTGACCGTGACGACGCCCTGGATGGCGGCCGGCTGCAAGAGGGGGCTCGCGATCGACAGCACGGCCGTCAGCGCCGCGCGGTTGGTGCGCGCATCGAGGCCGAGTTGTGGCTCGCGCAGGCCGACGGTGAAGATTTCGGCATAGCGCTGCGCCACCGGAAAGTGGCGCTCGATCTGCGCCTGCAACTCGGCCCGCGTGGCTGTGTATTCGTTGGTGAAAAAGTTGAAGCCTGCCCACGCACTGGCAGCGGGCAACACGGCGGCGGCGAACGCAGTGCGAAGGGCGGTGCGTCGGGACATCATCGGTGTCATGCGCCCTCGCGCCGGGTCAGGTCGTCACGAAAAAATACGTTCAGTTCATCGCCCGGCGCCGCATCGGCGAAGCCTTCGAAGCTGCCTTGCTCCGCGATCAGTTGCGCGCTGCGCATGAAGGCGCCCCAGGCGGCTCGCGCCAGTCCGCCGCCGACGCTGACGCGGCGCACGCCCAAGTCGGCAGCGTCCTTCAGCGTGAGGCCGCCGGCCGATCCGATCAGCAGGTTGAAGGGCTTGGGCGCGACCGCGTCGACCACCGCGGCGATTTGTTCGCGGGTGCGGAGGCCGGGCGCGTAGAGGCAGTCGGCGCCCGCATCGGCATACGCCTTCAGCCGCGCGATCGTTTCGTCGAGGTCGGGGCGGCCGGCGAAGAAGCCTTCGGCGCGTCCGACCAGCAAGGTGTCGCCGCCTTTCTTGTCGATGGCGGTGCGCGCGGCACGCAGGCGCGTCACAGCGGTGTCGATGTCGTAGAGCGGGTGCGCGGCGTCGCCCGTCGCGTCTTCGATCGAGAGGCCGGCGACGCCGGTCTCGATGGCGAGGCGCACGCTTTGCGTGACGCCGGCCGCGTCGGGCGCGAAGCCGTTCTCCAAATCGGCGTTGACGGGCAGATCGGTCGCGGCGACCAACTCGTACAGGTGCGCGAGCACCGCGTCGCGCGAGGTCGCACCGTCGGGCTGGCCCTGCGACCAGGCGAAGCCCGAACTGGTGGTTGCCAGCGCCTTGAAACCGAGTCCCTGCAAGTAGCGCGCACTGCCGATGTCCCAGGGGTTGGGAAGCACGAAGCATCCGGCCACGTGCAGCTGGTGGAACGTGCGGCGCTTGTCGGCGATGCCGGGCCGTGTCGTGCTCGTCGTCATGGGTCGATAGTGCCAGAACACGCTTGCCCATCGCTCGCGTGGCGTGGTGTAGGCGGTGTCCGTCAAAGCGTTCCGCATAAGCCTGCCATGCGCCCGCCGAGCGCAATGTCAGATTGCATCGGCTTTCAGAAATACACAGAAGGAGACATCTCATGACATGCGAAGCGGTTCATTGCTTCGACAAGGCGAGTGTTCGCTTTGCCCTTTACCCCGATGGTTTCGACGGTACGCGCGTGCTGGCTGAAATTTCGGAAGACGCGTTGCGCGACGTGTTCGGCGCGCGCGGCAACGGCGAGAGCTTGGTCGAAGCCTGCAAGATGCACTTCAGTGCGATCGAGGCGCGCGCGCTCGAACACTATCGCGCGGTGCCTCGTGGCAGCCTCAACCTGGTGACCGACGACTTTTCATTCCACGTCATGCGCCGGACCGCCGTGCAGCCGCCGGCTGCTGGTCCGGCCAACGCGAGCCGCTTTGCCGATGCAACCCAGGCCCTTCGGGGAATTGCGATCGCCTGATCAGTCGTGGAGGGACGACAGGAACTGTTTGAGTTCCGGCGTCTGGGGATTGCTGAAAAGCTCCGTTGGCGGGCCCATCTCGTGAACCTTGCCCTGGTGCATGAAGATCAGCCGATCGCTCACCTTGCGGGCAAAACTCATCTCGTGCGTGACCATCAGCAACGTCATGCCTTCTGCGGCCAGTGACTCCATCACGCGCAGCACCTCGCCGACCAGCTCAGGGTCGAGCGCCGACGTGATCTCGTCGCACAACAGCACAGCGGGTTCCATCGCCAGCGCACGCGCAATGGCAACGCGCTGCTGTTGACCACCCGAGAGTTGGTCTGGCATCGCATCGAATTTTTCCGCCAGCCCGACGCGCAGCAACAGCTTTTTGGCCTGTGCACTCGCATCCGCCGTGCTCCGCTTCTTGACCAGCGTCGGGGCCAGCATCACGTTCTTGCCGACCGTGAGGTGCGGAAACAGATTGAACCCCTGAAAGATCATGCCGACGCGCTGGCGCAGCTCGCGCATGGCCATGGCACTTTCCTGGAGCAGCGGCTTGCCGTCGACGGTGAGGGCGCCTTCCTGGAACACCTCGAGCCCGTTGATGCATCGCAGCAGCGTGCTCTTGCCCGAGCCGCTCTTGCCGATGATCGCAATGACCTCGCCGCGCTTGACCGAGAGGTCGATGCCCTTGAGCACCTCGTTCGTGCCGTAGGACTTGCGCAGCGCGGTGATCTGCACAATGGCGGCGCCGTGCGCCACGCTCGCCTGGACGGGAACTGCTTCAGCGACGTTGGACATTGAGTTTTCTTTCAAGATGCTTGGCGTACAGGCTGATCGGGAAGCACAGCGCGAAGTACAGCAGCGCGACGCAGCTGAACACCACAAACGGCTGGAAGGTGGCGTTCGAAATCATGCTGCCCGCCTTGGTGAGCTCGACGAAGCCGATCACCGAGGCCAGTGCCGTGCCCTTGACCACCTGTACCAGAAAGCCAACCGTTGGCGCGGTCGCGATCTTGACGGCCTGCGGCAGGATCACGTGGCGCAGCTGTTCGCGAAAGGTCAGCGCGAGGCTGCTCGACGCTTCCCACTGGCCCTTGGGGATCGAGGCCACGCAGCCGCGCCAGATTTCGGTGAGGTAAGCGCTGGTGTAGAGCGTGAGCGCCAGGGTGGCGGCCGTCCAGGCAGACACGTCGATGCCCATCAGCGCGATGCCGAAGTACGCGAGGAACAGCTGCATCAGCAACGGCGTGCCCTGGAACAGCTGCACATAGACACTGATTGCGCGTTCGAGCCACTTGCCCGCCCGCAATCGAAAGAACAGCAGCAGGGCACCGACCAGCCCGCCGCCGACAAAAGCGATGAGCGACAGCACGACGGTCCAGCGCAATGCCATCAGGAGGTTGCGGACGATGTCCCAGAGAGTGAATTCCTGCACGTGTCTGTCTCGGGTTCAACGGCCGAAAAACCATCGGGGCCCGGCCCAGTCGAGCAGGCGGCGCAGGGCGACCGACAGTGCAAGGTAGATCAGCGTGGCGACGATGAAGGCTTCGAACGCGCGGAAGTTGCGGCTCTGGATCAGGTTGGCCGCGTAGCTCAGTTCCTCGACGGAGATCTGGCTGCACACCGCCGAGCCGAGCATCACGATGATGATCTGGCTCACCATGGCCGGCCACACCTTCTTGAGCGCGGGCGGCAGCACCACGCGCAGGAACACCTGAACCTTGTTCAGCGCGAGGCTGATCGCGGCTTCGATCTGGCCCCTGGGTGTGGCCTCGATGCCGGCACGGATGATCTCGGTCGAATAGGCGCCGAGGTTGGCGACCATGGCGATGATCGATGCCGTTTCCGGCGTCAGTTTCACCCCGGCGGCCGGCAGCCCGAAGAAGATGAAAAAGAGCTGCACGATGAACGGCGTGTTGCGGATGAGCTCCACATAGGCGCCGACGGTCCAGCGCAGCCAGGTCGGTCCGCTCGATCGCGCCCATGCACACGCCACCCCCACCACCATCCCGACCACGGTCGCGATGGCCGTGAGGCCGATGGTCCAGACGATGCCCTTGGCCAGCAGGCGCCAATCGACAAGGATGGCGCCGAAATCGAACTCCATCGGATCAGACCGGAAGGTCGCCGATGCCCTTGCCGAGCCACTTCTTGGACATGGCGTCGAGCGTGCCGTCCTTCTTGGCCGCCGCGATGATCTCGTTCACCTTGGCCTTGAGTGCGTCTTCGCCCTTCGGGATGCCGACGAAGCACGGGCTGTCCTTGAGCAGCAGCTTGTACTCGGCGTTGATCTTCGGGTTCTTGCGGATCATCTCGGCCGCGACCGCGCCGCTCATGGCGATGGTCTGCGTCTGGCCGGCCACGAAGGCGGCGATGGTCGCGTTGTTGTCCTCGAAGCGGCGATAGTCGACGTTGGCCGGCGCCACCTTGTTCAGTTCCTGGTCTTCCATCGCGCCGCGCGTCACGGCGACCGTCTTGCCGGCCATTTCCTTGAAGTCGGTGAGCTTGAGCGACTTGGAAGCGAACACGCCCTGAAAGAACGGCGCGTAGGCCGACGAGAAGTCCATGACTTTCTCGCGCTCGGCGTTCTTGCCGATGGTGGAGATCACGAGGTCGGCTTTCTTGGTCTGCAGGTACGGGATGCGGTTGGCGCTGGTCACTGGCAGCAGTTCGAGCTTGACGCCCAGCTTCGCGGCAATGAGCCGTGCGGTGTCGATGTCCAGGCCCTGCGGCGCCATGTCGGGGCCGACGAAACCGTAGGGCGGATAGTCGGTCGGGATGCCGATGCGGATCGTCTTGGCCTTCATGACGTTGTCCAGCACGTTCTGGGCATGGCTGCCGGTGGCGAGGAAGGCGGCGGTGGCGAGGACGGCCAGCGAAGCGGCGCGACGGGTGAAAGTCATGAACAGGATTCCCTTGGCGTGTGATCGGACCAGCGCAAAACGGTGCGCCGGGGGTGCCCGAAGGGATAAGCAAGAGGTGTGCCGAAGGTCCAGAATGGCGCCTTTCGACTCAGGAGACAACGCGATGAGCGCTTCCCCGATCGCCGCATGGCATCGACTCGTCATGAATCGCCACGCAGCCGGCATCGAGGCCATGCTGGCCGACGACGCCGTGTTCTATTCGCCCGTGGTGCACACGCCGCAGGTTGGCAAGCCGATCACCTTCAAGTACCTGGCATCCGCCTTCGACGTGTTGTTCAATCCCACCTTTCGCTACACGCGGGAGATCGAGGGGCCGCGCGATGCGATGCTCGAATTCGAAACCGTGATCGACGGCCTGACGGTGAACGGCGTCGACATCATTCGCTGGAACGACGCCGGCCTCATCACCGAATTCAAGGTGATGCTGCGGCCGCTGAAGGCCGTGAACCTGGTCCACCAGCACATGGGCGCGATGTTGCAGGCGGCGCAGCAGCAGCAACAGCAGCCGGGTTAGCTCAGGACTTGAGCGTGGCCTTCAGCGTGATCTCGGGCACGCTGGCGAGCGCCTTCGACAACGGGCAGCCTTCCTTGGCCCCCTTGGCGATTTCCTGAAACTTGGCTTCGTCCAGGCCCGGCACGGCGGCATCGAGTTCGAGCTGAATGCGGTCGATCTTGAAGCCGGCGCCGTCCTTGGCCAGTCGCACGGCCGCTTTGGTGTCGATGGACGTGGCCGCCAGGCCTGCGGCTTCGAGCGCGAAGGCAAATGCCATCGTCAGACAGGCGGCATGCGCAGCGCCGACGATCTCTTCCGGATTGGTGCCGCGCTTGTCGTCTTCGAAGCGGCTTGCAAAGCCGTAAGGGTAGCTTTTGAGAGCGCCGGTTTCGGTGCTGATTTTGCCCTTGCCGGTCTTGCCGGCGCCTTCCCAGTGAACGCTTGCGTGCTTGTCGGCTGCCATGGGTATTCCTTCGAAGTGGTGGATGAAGCGTCTCAGGCTACGGCAGCGAAGCGACCGTGTCTGTCGGCCGTCGGCTACGTCGCCAAGGTGACTCGGCCCGGGCTTCCCCGATTGGGCAGTCAGGTTGTGCGGCTTAGGCTGACCGCCTTCCCGAGACCGACCGAAAGAACCATGGACCGCCCGCATTACAAGTTCTGGCCAAAGCGCCTTCCGCATTCGATCACCGTCCCTGCCACCTCGCTCTGGCACAACCTCGCCACCAGCGCGGCGCGCTTTCCCGACAAGGCTGCCCTCGTTTTCTTCGGCACCGTCATCACCTACCGCGATTTCCTGGCGCAGACCGAGCGGCTGGCCGGCACGTTGCACGCGTTGGGCGTGCAGCGCGGCGACCGCGTGGTGCTCGACATGCAGAACTGCCCGCAGCTCGTGATCGCGCATTTCGCGATCCTGCGCGCCAATGCGGTCGTCGTGCCCGTCAACCCGATGAACCGGGCCGAGGAGCTCAAGCACTACATCACCGATCCGGATGCCAAGGTGGCCATCACCACCGGCGACCTCGCGCACGAACTCGCCAAGGCCAGCAATGCGCTGGCGCCACAAGACCGGCTGGCGCACCTGATCGTCACCCAGTTCACCGACACCTTCGACGCCGGGGTGAGCGGCGACGAAGCGCCCGCTGCGGCCTGGCGCGACTGGCTGCTGACCCGCCATCCGATGCCGCAACTGGATGGCGGAAAGACCATGGCGTGGACCGACGCGCTCAACGCCGGCCACGCGCCGCCCGAGCACGTGGTCGGCGCGAACGACATGGCGTTGCTGCCGTACACCAGCGGCACCACCGGCCTGCCCAAGGGCTGCATCCACAACCATTCGAGCCTGAACCACAACGCCTTCGCCGGCCACCTCTGGGGCCTGGGCTCGTCCGAGGCGGTGGTGCTGGCGGTCGTGCCGATGTTCCACATCACCGGCACGGTGAGCATGATGCACACGTCGATCGTGTTCGGCGGCACGCTGGTCATCATGCCGCGCTGGGACCGCGACGTGGCGGGCCGTCTCATCTCACGCTGGAAGGTGACGAGCTGGACCAACATCCCGACCATGGTGATCGACCTGCTCGCGAGCCCGAACTTCGCGAGCTACGACCTCAGCAGCCTCACCTACATCGGCGGTGGCGGCGCCGCGATGCCGCAAGCCATCGCGCAGCGCCTGCTCGAGCAGTACGGCCTGAAGTACCTCGAGGGCTACGGCCTCACCGAGACGGCCGCGCCGTCGCACGCCAACCCGTATGAAAACCCGAAGCAGCAGTGCCTCGGCATTCCCTACATGAGCACCGATTCACGCGTGGTCGACCCCGACACGCTGAAGGAATTGCCGATGGGCGAATCCGGCGAAATCATCACGCACGGCCCCGAGGTTTTTCAGGGCTACTGGAAGCGGCCCGACGCCACGGCCGCCGCCTTTGTCGAGTTCGAAGGCAAGCGCTTCTTCCGCACCGGCGACATGGGTCGCGTGGACGAAGACGGCTACTTCTTCATGACCGACCGGCTCAAGCGGATGATCAACGCGAGCGGCTTCAAGGTGTGGCCCGCCGAGGTCGAGCTGCTGATGTTCCGCCACCCCGCGATCCAGGAGGCCTGCATCATTTCGATGAAAGACGCCTACCGCGGCGAATCGGTCAAGGCCGTGGTCGTGCTGCGCCCGACCCACAAGGACACGACCGAGCAGGACATCATCGACTGGTGCCGCGAGAACATGGCGGTCTACAAGATCCCGCGCAAGGTGCAGTTCGTCGACTCGCTGCCCAAGAGTGGTAGCGGCAAGGTGATGTGGCGGTTTCTGCAGGAGGCGGAGGAGAAGGCGGGCTGAAAGGCGAGGGCTCTGGGTCGCTGCGCCGGCCTGATCGTGGGTGGGCGCAGAGGAGCGTGCACAGGCACCGATGAAACGGGAAGGCGCTGCTTCTCTGAATGGCCGCGTATGCCTAAAGCCGCTCATCGAGATGCGGCGTGAGCGACCGCTGTGCAGCGGTAGCTGCCGTTCAAGTTCGCGCTTGAAATGTCCGCTTTGTGGTCCACAAGCGGAAGTACACATCGCTCCGAAGCGGCGCCTCAATGAAACTCAACTTTTGGCTTTTGCACCTGTTTCTCTGCCCTATGTACTGAGTTGCGCGGGGAAAAAAGCAGCGCGGCACTGATAATTCTTCAATGGATACACGGCAAATGCGCTGCGTCGTCGCGATTGCCGACAGCGGGAGCTTGACCCGCGCTGCAGAGATTCTGGGTCTGGCACAGCCCGCACTGACGCAGACCGTCAATCGACTTGAAGCGGAAATCGGCACCCGGCTCTTCGTCCGCTCGCGGCGAGGAGCCACATTGACCGATGCAGGGCACGCCATCATCGACGACGTGCGTGCGAGCTTGGCTTATGGCGACGTTGCGCTGGCCCGTGCTCGTTCCATAGGCACCGGCACGGGTGGCGAATTAACCATCAGCTTCGTGTCGCATGCTTTGTACGAAGTGCTGCCGCGAGCGCTCCGGGGATTCAGAGCCCTTTATCCCGAAGTCAAATTCCGCCTGCGGGAGATGAACAACGCCGAGCAGGTCGAGGCGTTGGAGCGCGGTCACATCGACGTCGCGCTTCTCCATCCGCCTGTTTCGGTCAACGCCAAGGTTCACGAACTCAAACTCGGTGCGGAAGGCATGGTGGCAGCGCTTCCTTCCGCGTTCAAGCTGGCAGACGATGGGCGCGTCTCGTTGGCCGAACTGGCACAGCACGGGCTGGTGTGGTTCCCAGAGAACCAGGTGTCGGGCCTTCGAAACGAGATGCTCAGCGCGATTCGCAGCGCCGGACATCATGTGAGCGTGACGCAGGAAGCCAATCGTACTTTGACGGTGCTCGCCGCCGTGGCTGCAGGTCTGGGATGGTCGTTGCTCCCGCAGTCCGTGCGCGCCTTGCACCATGACGGAGTGCGCTATGCAGAGGTGAGAGACGGTGATGGTCTGCCGTCGTACGAACTTGCCGCCATGTGGCGCGTGCGATCAAGGCCAGGTTTCGCAGATTCCTTCGCAGCGCTTCTTGACAAACGCGGCACCTGAGCAGATCTCAGTCAAGGCTGATCTTGTTGTCTTTTGCGAGTTTCGTCCACTTGTCAATTTCGGTGCGACGGAAGCGATCCAGTTCCGCACTCCCGGATCCGATCACTTCGGCACCCATGGCTTCCAGGCGGCTCTTCACGGCGGGCTCCTGCACGACAGCGGCCAACTCGGTTGAGAGACGTTCTATCACTGCTGGGGGTGTGCCACCAGGCGCGAAGATGGCGTTCCATTCATAGACCTCGTAGCCTGGCAAGCCAGATTCCGCCACGGTGGGCAGTTGTGGCAACACCGGCGATCGTGCTTTGCCCGTCACTGCGATCGCCCGGAGCTTGTCGCTCTGGATGTACGGAAGACTGGAAGCAAGGCTCGCAAAGAACACGGGCACCTGGCCTGCCATAACGTCGGTCAATGCCGGACCACCGCCTTTGTATGCCACATGCGTCATGCGCACAGCACCCATCGTCTGGAACAGCTCGCCGGCGAGGTGCTGCGCCGAGCCGTTGCCGGAGGATGCGAAATTGATCTCGCCGGGCTTCGCCTTGGCCTGAGCAAGCACATCCTTCACGCTTCGATAGGACGTGGATGGCGTGACCACCAGGACGTTCGGAACCTTGACGAGCAGCGACACCGGCGTCAGGTCGCGCAGGGTGTCGAATGGCATTTTGCTGCGCAGCGCAGGGTTCTGTGCGTGGTTGGATGCGTCTAGGAGAAAAGTGTAGCCATCGCCGGGGGCCTTCGCGACGGCATCGCCGCCAATGGCGCCGCCGGCGCCGGCCCGGTTGTCCACCACCACGGGTTGCTTCAAGCGTTCAGACAATCGAGGTGCGATGACGCGCGCGACCGCGTCGACCGTGCCTCCGGGCGGATAGCTCACGACCAGCTTAATCGGCTTGGAGGGCCATGCCTGGGCCATGACGCAGCTGGATGCAAACAGGCACGTGGCCGCGAAGCCAATGAGGCGCAGAGGGCGATAAGTCTGAGATGGGGTCATTGTTGTCTCCTTTAAAATTTGAATAAGCGACGGGGCGTGTCGACAAGGATGGTGTGCCGCACTGCGGCGTCGGGCACCCAGGCGTGCAGGGCCGCGAGGGTGGATGGAAATGAAGCGAGTTCGCGATGCTGGGTGTGTGGCCAGTCGCTGCCCCACAACAGGCGCTCGGGACCGAATGCGTCGAGCAGTTCGGCGGCAGCGGCGGCGGCCTTGTCCGCCGTCGAGGGCGGCCAGTTGCGATACGCGGCAGAGAGCTTGACCCAAACGTGGCCCGTCTTTGCCGCACTCATCAGCCAGGTCCGGCTTGCAGCGTCATCTGCAGCCGGCCGCCCGAAATGATCGACGACGAGCGGACAGCCGCTGTCAATTACCGCCTGACCCACCGGAGGCAGTTCGGCCAGCTCGATGTGAACCTCCACATGCCACCCCAGCACTCGGACGCACTCGAGCAAAGCTGTCCAGGCATCGCTGGAAAAATCGCGTACTGCAGCACCAATGAGGTTCAGGCGGATGCCGCAGACCCCTCGACTTGCGAATCGACGCAGGTCGGCCTCGGTGAATGACGGGTCGATGACTGCGACCCCGCGCAAGCGATCAGGGCACGCATCCAGCGCGGCAAGCAGGAAGGTGTTGTCGGTTCCAAGGAAGCTCGGCTGAATCAGGAGCGCGTGCGAGACCCCGTTCGCGTCCAGCAGCCCGACGTAGTCCGCGAGCAGTGCATCGAAGTCGGGAGAATGCCGCCGGCCCTCGGCAAATCTCAGGTCGCGGCGGAAGACGTGTGCATGACTGTCGACTGCGCGGACGGGGTGCTCGCTGTGAGAAAGGGAGGATGTCATTCGGATGCGTATGGCGTTCGGCCAAGTATCCAAAACCCCCCGCGGTTTCGTCAGTCTTCAGGCGTTGTGTTTGCATAAGCGGTACTTATGCCGTCGGGCACGCGGATGGAGGCTCGGTACCGCCACGTCTGCACCGTTGACCGGCGACAAGGCTCATGGGCGGCTTTGGGATGTGCTGCTGCGCTGCGTTGAACGGCCACTGGTGGCTGGAAGGCTGCCGTCGCGAGTTCGCCTCGTGATCGACCGCCGTCAGTCCATTGCCGACGCGGAAGCGCCCACCGTTGACTTTCGCTTTCGGCGAGGAGCAGCCGGTCAGGTTTGGGCTCCGTCGGACCGAAACCATGGTCGACCTGTGGGCGGCGACCCCTGTGCCAACGCGGCGATCCTGATCGGGAGCGTCGTGGTATTTGCGGCTGCGCTTTGGTTGGTGCGCAGCCAGGCCACCGTGGGCGAGGTGTTTTGGATGAAGGCGCCGATCAAGGATCTGGAATCGAAGTGACCCTGTCGGAACCGACGAATCGCTGGCGCGCAAGCGGCGCATAGCGTCAAAGCCAATGGCATTCCCAACGGTCTTGTCCAGCCAGCGCTTGACCTTCACATGATGTCAGGGATGAGACTGTGTCTCTCACTTTTGGAGTTCCTCATGCAAGAGTTCCTTATCCCTTCGATGTCCTGCGGCGGTTGCGCGAGCCGTATTGCGCAGACGCTCCACAACTTGGATGCCAGCGCGATGGTTGAAGTGGACCTCCCGAACAAGACGGTGCGGGTCGACAGCAACCAGGAAAGCGCGAGCATCGAGGCTGCGCTCAAAGAAGCTGGCTACCCACCCATCGAAATCGATTCCGTCGCCAAACCGGAGACGGCAGGTACCGGGATGCGGCGAAGCGGCTGTTGCTGCGGCTGATCTTTCCATTGACGGTCTGTTGCGTTGGTTTGCCAGCGCACAGACGCATGAAAGCTCAAGGCCTAGAAGCAAAGCTCTGTGAGCGGCACCGCATTCACAAACCGAGCCTCTTGGATCACGCAGCGCTGGACCGACGCGCACATTCAGAAAGACAGATCAATGAGCACACTTTTGGAACACCGGCGCGATGTGAAGCCAGAGAAGGCCGGCGGCGCCAACGATGCGCCCGAAGGACCCGAGAAGCTGAAGGACCCGGTCTGCGGGATGGCCGTGACGGCGGAGGCCGCTCACCGTCCCGAGCATGAAGGCAGACCGTATTACTTCTGCAGTGCGGGCTGCCAATCGAAGTTCGCAGCCGATCCCTCGCGCTACATCGCCAAGATGACTGGACCCGACGCGCCGGCCACCACGCCCGGCCCCAGTGCGCCGTCGAATGCGCAGCCAGCAGCCGCGATCTACACCTGTCCGATGCACCCCGAGATCCGGCAGGACCATCCAGGCAACTGCCCGAAGTGCGGCATGACCCTGGAGCCCGTCATGCCGACGCTCGACGACGACGATGAGAGCCCTGAGCTCGCCTCCTTCACCCATCGCTTCTGGTGGACGCTGCCGCTGACCGCCATCGTCGCGTCGCTTTCCATGTTCGGCCACTCGTTGGGTTGGTTCGACATGGCCACGCAGAGCTGGATCGAGTTGGTTCTGTCTCTGCCCGTCGTGCTCTGGGCCGGCTGGCCGTTCTTTGTACGTGGTGCGCAATCGGTGATGAACCGCAGCCCCAACATGTGGACGCTGATCAGCCTGGGCACGGGTGCCGCCTTCGTCTACAGCGTGGTGGCGACGCTGGCCCCTGGCGTCTTTCCGGCCTCCTTCATCTCGATGGGACGCGTGGCGGTCTACTTCGAGGCGGCCGTGGTCATCATCTCGCTGACGCTGTTCGGGCAGCTGCTCGAATTGAAAGCGCGCTCGAAGACCTCAGCAGCCATCAAGTCCCTGCTCGGCCTGGCGCCCAAGACGGCTCGCCGCGTGAAAGCAGACGGCAGCGAAGAAGACATCCCGCTCGCCAATGTGCACGAAGGCGACAGCCTGCGCGTGCGTCCCGGCGAGAAGGTGCCGGTCGACGGTGTAGTCCTGGAAGGCAGCAGTGCGGTCGACGAATCGATGCTGACCGGCGAGCCGGTGCCAGTGACCAAGCGCATCGGCGACAAACTCATCGGCGCCACGCTCAACACCAGCGGTGCCTTGGTGATGCGATCGGAACACGTCGGGTCGGCAACAGTACTGTCCCAGATCGTCCAGATGGTGGCGCAGGCCCAGCGTTCCAAAGCGCCCATGCAGCGCATGGCGGATGTGGTGGCCGCGTACTTCGTCTATGGGGTCGTGGGCATCGCACTGCTGACCTTTTTTGCATGGGGCGTCTTCGGCCCGCAGCCGAGCTGGGTCTACGGTCTGATCACGGCCGTCACGGTGCTGATCATTGCCTGCCCCTGCGCACTGGGGCTGGCCACGCCCATGTCGATCATGGTCGCCACCGGTCGCGCCGCCACGCAGGGCGTGCTGTTCCGCGATGCCGCCGCGATCGAAAACCTTTGCAAGGTCGACACCCTCATCGTCGACAAGACCGGCACGCTGACCGAGGGCAAGCCGGCCTTCGAGCAGGCGGTGGGAATCAATGGCTTCAGCGAAGACGAGGTGTTGCGTTTGGCGGCCTCTCTGGACCAGGGCAGCGAGCACCCGCTGGCCGCGGCCATCGTCCATGCAGCGCGGGATCGCAAGCTGACGCTGGAGAAAGCCGAACAATTCGACTCCGCGTCGGGCATCGGGGTCAAGGGCGTTGTGGGCGGCAAGTCCCTTGCGATCGGCAACGCGACGTTGATGCAGCAGTTGGGCATCGATGTGGCGCCGCTGGCGGACCAGGCCGAAGCACTGCGCGCGCAAGGTGCCAGCGTGATGCACCTGGCCGCAGACGGCAAGCTGGCCGGGCTGCTCGCCGTGTCCGATCCGGTGAAGGCCAGCACGCAAGAGGCGCTCACGATGCTTCGCAAGTCCGGCCTTCGCATCATCATGGCTACAGGCGACGGGCTCACCACGGCTCAGGCTGTCGGCAAGCGCCTGGGGATCGACGAGGTTCATGGCGAAGTCAAGCCGCAGGACAAACTGCAACTTGTCGAACGCCTGCAGAAAGAGGGGCGCATCGTCGCGATGGCCGGTGACGGCATCAACGACGCGCCCGCATTGGCCAAAGCGGATGTCGGCATCGCAATGGGCACGGGCACCGACGTGGCGATGAACAGTGCCCAGCTCACCCTGGTGAAAGGCGATCTGCGCGGCATCGCGACGGCGCGGGCTTTGTCGGTCGCCACGGTCGCCAACATGAAGCAGAACCTGGGTTTTGCCTTCGTCTACAACCTGGTCGGCGTGCCCCTCGCGGCCGGTGTGCTGTTTCCATTCACGGGCTGGCTCCTGTCGCCGATGGTGGGCGCGGTGGCGATGAGCCTCAGCTCGGTGTCGGTGATCGGCAACGCGCTGCGGCTGAGGATCACGGCGCTCAAGTCTGACTGATCCGACGTCCGCGGCGCACAAGGAAGGACGCAAGCCGACTAGCTCGATGTACGAGCAGCAACTGAACGGCGCGCAGATTCTGGGTACGCCCACAGATCAAAGGCCGTCGTCCTGCGCATCGAGTGTGTTCCATCGTCGGCGCGATCCAGCCCCAAATCATCCACCCAATGCTCCAGGATCCGGGCGTACTGCCGGGTCCCCGAGTGGGCAGAGTCGTGAAGCCGGCTGGGAAACAGGAAGTCTTCCGACTTCAGCTCGGCCAAATTGATCCATGCCAGAAGGGCTTCTTTCGCTGCTGGCGTCATCTCAAACTGTACGGGTCGTTGAGTCTTCTGCGAAAGCAAGAACCCTCAGGACTCTTCCTTCCCAGCCACATCCGCCACCACCCGCGCATTTCGCCGAAAACTCCAGTACGCGCTGGCCCAATCCATCAGCACCACGAAGCGGTTGCGGAAGCCGATCAGGAAGTAGACGTGGGCGAAAAGCCAGAACAACCACGCCGACTTGCCGCTGAAGCGCAACGGGCCGAAGGGCGTGCCGAGGTCGACGACGGCGGCGTTGCGGCCGATGGTCGCGAGGTTGCCGTAGTCGGCGTAGCGGAACGCCTGGGTCGGCTGCCCGGCGATGCGGCGCAGGATGTTGGCGGCCGCCGCGCGGCCCATCTGCTTGGCGGCGGGTGACACGCCGGGCACCGGCTGGGGTTCCTTGCCGGGCGCATGGCTTTGCGCTGCGGCGAGGTCGCCGACCACGCTGATCTCCGGATGGCCGACGAGACTCAGGTCCGGCTCGACGGCAATGCGACCGGCGCGATCACACGCGATGCCGGTCGCGGTGCCGAGCAGTCGACCCAGCGGCGATGCGGCCACACCCGCCGCCCACACGATGCAGTGGCTGTCGATGCGATAACCCGTCGCGGCGGTTGCGTCGGCACCGTGAGCTGATTCGACCTGCAAACCTTCCGCGTCGATGGCGGTGACCCGTGCATTCAAGCGCACCTCGACGCCGAGTTTTTCGAGTTGCCGCAGCGCCTTCTGGCTGAGGCTTTCCGGCATCGCCTGCAACACGCGCGGACCGCCTTCGATCAGCAAGATCTGCGCGGTGCTCGGATCGATGCGGCGGAACTCGCCGGCCAACGTGTGGCGCGCGATTTCGGCCAGCGTGCCGGCCAACTCGACGCCGGTCGGCCCGGCGCCGATCACGCAGAAGGTGAGCAGCGCGCGACGCTGCGCGGGGTGCCTTGCGTTTTCTGCCATTTCGAACGACATCAACACGCGGCGCCGGATGTCGAACGCGTCGGCCAGCGTCTTGAGGCCCGGCGCCATCGGTGCCCATTCGTCGTGCCCGAAATAGCTGTGGGTGGCGCCGGCCGCCACGATCAGGTGGTCGTAGCCGATGCGCGTGCCGCCGGCGAGTTCAACCGTGCGCGTGTCGGGGCGGATGGCGGTCACTTCGCCGAGCAACGTGGTGATGCTCGGCTGATTGCGAAACAAGAGGCGCACCGGCGCCGCGATCGAAGGCGCAGCGAGTCCGGCGGTCGCCACTTGGTAGAGCAGCGGCTGGAACAGGTGGTGATTGGTCTTCTCGATCACCGTGACGTCGACGTCGGCGCGCTCGAGTTTCCGGGCGGCTTCCAGGCCACCGAATCCACACCCGATGATCACGATGTGCGGGCGGCCCGCGGGGGAGGGCAGGGTCATGCCGGGGATGATACGCAGCCGCCCTGCAAGCACCTGGGCGTTGTGCCACAGTGAGCGGTCGCGCCGGCGGGTGCGCTGCGCGGGCTTGTCCTACGCGTGGCGCCAGCGACCTTCGGCTACAACAACTTTCCAAAAAGCCCGAGCGGAGACCCCATGACTTTTTCGCGCCCGACGGCGCCGGCGGCCGACGCACTGCGCTCGCGTTTTCGCGAGGTTCGCGCGCACAGCGTTGCACTGGCGGCGACGCTCTCCGCCGAAGACCAGTGCATCCAGTCGATGCCCGATGCCAGCCCGACCAAGTGGCACCTTGCACACACCACCTGGTTTTTCGAGACGGTGCTCTTGCAGATGCATGCGGGTGGCTACCGTCCGTTCGACGAGCGGTTTCACTACCTCTTCAATTCGTACTACGAAGCGCTCGGTCCGCGCCACCCGCGACCGCAGCGCGGGCTGCTGACACGCCCGTCGGTCGATGAGGTGCACGCGTATCGGCTGCATGTCGACGCCGCCGTGCAGGCCCTGTTCGACCGCGCGGATGCCGGGCTGTGGGTGACCATCGAACCGATCGTGACGCTCGGCCTGCACCACGAGCAGCAGCACCAGGAACTGCTCGTCACCGACATCCTGCATGCGCTGTCGTGCAACCCGTTGCTGCCGGCCTACCGCGCCCCGGCGGGCCCTGCGCTGCGCCTGGCCTCGGTGGCGACCCCGATGCGCTGGCTGCGGCAGACGGGCGGCATCGTCGACGTCGGGTTCGAGGGCGACGGCTTCGCCTTCGACAACGAGACGCCGCGGCATTCAGTGCTGCTGCGTCCTTACGAAATCGCCGACCGCGTGGTGAGCTGCGCCGACTACGCCCAGTTCATCGCCGATGGCGGTTATGAGCGTGCCGACCTGTGGCTCTCCGACGGCTGGGCGGCCGTCAAGGCGAACGGATGGCGTGCGCCCGCTTACTGGCTCGCACCGGACGATCCGCGGCTGGCGCACCAGGGCTCGACCGCAGGCTGGCATGTGTACGGCCTGCACGGCGTGCGTCCGCTGGAACCGGAGGCGCCGGTGTCCCAGCTGAGCTTCTACGAAGCCTCGGCCTATGCGGAATGGGCTGGCGCCCGCCTGCCGACCGAGTTCGAGTGGGAGGCCGCGAGCCACGCGCCCGGCATCACGCAAACCACCGGCCACGTGTGGCAGTGGACGCGCTCTTCCTACGATCCTTACCCCGGCTTCCGGCCTCTGCCCGGCATCGCCGCCGAGTACAACGGCAAGTTCATGGTGGGGCAGCTGATCCTGCGCGGTGGCAGTGTGGCGACGCCTGACGACCACACGCGCCCGACCTATCGCAATTTCTTCCCGCCGGCCGCGCGCTGGCAGTTTTCCGGCGTGCGCCTGGCGCGCGACGTGGAGTGAGACCCGACATGAGAAATCCAGCTGTCAACCTGCAAGTGCCGCCCGCGCCGCCCCGTCTGGCGACCTCCGAATTCGGTCGCGACCTGCTCGCCGGCCTCGCGCGCACACCGCGCAGCGTGCCGCCCAAGTATTTCTACGATGCCGCGGGCTCTGCGCTGTTCGACGGCATCTGCGATCTGCCGGAGTACTACCCACGCGCACTGAACTCAAGATCCTCGCCGAGCGTGCGCCCGAGATCGCCGAGCAGATCGGCCCCAACGCCGAGCTTGTCGAATTCGGCGCGGGGTCGCTGACCAAGGTGCGGCTGCTGTTCGACGCGTTCGATGCCGCGTCGGCACCCAAGCGTTACCTGCCGATCGACATTTCCGGAGAGCACCTCGAAGGCGCTGCGGAGCGCCTGCGTGCGGACTATCCGTCGATGGTGGTGCAGCCGATCGTGGCCGACTACACGATGCCGCTCGTGTTGCCGGCCACGGGCGCGGGCGTCGGCCAGCGCGTGGGCTTTTTCCCCGGCTCGACCATCGGCAATTTCCACCCGGAGGAGGCGCTTTCTTTCCTGCAACTCGCCGCGCGCCTGCTGCGCGGCGGCGGCATGCTGGTCGGTGTCGACCTCGTGAAGGAGCCGTCGCTGCTGCATGCGGCCTACAACGACGCGCAGGGCGTGACCGCCGCCTTCAACCTCAACCTGCTGCGCCGTGCCAAACTCGAACTCGACGCCGATTTCGACCTGGACGGATTCGACCACTACGCGTTCTACAACCTGCAGCTGCAGCGCATCGAGATGCATCTCGTGAGCCGCCGTGCCCAGGTCGTGCACATCTCGGGCGTGCGCTTCGCGTTCGAAGAGGGCGAGAGCATCCACACCGAGAACTCGCACAAATTCACCGTCGAAGGGTTTCGGACACTGGCCACGCGCGCGGGTTTCCGGCCGGGCCCGGTGTGGACCGACGAGGCGCGCCTGTTCAGCGTGCACTGGCTGCACGCGCCGGCGGCACAATAGACGCCTCCCTGGAGTACCCGATATGAAAGCAACCTGGAACGGCGCCACCATCGCCGAGAGCGACGACATCGTGGTCGTCGAAGGCAATCACTACTTTCCGATGAGCTCGCTCAAGCGCGAGCACGTCACGTTCAGCAACCACAAGACCACCTGCGCCTGGAAGGGCTCGGCGAGCTATTACTCGCTGCTGGTCAACGGCGAACTCAACGCGGACGCCGCCTGGTACTACCCCGAGCCGAAGTTCGAGGCCGAGGAGATCAAGGACCGCGTCGCCTTCTGGAAGGGCGTGAAGGTCGAGGCGTGAGCGCCCCGGCTTTTTCACCGCCTTTCACCCCGCCCGAACACGCCATCCCGCTCCTGCGCGAGCAAGGCTACGCCGTGCTCAGCGCATCGGGCGTGGCCGAGTGGCTCGCCACGCCGATTGCGCAGCTCGAAGCGCTGCACGGCGACTGGGACCATCTCCCGCCCGACGAGTACCTGAAAGACGGTGGCCGTTACCGGCAGCGTCGGCACGCGTGTTTTGCCGTTGATGGCCAGGCGGTCGCGCAGGTGCCGCACCGCGCGCACTGGCAGCCGGTCGAATACAACGCGTTGCATGGCGGCATGCAGCGATGGTTTGAGCCGATGGAGGCGGGCACCGTGGCCCAGCCGGCCTGGCAGCATCTGATGCGCAGCCTGGCGGCCGTGGCGTCGGGCCTGCGAGGCCCGCAGCGCTGGTTCGTCGAGGCGCACCAGTTCCGCATCGACACAGCCGGCGGCATCGGCCGGCCCACGCCCGAGGGCGCCCACCGCGACGGCGTCGACCTGGTGGCCGTGGCATTGATTGGCCGGCACAACGTCAAGGGCGGCGAAACGCGCGTTTTCGAGGCCATCGGCCGGCGCGGCGAGCGCTTCACCATGACCGAGCCCTGGACGCTGCTTTTGCTCGATGACGCCCGCGTGATCCACGAATCGACGCCGATTCAGCCGGCAGACGACACGCAGCCCGGTTTCAGGGATACGCTCGTGGTCACGTGCCGCGCTCAGGGTTTTCAGGGCGCGCTGTAAATTTGTGAATGACAAGGAGGTCCGCATGTTCAATCACATCCTGGTTCCGATCGACGGCTCCGAAACATCCATGTTCGCGGTCAGCAAAGCCAGCGGGCTGGCACTCGCGTTCGGCAGCCGCATCACGCTGATTCACGTCATCGACAACTACCCGTTCATCGGCGTGGGCGCGGACTACGCGCTGGGCCAGAACGAATACCTCGCCGCCGCGACCAGCAGCGCCAACGCGGCACTCGCCCGCGGCGTGACGGCGCTGGCCGCGGAAGGCCTGCACAGCGACCAGCGGGTGATCGACGGGCACGTGGTGCACGAAGGCATCGTCGACACCGCCAACGCGCTGGGTGCCGACCTCATCGTGATGGGCTCGCATGGCCGCACGGGCATCGAAAAGCTGCTGCTCGGCAGCGTGACGCAACGCGTGTTGCAGGACGCACCGATGCCGGTGCTGGTCGTCAAGGGCGGCTGAGCCCGACGCGCCTCAATCGAACGGCGCAGCGCTCTCGAAGCGCATCGGCTCACCCGTGACCGGATGCACGAACGCCAGTGCGGTGGCGTGCAACAGCAGCCTCGTCGCGCGCGCTTGGACGGGTGCATCGCCGTACAGCGCATCTCCGAGGATCGCGTGGCCGATGGAGTGCAAGTGAACGCGCAACTGGTGCGTCCGCCCCGTGACAGGTTCCAGCAGCACATGCGTGGCGCCGCCCGCGGCGCTTGGCGCCACCGCCATCCAGCGCGTGACGCTCGGCTTGCCCGCCGGGTCGATCTTTTGCCGCGGACGGTTCGGCCAATCGGCCATCAGTGGCGCATCGATCTCCGACCACGCGTCGTTGCACGGCACCCGCCCGTCGACGATGGCCTCGTAGCGCTTGTGGACCTCGCGACGCGCGAAGGCGTCGCCGAGCGCCCGCTGGACCGCGATGCTGCGTGCCATCACCACCAGGCCGCTGGTCGCCATGTCGAGACGGTGCACGATCAACGCGTCGGGCCATTGCCGTTGCGCGCGTGCGCTGAGGCAGTCCTGCTTGTCGTCGCCGCGCCCGGGCACGCACAGCAGGCCCGCGGGCTTATCGAACACCAGCAGGTGCGCATCGTCGTGGAGTGCGTGCAAGACCGTCATCGGGCAGCAGTCTAGGGGCTCGGCTATCCTCGACCGAATGCCTGCCGACGCCGCTTCCGTTGCTCCTGCTCCGTCCAGTTTTTCCGATCTGCGCCGCGTCAAGCCCTTCATGCAACTGTGGGTGGCGCGGCTGTTCGGCACGGCTGCAGCGCAGATGTTGCTGGTCGCCATCGGTTGGCACATGTACGACCTCACCTCCAGCGCATGGGACCTGGGGCTCGTGGGGCTCTACCAGTTCGCGCCGGCGCTGGTGCTGGCGCTCTATGCGGGCCACGTCGTCGACCGGCATCACCGGGGTCGCATCGTCGCCGCCTGTTTCGCGGTGCAGGGCATCGTCGCCCTCGGGCTTCTGGTCGCGCACCAGGCGCAGCACGACTCTCGCGGCCTGCTGCTCGGCATGTCGCTGGTGCTGGGCGCGGTGCGCGCCTTCCAGATGCCGGCGCAGCAGGCGCTCACGCCGATGCTGGTGGCGCCGCTCATGCTGCCGCGCGCCATGGCGTTCAGTTCGGCCGGGATGCAAGGCGCGATCATCGGCGGGCCGGCCCTCGGCGGCCTGCTTTTCATCCTCGGCATGGGTGCGGTCTACGGGGCCAGCGTGCTGTGTTTCGTGGTCGGTGGCATGCTGGTCGCGCGGCTGCGCTACAGCTACACGCCGGCGGTGCGCGAGCCTGTGACCGTCGCCACGGTGCTGGCGGGCGTCGACTTCATCTGGAAGCGCAAGCCGGTGCTCGGTGCCGTGTCGCTCGACCTGTTCGCGGTGCTGCTCGGCGGGGCGGTGGCGCTGCTGCCGATCTATGCCCGGGACATCCTGCACACCGGGCCGTGGGGGCTCGGCCTGCTGCGCGGCGCTCCGGCGGTCGGTGCGCTGGTGATGTCGATCGCGCTCACGCGTCGGCCGATCGAGCGCAACGTCGGGCGCACGCTGCTGCTGGCGATCGCGCTCTTCGGCGTGTGCATGGTGGTGTTCGGGTTCTCGCGCAGCTTCCTGGTGTCGCTCATCGCGCTGGCGGTGTCGGGCGGCGCGGACATGGTGAACGTGGTGATCCGCCAGACGCTGGTGCAGCTCGAAACGCCCGACGCGATGCGGGGGCGGGTGAGCGCGGTCAACTCGATCTTCATCGGCGCGAGCAACCAACTGGGCGAGTTCGAGTCGGGGGCGACGGCGGCGCTGATCGGGCCGGTCGGTTCGGTGGTGCTGGGCGGGGTCGGCACGGTGCTGGTCGCGCTGACCTGGTTTCGGCTCTTTCCGTCGTTGTCGCGGCGCGACCGGATGACCTAGAAAACCGACCTGGCGTGCGGCACGACGAGCGTCACGTCGCCGAGCGGCTCCGCCACGCACGGCAGGATCCAGCCGTCTTCTTTTTCGTCGTAGCTGACGCCTGGCCACTCGATGCGGTAGCGCACCGCGCCGGCGGTCATGTGGCAGAGGCAGGTGCGGCAAGTGCCGTTGCGGCAGGAGCTCGGCAGTTCGATGCCGGCAGATTCGGCCGACTGCAACAGCGTGGCGTCGGGCTCGGCCTCGAAATCGAAGCCGGCCGGCGCGATCGTCACTTTCATCGGCCCTTCATTCGCCGCGGGCATTGCGCCGCTGGTCGCGCAGCATGAAGAGGTAGAGGCTCTCGACCTTTTCGCGCGCCCAGGGCGTCTTGCGCAAGAATTTGAGGCTGGACGCGACGCTCGGGTCGGTCGTGAAGCAGCGCACCGGAATGCGCTGCCCGAGGTCTTCCCAGCCGAAGTAATCGGCCAGCGCAGTCACGATGGCCTCGAGTGTGAGCCCATGCAGCGGATTGCGCGCCTGCGCGGGTGACTCGGACCGGTCCGGCCCGGTCACTTGTTCTTGAGCTTGCCGCGCGGAATGACCGCGGTGGTGACGGTGGCACGCACCGGTTCGCCGCCCAGCACCGGCGCCTTGGGGGGCGAGGTGTCTTTCTTGGGCTTCTTGGTTTCTTTGCTGCTGCGTTGTTGACTCTTGGCCATGACGACTCTCCTGTGATGGTGCGATGCGAGCGGGGAGTTTAGCGGGCAAGGGCGTGGCGCACGCCGGGCGCGGCGACAATAGCCGGTCCATTTGTTTCACCTGCCGCCATGTCCGATTACGAAGTCCGCCCCGCTGAAATGAGCGATGCCAAAGCCATCGCCGAAGTTCACGCCGCCTCCGCCCGCGCCGCCTACGAGGGCATCCTGCCCGAAGACCAGCTGCGCGCCCTGGCGCCCGCCACCCGCGAAGCCAAATGGCGCGAAGCCATCGAATTCAGCGAGCCGCAGGTGCAGGTCGCGGTGCTCGACGACGAAATCGTCGGCTTCGTCGGCTACGACCGTTCGCGCGATCCCAAGACCAAGTCCACGACCGGCGAGATTTGGTCGATCTACGTCAAGCCCGAACACTGGGACAAGGGTGTCGGCGTGGCGCTCTGGGATGCGGCTCGCGAAGGCCTCGAAGAAGAGGGCTGCACCGAGGTGACCATCTGGGTGCCGATTCGCAACGAGCGCGCCATGCGCTTTCACGACCTCGCCGGTTTCAAGCGCGACATGAAAACGCTCAAGACCACCAGCGTCGGTACGGTCAAAGTCGAAGAAATCCGCTTCAAGCGCGCGGTGGTCTGATCGCGTGGCTGCCAGTCTTTTCCTGCTGCTCGACGACATCGCAACGGTGCTCGACGATGTGTCGATCCTCACCAAGGTCGCCGCCAAGAAGACTGCGGGCGTGCTCGGCGATGACCTCGCGCTGAATGCGCAGCAAGTGACCGGCGTGCGCGCCGATCGGGAAATTCCCGTGGTGTGGGCCGTCGCCAAAGGATCGTTCGTCAACAAGGCGATCCTGGTGCCGGCGGCACTGGCGATCAACGCGTTCATCCCATGGGCCGTCACGCCCTTGCTCATGCTCGGCGGTGCATTCCTGTGTTTCGAAGGCTTCGAAAAGCTGGCCCACAAGTTCCTGCACAAGAACGAACACGATGCAGGCGTCGCGCAGCATGTGAACGCCATTGCCGATCCGGCCGTCGATGTGCTCGCCGTCGAAAAGGACAAGATCAAGGGCGCCGTGCGCACCGACTTCATCCTGTCGGCCGAGATCATCGTGATCACGCTCGGCACGGTGGCCAGCCAGCCCTTCACCACGCAGTTGACGGTGCTCGCGCTCATCGCCGTCGTGATGACGGTCGGCGTCTACGGCCTCGTCGCGGGCATCGTGAAGCTCGACGACGCCGGTCTGTGGTTGAGCCGGCGCGCGAGCAACGCCCAACAGGCCCTCGGCCGTGGCCTGCTGGCGGCAGCGCCATGGCTCATGAAGACGCTGTCGGTGGTCGGCACGGCCGCGATGTTCCTGGTCGGCGGCGGCATCCTGGTGCACGGCGTGCCGGCGGTCGGGCATGCGGTCGAGGCCTGGGCGCAAGGCGTCGGTGGATTTGTCGGCGTGGTCGGATCGAACCTTGCCAACGCCGTCGTCGGCCTCGTGGCCGGTGCCGCGGTGCTGGCCGTGGTGGAACTCGTGAAGCGGTTGCGCCCGAAGGGCTGAGCCCTTCGGCGGTCCGGGTCAGTTCCGGAACTTGCGAACCAGGTCTTCCACGCGTGGCCCGCCAGCCTGTGCCCCGCTGGAGACCTTGATGATGCTCAGCGTGCGTTCGGCGCCGGCTTCGAGCGTGGCCTGGTGGACGGCCTGCAGGAGCGGCCAGACCTTCTCGGGCGGGCCTTCGACGACGGTGCCCAGGCCGTGGACTTCGTAGCGCAGGCCCGACGCCTGAATGACGGCAATGGCGGCGTCGACGTGCTTGTAGCGGTCGTCTGCCGTGCCGGCTGGCCGCGGGATGACCTGGATTTCGGCCAGCATGTGCCCGCTCGGGGTCGGGGCCGGCGCCGTGGCGCTCGATGGCGCCTGTTGCGCCCAGGCGGCGCCGCAGGCAAGGAGCGACAGCGAGACGAGCGAAAGCCGCAAGCGACGCGAAAGTGAAAACGATGGATGTGCCATATGCAATTCATGCAAACAGCAGGTCGGCGAGCGTTCGAGGTCGCTCTGCCGGCGCGAGAAGGAGAAAGCCGGCAGGCCTCGAAACTTGCTTCCCTGCGCGAGGATTACCTCAATCAGGTTCAAAGGGACTCTCTCAGTCGGCGCGCCTTGCGGTCGTGCCAACACCCCCAGCGGGTGCCGCGCCGGCAGCCTGATGGCAGCCGACATGACGATCGCGATTGTAGAGCGGGCAGTGCGCCCCGTCGGGCGCCCTAGTTGCGCACCTTGCCGCGCTTGAACAGGTCGACCGCGATGAGCGCAATGCCCAGCACCACCGCGAACCAGCCGACCACCGACGCGCCCGCGATCATGTCGCGCGTGCCGGAGGCGCCGAGAAAATGCGGCGCCACCAGCACGGCCGCGCCGATGAGCACACAAAGAATGCCGCGCTCGACCATCCGCGGGGGCGTGATTGTTTCTTTGCCATCAGTTGATTTTGCTGCGCATCGCGGCCGGGTGGCCCTGCAGCGCGAACGACTTGCCGGTGGGCACCAGCGTGTCGCCGTCGAGCCGCAGGATGCTGATGTCCTGGTCGATGAAATTGCCGACATACAGATACCGGCCGTCAGCGCTCCACACCGCCCCTTCCGGCAGGCCGCGCACCACGACTTCGTTGCCGCGCGTCACCTTCTTGCCGTCGATCTTCAGCAGCACCACCGAGCCTTCGCGGTGGTGGAAGTACGCGCTCTTCGCGGCGTTGCTGCCGCGCAGGATCACGGCCACCGCGTGCTTGCCCGTCGGGCTGATCGCAAGACCTTCGGGGCCGTCGCCGACCACCACCTTGTCGACCACGCGCGGCGGCATCGCTTCCATGTCGATCACGCTCACCGTGTCGACCTGGCCGTCGGAGGCGCCCGAGTTGCCGTTGTCCGCGGTGAGCGCGAGTTTGCCGTCGGGCGTCACATCGACGTTGTACGGCCACAGGCCGGCGGCCATGTCGACCTTGTTGTAGCTGACCTTCTCGCCGTTGACTTCGAGCAACGCGATCTTGTGCGTCGTGAACTTGGCGGCGAGCGCGCGCTTGCCATCGGGCGTGAAGCGCACGTGCGCGACCGAATCGCCCATCGGCACGGTGTCGATCAGCGACACCTGCTTGCCGGCGATGCGCAGCACGCTGACCGAGTTGTCGGCGCGGTTCGCGACCAGCGCGAGGTTGCCCGCGCGATTGATCGTGAGGCCGGAAGGTTGCTTGCCGATCGTGAGCGTGTCGATCAACTTCGGCGGCACGGTCGTCAGGTCGATCACGAAAAGCCGGTTGTCGGGCACTTGCTTTCGCACGCCGTTTTCTTCGACCACGTTGAGCGAGTTGGCGACCAGCGCCAGCGTTTCGCCGGGCGTGATCGCCAGGTTGGTCGGCGGGCCGGCGATGGTGTTGTCGAGCTGCAGCGTGCCAAGCACCTTCGGCGCGAGCGGGTCGGTGCCGATGTCGAGGATCTGCACGGTGTCCTTGCCCTGCGGACTGAGGACGACGCCGCCGGCGTCGTTCCACGCCTGCTTTTCGTCGTTGGCGACCAGCATCAGCTGGCGCTGCGGCACGGTCGGCGTCATGTTCGTGCAGCCGCCGAGGGCGGCGAGCGCGGCCAGCGTGAGGGCGGCGAGGCTGCCGGTCAGGGTGTTCATTTTGTTGTCTCCTGTTGTGGGGACCGGCCGTGCCGGGTGGGGCATGGTAGCGAGCAACGGCACAATCGCCGACACGTTTTTGCCGGAACCCACGCATGACCATCGAAATTTCCAGGGAGGCGCGGCAAGAAGCCATCGCCTCCATCGAACGCTACTTCCGCGAGAACATCGAAGAGAAAATCGGGAACGTCGCCGCCGGCGCGTTGCTGGGTTTCTTCCTTGAAGAGATGGGTCCGCTGGTCTACAACAAAGCCGTCGCCGATGTGCAGGATCGGCTGCAGGCGCGCATCTCCGAACTGGACATCGACGTGCACGAAGACGAGTTCGCCTACTGGCGCAAGTTCGACAAGGCGCGAGGCAAGCGATGAAGGGCGCGAAAATCACCGCCATGACATGCCATCGCATCCTCCTTGCCCTGACGCTGGCCCTCGTGGCGCCGCTGGCCTCTGCGCAGGCGCCGGCCTCGGAGTTTCCGCTCGCCGCCACCGGCTTCCTCAACGAGGAATTGCCACGGATGGAAACCGCGGTGGCCGAGCGCGATCGCGACTACTTCGAGGAATCGATGGGCCGCGCGATGGTCTTTTCGGAGCAGTGGGGCTTCAAGACGAAGGCCAACCCGGCGCTCGCGCGCTACAAGCCCTGCTCCGATGCGGTGTCCGACTACATCGTGGTCGGCCTGTGCCGGCTGATCCCGTCGGGCGACGTGTGCGAACCCGGCCTGGCACCGCGCTTCAACAGCAATCTGAAACTCTGCCGCGACATGGCCGCCGCCCGCTGAACGTCAGTTGGCCGCGAGCTGGTAGCTCAGCATCAGGCTGAGGCGCGGTTTGCGGGCCGGGTTGGTCGCTGAGGCATCGCCCGTCGGTTTGGCGACGGCGATGTCGACGCTGTAGTAGCGGCTGTCCGACAGCCGCACCCCGAGCGCGACCGAGCGCAGTTTTTCCGGCGCCGGCGTGCCCACGTGGTTCGACACGCGCGCCGCTTCGACCAGCAGGTAGGGCTCGACCTGGTTGAGCCACACGCCATCGAACTTGAAGAGCCGGTTGAGTTCCAGTCCCACGCCCCAGCCCGCGTCGCCCGCGGCATCGCCTGCCGCATAGCCACGGCCGAAGCGCGCGCCGCCGAATGAAATGCGCTCCGACGCCGCCAGCGTGTGGCCGCTGTACTGCGCGCCGAACGACACGCCGGTGCCCCACTGGTTGGCAAAGCGGTCGCGCTGGCTCGCGTCGAACGCGATGCGCGTGAAGTCGAGACTGGCGCTGCCGGGGCCGGAGAGTCCGGCGATGTTGCTGCGCACCTCGGCCTGCGCGCCGACGCCGTCGATCCCTTGCGCGACGAGCACGCTGGCGCTGCGGCTGCGGTCAGGCTGTGCGTCGGCATACGCGAGTTGGGCGAAGAGCGCGCGCACGCGGGTGTCGTCGGCCAGCCGGCCGCCGGTCGAACGTTCGCGGTAGTCGTCCACGTTGTCGACCGCGTAGAAGCCGCCGTTCAGCGTGACGCTGCTGCGGGCGCTCAGGTAGAGCGGGTAGCTGGCCGACAGCTCGAAGCGGCGGTTGGTGTTGAAGCGCTCCAGCGGCTCGCCGCGGCCCAGTTGCTCGTCGGGGTAGCCGCGATAGGTCGAGAAACTGGTCTTGAGCTGCAAGCCGTCGGCGCCGACCAGTTGGGTGTAGCCGAGCGTGAGCAGTTTCTCGCGCTCGAAGTTGCCGAGCAGCGTCGAGGCGCTCAGCTGTCCACCGGACCCGAACGGGTCGTTGAGCACGCCGCTCAGCACGGCGCGCGGTGTCGGCTGGCGCACGTCGGCGCCGAGTGACACGTTGTAGGGCTGGCGCTTCACCTTGAGCACCAGCACGGTGGCGCCGTCGGTCGTCTCTGGCAGTGACGCGGTGGCGTCGACCTTGACGCCGGGCAGGCGCGCGAGGAGTTGCGTCACCCGCTCGAAAGTCGCCTGCGACAACGGCCGGTCAGCCTGCAGGCGCTCGGCGATCTCGCGCAGCTTGGGCTCGGCCGCGCCGCTGTCGCCCTCGATGCGCACGCTCGCGATGTAGCCCTCGACTGCGACGACGCGCACCACGCCGCCGTCAAAACTCTGGTCGGGCACGAAAACGAAGGACAGCGGATGGCCGCGCTCGCGATAGAGCGCGGTTGCATCGCGCGACAGCGCCACCAGGCGGGCCACCGTCACCGGTTGCCCGGCCAGCGGCGCAAACAGGTTCGCCACATCGGCGAAGGGGATCGCGTTGACGCCCTCGATGTCGAAACGCGAGGGCGTCACGCTGCGCGCCAGCTTGGCTTCGGCCGGGCCGGCCGGAGCCTGCACATCGACCGTCGTCCGCGGCGGCGGAACCGGCTGCAGCGGACGCGTCGCCGGCAACTGGTCGAGCGGATTGCCGCCACCGGACTGCGCGTGCAGTCCGGTGGCGGTGGTGGCCAGCGCCAGGGCCACCACCACACTCACACGGCGCATCGGGTGCGGAAGCCCAGTGCTCATCTGCGGCCCAGACCCAGGCCGCCGATCAGGCCGCCGGCCACGCCGCCCACCGTCGCGACCGTGCCGCCCACCACGGTGCCCACGCCACCGCCCACGTTGCTGACGGCACCGGTCGTGCCATTCACCACGCCGCCCACCACGGTGCCCGCAGTCGCGACCACGGTCCCGGTCGTCTGCACGACGGTACCGACCACCGGCGTGACGACGGCCACGACCGGCGCCAGGACCGGGCTTGCGATGGCGGTGACGGGCGAGAGCACCGGGCTCAGGACCGAGTTGATCGGCGCGGTGATGCCGGCCACTGCACCCAGGCCGACGCCTGCGCTGACGCCGCCGGAGCCGGCCGAGACACCTGCGCCGGCACCCACGCCGAGACCGGCCGTGACGGCGCCGAGGCCGCTGCCACCGCTGCTGCTGCCGCCGCTCAGGCCGCCACCGAGAACGCCGCCCAGGCCACCGCTCAAGCCGCCGAGGCCCGAGGGCGTGCTGCCCGGTGCATTGACCAGGCCGCCGACGCTGGCGACGGTGGTGCCAAGTGCGCTGGTGAGGCCGTTGGTCTGGTTGCCCGGCAGCTTGCCGCCGAGCTGCGCAATGCCGGCACCGACCTTGTTGGTCAGGCCGTCGATCGGGGCGCCCAGGCCTGTTGCCGCACCCACTTTTTGCGTTGTCGTGAGCAGCCCGTCGTCGATGCGTGCGACCACCGTGCTGACGCCGGTCGTCACCTGGCGCACCGCGCCGTTGCCCGTCACGCCGCCAACCACGTCCGATGCCTTGTTGACGATGCCGCCGACGGTGCCTGTCACCGGCGCGAGCGCCGTTCCGGCGCCCACGCTGGCGACCCCGTCGCCGAGCTGCCCGACCGCCACCGGCACGCTGTCGACGGTAACGCCCAGCGCATTGGGTTGCTGCAGTTGACCGATGCCGTTGGTCACGCCCTTGCCGAGCGTATCGATCGCGCCACCCGTGTTGCTGACCAGTCCGGTCGCGGGGCCGGCATTGAGGCCGCCGACCAGTTGCCCGGTGGCACTGACCGTCTGGCCGACGCCGCCGAGCAGGCCGTTGCTCGCGCCAAGCGCGGGGCTGATCGGAGTGACCGTGCCACCACCCGTGCCGCCACCGCCGGTGCCACCACCACCCGTGCCGCCACCGCCCGTTCCACCGCCGCCCGTTCCACCCGTGCCGCCGGTCCCGCCGGTGCCGCCACCCGTGCCGCCGCCCCCAGCGACGACTTCACCGCCGCCCGCGGCGCCCGTGCCACCGTTCGCGCCGCTGCCGTCCGCGGCGACCCCGCCGCTCGTGCCGTCGGTGCCCGCGCCGCCCAATCCGCCTGGCGTCGCAGCGCTGGTGCCGCCGAATCCGAAGCCGGCTTTGCCGTCGGACGCACAGCCGCTCAGCACCGAGAGTGCAGCTGCCACGGCTGCGCCGCACAGCACTGCGCGAAAGCGCGTTGGTTGAGAAGTCTTCATATCGATCTCCAGACAAGGGTTGAAAAAGCGCGTAGGACTCGGCCGACGCGTGATTGATTTTTCAATCCGGAGACCGGTTTGCTAGCAAAAGTAGCCAGGGGACAGGCCGTTTCAGCCAACACCGACTGTGTAGAAGTTCACATTTGGTGACGTTGGATGAAGCATGTAAACCAAAGGACCACATGTCGTCCGCGGGACGAACAGTCCGCATCTTCCGCGTCAGAGCGCCGGAAACTCGACGAGGGGACAGCCTGGCGCCCAGGCGGCGTATTTGTGCATGGCGGTGGCGAAGGCCGCCGTGCCGGTCCAACCGACGAGCCAGGCCTGCAGGTGGGGCCAGTGTTGGGCGGCAAACCAGTGCGGCTCGACCATCGAGAACTGCCGCACGAAAGGCATGAGCGCCGCATCGGCCAGCGAAGGCCGCTCTCCGGCCAGGTGGGTGGACGCCGCCAGCCGGGCATCGAGCATGGCGAGGAATGCTGCGCCGCGGTCGCGAGGGGTCGGCTCGCCTTCGACGAGGACGAAGCGGTCCGGGTATTTGTAACGATCGAGTTGCGTCTTGAAGTCGCCGTCGCAGCCAGTCACCAGCGCCAGCAGGTCATCGAGCGACGCCGATTCGGGTGCCAGCCAGCCCCAAGGATCATTGCGCCGCAGCGCCCACAGCATGACGTCGAGGCTGTGTTCGATGACGGCGCCGTCGGGGGTCACCAGCACCGGCACCGTGCCCTTGGGCGATGTGGCGAGCAGGGCGGCGGGCTTGTCGCGCAACACGACTTCGCGCAGCTCGCAGCGCTCGCCGCTCGCGATCAGCGCCAGCCGGGCCCGCATCGCATACGGGCAACGCCTGAACGAATACAGGATGGGCAGCAGGCGCCGGCCCTCAGTAGCGCGCCAGCATCTGCTCGGTATTGAGCTTGCGCTCGGCGTTCACGGCCTGCACATGCGGCCTGGCGTTCAGGCGCTTGAGGTAGTCGCGCGCTGCAGGCAGTTGGGCGGCCAGCATGTCTTCGCCGTAGATGATTTTTGTGGCGCTGGCGAGCACCGGCAAATGACACACCGCTGCGCAGTCGGCCAGCGTGAGCTGGTCGCCCGCGATGAAGGGCGTGTCGAAGCGCGCCAGCTTGCCGAACGCAGCGATGTTCTTGGTGAGCTGCTTGCCGATCATCTGCTTCAAGCCATCGCTCACCTTGCCGCCGAAAAACGCTTCGGAATAGACGTTGCGCACCACCAGTTCGAGGTGCAGCTCGAGATACAGCACCAGCTCGCGCACCTTGGCCGCGGCAAAAGGGTCGGCCGGCAGCAGCGGGACTTCAGGGTAGGCCGCTTCGATGTATTCATTGATGGCGGAAGACTCGCACAGCGTGCCTTCGGTGGTGCGCAGATACGGCACCTTGCCGAGTGGCGAGGCGGTCAGGTCGGTCTCGCCGACCCAGGCCAGTTCTTCGTCGAAGCGCACGCCTTTTTCGAGCAGGGCGAGTTTGACCTTGTTGTAGTAGTTGCTGGCGGCAAAGCCGATCAGGGTGAGCATGGGTGTGTCTCCGTCGTTGTTGCGATCGACGGAGATTGTCACTCCCTGAACGACGAGACCACTGTCGCGGCGAGCGCTGCGGCATCTTCTTCGCTCTGCAATTCAGCCGCCAGCAACGCTCGCCCCGAGGCGACGGCAGCGACGGCGATGGCTTTTTTCGGGCACAGGCCGAGACAGCTCGATGCCACGATGCGCAGCCGCACCGGCGACTGCACCAGGCCGCGCTTCATTTCCTTGCGCACGGTCTTTGCCTTGAGCTTCGACGGGCCGCTGCTGCGGTCTTCGCAATCGCTGCAAACGAGCACGACGCCGCCGAACTTGACCTTGACGAGCAACGACGGGTCGGGCGTTGCGGGGGAGGGGGAATGGCTCATGGGGTTCCTTCTTGGCGCACTATGTTGCGCCGTCGGGCGCCACTTCCGAGTCAGCAAAAGGGCCGTCCGGATGCGGGGCTCGAAGGGTCGATAGTGCGATATGGTCACGCCATGTCACGTCCTCCCATCGAAATCGAAACCGGCCCCCACCCGACCGCCACGGTCATCCTGATGCACGGCCTGGGCGCCGACGGCAACGACTTCGTGCCGATCGCCGGCGAGCTCGACCTGTCGAGCGTCGGCCCGGTGCGCTTCGTGTTCCCGAACGCGCCGGTCATCCCGGTCACCATCAATGGCGGCTACGAGATGCCGGCCTGGTACGACATCGCGGTCGCCGATCTGGTGCTGCGCGAAGACGAAGCCGGCCTGCGCCGTTCCCAGGCGGCCATCGAGACCCTGATCGCCGCCGAAAAGGCGCGCGGCATTCCGGCCAGCCGCATCGTCGTCGCCGGGTTCTCGCAGGGCTCGGCGATGGCGCTGATGACCGGCCTGCGCCACACCGAGCGCCTGGCGGGCATCGTCGGCCTGTCGGGCTATTTGCCGATCGCCGCGACCACGGCGGCCGAGCGCCAGGCAGCCAACCACGACACGCCGGTGTTCCTCGGCCACGGCACCCGCGACGGCGTGGTGACGATCGCGCGGGGCCACCAGACGCGCGATGCGCTGGTCGCGCTGGGCTGCGCCGTCGAGTGGCACGACTACCCGATGGAGCACTCGGTGTGCATGGAAGAAATCGCCGATCTGAACGCGTTCCTGCTGCGGGTGTTCGCCCCGGGCGCCTGAAAAGGCTCTGGCGCCGGATGGCTGGATTTCCGGTGCCAGCAGCATCGGCGTGCGCGTGCTACCTTCCGTGCCCACAAGAACGAGGGTCACAAGAACATGAGCAGCACATTGCACGAACGCCTGGGTGCGCTCTCGCCTGCGCGGCTGAAGGGCATCCGCCGGGGCATCGAGAAGGAAAGTTTGCGCGCGCAGCCGGATGGCACGCTGGCGCTCACCCCGCATCCGCTGCCGCTCGGTTCGGCCCTCACGCATCCCCACATCACCACCGATTTCAGCGAATCGCAGCTCGAGCTGATCACCGGCGTGCACGACGGCGTCGATGCGGCGCTGGATGAGCTCACCCGCGTGCACCAGTACACCTACCGCGTGCTCGATGCCGCGGGCGACGAGCGGTTGTGGGTGTCGAGCATGCCCTGCGGGCTCCCGACCGACGAGACGATTCCGATCGGCCGCTACGGTTCGTCGAACGTGGGCCGCGCCAAGAGCGTGTACCGCATGGGCCTGTCGCACCGCTACGGGCGCCGCATGCAGACGATTTCGGGCATTCACTACAACTGGTCGTTGCCAGGCGTGGGAAGCGACCAGTACTTCGGGCTGATCCGCAATTTCCGCCGCAACGCGTTCTTGCTGCTGTATCTCTTCGGCGCGTCGCCGGCACTGTGCAGCAGCTTCGTCGCGGGGCGCCCGCACGAACTGCAGCCGCTGGGCGAGGGCAGCGTCTACATGCCGCATGGCACGTCGCTCCGCATGGGGCGCCTCGGCTACCAGAGCGAGGCGCAGGCATCGCTGGCGGTGAGCTACAACAGCCTCGACGGCTACGGCGCTTCGTTGCAGGACGCGCTCACCCGACCGTGGCCGGCCTACGAAAGCATCGGCATCCAGAACCTGGGCGGCGACTACAACCAGCTCGCCACCAGCCTGTTGCAGATCGAGAACGAGTTCTACGGGACGATCCGACCGAAGCGCGTGATCTACCCGGGCGAGCGTCCGCTGCATGCGCTGCGCGAGCGCGGCGTGGAATACGTCGAAGTGCGGCTGATGGACCTCGATCCGTTCGAGCCGGTCGGCATCAATGCGCAGACGATGCGCTTCATCGATGTGTTCCTCTTGCACTGCCTCTTGAGCGACAGCCCGGACGACACCCCGCAGGAAATTGCCGAACTGGCGCACAACCAGAACCTGACCGCTGCGCGCGGTCGCGAGCCCGGCCTGAAGCTGCAACGCGCGGGTCGCGAAGTGCCGCTCACCGCGTGGGCCGCTGAGCTCGTCGCACAGTGCGAGCCGATCGCGGCGGCACTCGATGCCGCGCACGGCACCGCGCTGCACGGCGAGGCGGTGCGCGCTGCGATGGCGGCGCTCGACGATGCCGACAGCCTGCCGTCGGCGCGCGTGCTGGCAGCCATGGCCGCATCGCACGACAACTCGTTCACCGGGTTCGTGCGGGCGCAGTCGGAGTCGACGCGCCGCACGCTGCTCGGCTTGCCGTGGAGCGCCGAACAGCAGGCGCAGTTCGATCGCATGACGCAGACCTCGATCGACGACCAGAAGCGCATCGAAGCGGGCGACACGCTGCCCTTCGAAATCTACCGCGAGCAGTACGTGTCGCCGAGCCGGCTGGGCATCCGGAGCCGCACTGCGGTTGCCGCCTGAACGCGGCTGCATGAAATTGGTGCGGTAGGTTCACGCCTACCCACATTGGCCTGCATCGCCCACCCGTGGTGCGGCCAGGGCTGCGACCATGCGATGGTGTACCGAACCACCAGCACCCATGTTCAACCTCCGTCGCTTCCATCCTTACCCGCCATGACCTTCCAGACCTATTTGGTGGAAGACAGTCCGGTGATTCGGGAGAACCTCGTCGACTTTCTCGAAGATGTGGCTGACACCCACGTCGTTGCGCATGCGAGCACGGAGAGCGAGGCGGTCGAATGGCTGCGGGCCAATCCAGAGGGCTGGGATCTCGCACTGGTCGATCTTTTCCTCGAGCAAGGCAACGGGCTGGCGGTCGTCAAGGCGTGCCGCACCCGTCGACGCTCGCAGAAGGTGGTGGTGTTGAGCAACTACGCCACGGCCGAGATGAGAGTGCGTGCCAAAGCACTCGGTGCCGATGCGTTCTTCGACAAGTCGTCGCAGCTCGAAGAACTCGCGGCTTACTTCGACGGGCTGTCGAGACCGGCGCTGCGCTGAGCGTCTTTCGACCGCCCAGGCTTGTCGCGACCGCGCGAGCCTCGCCGTGCTTTCTGGGGTAAAACGCCACGCGTCAACGACTCCCAACCGAAAGCAGCGACAGACATGAGCAGCAACTCCAGCATCGAATTTTCCGGCCGCGTGGCCATCGTCACCGGCGCGGGCGGCGGCCTCGGCCGTCAGCACGCACTGGCACTGGCGGCGCGGGGCGCCAAGGTCGTGGTCAACGACCTCGGTGGCGCGGTGGATGGCGCCGGCGCATCGGTCAGCGCGGCGCAGGCCGTGGTCGACGAGATCAAGGCGGCCGGCGGCGAAGCCATGGCCAACGGCGCCTCGGTGACCGACTTCGAGGCGGTGCAGGCCATGGTGCAGCAGGCGATGGACACCTGGGGCCGCGTCGACATCCTGGTCAACAACGCCGGCATCCTGCGCGACAAGAGCTTTGCCAAGATGGACGTGGCCGACTTCAAGCGGGTGGTCGACGTGCACCTGATGGGTGCGATGCACTGCACCAAGGCCGTGTGGGCCATCATGAACGCGCAGAAATACGGCCGCATCGTGATGACCACGTCGTCGTCGGGCCTCTACGGCAACTTCGGCCAGAGCAACTACGGTGCGGCCAAGCTGGCGCTCGTGGGCTTCATGCAAACGCTCGCCATCGAAGGCGCGAAGAACGACATCCGCGTCAATTGCCTCGCGCCCACGGCGGCCACGCGCATGACCGAAGGGCTGATGCCGCAGGAAGTGCTCGACGCGCTCAAGCCCGAAGCCGTGGTGCCCGCGATGCTGGTGCTGGCAGCACGCGACGCACCCACGCGCACCATCCTGTGTGCTGGCGCGGGCACCTTCGAGTCCGCAAATATCACGCTGACCGAAGGCGTCTTCATCGGCATCGGCGGCGATGCGCCGGAGCGCCTGGCTGCGCGTCTGGTCGAGGTGACCGATCGGACCGGGGAAACCGTGCCGCAGAGCGGCGCCGCCCAGGGCACGAACGAAGTCGGCAAGGCGATGGCGGCCGCCAAACGCTGAGCGTCCGGCCTTATTCCTCGATGAGGCTGCCGTCCTTGCGGATCGAATCGCGATCGCGATGCTTGTTCAGCCGGCCGAGCGTGCTGTCGAGCACGCGCTTGAGCTTGTCGCTCGCGCCGCGAAACGCGTCGTCCAGCGTGCTGGCGTGGTGGGTCACCGCCAGCGGCTGATGGTGCGCAAGGCGCGCTTCCATCACGCAGCACTTGTCGGCGCTGCCGGCCTTGTCGTGGTTCTCGTCGCTCAAATGAACTTCCACGCGCGTCACGTCTTCGGCGAAGCGCGCGAGGTGTTGCTTGATCTCGGCATCGGCCCAGCGTTCCAGCGTGTCCTTGTTTTCGATGCCGTTGCTTGCGTTGACTTGAATTTGCATGCGAATGCCTCTCTTGGTTGACGAGGCTCCACTGTGCACCTGAAACGAAAGCCCCTGCGTAGGTCTGCGGGCATTGCCGTCGGCAGAGGCGACAATTCGACCCCGAAAGAGAAAGACCCAATCGATGGCCATTCAATGGTTTCCCGGCCACATGCACCTCACGCGCAAGGCCATCGGCGAGCGCGTGAAAGACACCGACGTGGTGATCGAGCTGCTCGATGCCCGCCTGCCCGCGTCGAGCGCGAATCCGATGCTCGCCGAGCTCACTGCGGCGAAGCCGACGCTGAAGGTGCTGAACAAGCAGGACCTGGCCGACCCCGAACGCACCGCGCAATGGCTGACCCACTACAACGCCTTGCCCGACACGCGCGCGATTGGCCTTGACGCGAGCCTGACCACGCCGGCGCAGCAACTCGTGCGCGCCTGCCACCAGCTGGCGCCCAATCGCGGCGGCATGGCCAAGCCGATGCGGGTACTGATCTGCGGCATTCCCAATGTGGGCAAGTCGACGCTCATCAACACGCTCACCGGCAGCAAGAAAGCCAAGACCGGCGACGAGGCCGGCATCACCAAGCTGGAGCAGCGCATCACCCTGGCCGACGACTTCTATCTCTACGACACGCCCGGCATGCTGTGGCCGCGCATCATCGTGGCCAAGAGCGGCTACAACCTGGCCGCCAGCGGCGCGATCGGCCGCAACGCCTTCGACGACGAAGAGGTCGCGCTCGAACTGCTGGCCTACCTGAAGACGCACTACGCAGGATCGATTGCCACACGCTTCAAGCTCGACCTCGGCGCTGCCGACATTGCGGCCATGAAGGACGAGGAAGTGCTCGACATCATCGGCCGCAAACGCGGCGCCATTCTGGGCAAGGGACGCGTCAATCTGCAGAAGGCGGCGGAGATCGTGATGCACGAGTTCCGTGCCGGCAACCTCGGGCGCATCACGCTCGAAACACCTGAAGAATTCGCGCAATGGCTGGCGGTCGGGCAGCAGCTCGACGCGGAGCGGCAGGTCAAGAAAGAGGCGCGCGGCAAGCCGCAGCGCAGTGCGCAGACCGGTGCGCCACCGGCCGACAAGGGCTAGTTTTCGAACCCGCAAGACGGAGGTCGGCTGACCTACAGGCACCGGCTCGACGGGCTGACAGGGTCGCGCCGGCTTGGAGCGAACCATGGTGTTTTCCCAAAACAAAGGAGCGCTCCATGGCCAACGAAGCAATCAACCCCGTCGGGAAGGGCCGCGAAGCACTCGCAAATGACAAGGTGGTCGGCGTCCTGAATGACCTGCTCGAGAACGCGCACGACGGCGAATACGGCTTTCGCGTGTGTGCGGACGAGGTCGACGCGTCCTCGGCGCTCAAGCGCGTTTTCGGTGAACGCGCGGTGCAATGCCGCGTGGCAGGCAATGAACTGGCTGCGCTGATCGCGCAGTACGGCGGCACGCCGGCCGAAGGCGGCTCGGCCACCGGTGCAATGCACCGTGGGTGGGTGCATGTGAAAGCCGCGGTCGGCGCCAACAGCGAACTCTCGATGCTCGAGGAATGCGAACGCGGTGAGGACGCGGCTGTCGCGCGTTACCGCAAGGCGCTCAAGCAGGACCTGCCGATCGACGTGCTTGCGCTGGTGCAGCGGCAGGCCGACGGCGCACAGCGCAACCACGACCAGATCCGCGACCTGCGCGATCAGGTGCGCGCGCGCAAGTGATCAACGCGCCTGCAAGCGCGCTTCCTTCGGGTAGCGGATGGTGCAGTCGGCGGCCACGCGGGCACGCCTGCGGGCTGCGTCACAGCGGGGCTTTCGGCGGGTAAGTATTCGACCCCTACTCATGCGGACGAGTGCGCCCCAAGGGGTCAAGCCGCATGAATAAAACGCATGGGGCGCGTCACGCCTGCGACGGCTGCGCCGGCATCGGCTTCCTACAGTCCATGCAACTCACAAAGGATTTGCCATGCTCGACACGCTCCAGGCCATCAACGCGACCGCGGCCTTCAATCGCTGGGCAGGCTTCGAAGTGACGCGCGCAGACAAGGGCGAGGCCGAGTTGCGCATGCGGTGGCGGGAGGCGGACATGGGCCAGTACGCCGGCTACCTTCACGCAGGGCTGATCGGCGCGATGCTCGACACCGCCTGCGGCTTCGCAGCGGCCACGGTGTCGGGCCGCGTGCTGGCTTCTCATTTTTCGGTGAACTGCCTCGCGCCGGCCGTGGGCCGCAGCTTCATCGCGCGTGGCCGCGTGGTGAAGGCGGGGCGAAAGCAGGTTTTCGCGTCAGCCGAATTGTTCGCGCAAGGCGAGGGCGACGCGCTCAAGCTGGTCGCGACCGGCGAGGCGATCCTCGTGCCGGTCGAGGCATGAAGCAGGCGCTCGGGCTCAGGCTTCCGGCCGGATTTTTCCTTCCTTGAGATAGCGCTCGTACTCGTCGATCGGGATCGCGGTGAGGCCGGCGGCGTCGTCGCCGGCGTCCCAGCTCAGCGTGGCGCTGTCGGGCGCGGACAGGTCGACTTCAACGCGGCCTTCGGGAATGCCGATGGGCACGCCGTCGCCGGGGGTGTAGGTAACGTGGCCATGAATGGTGGCGAAATGCGTCATGTAAAAACTCTCGGTCAATGATGGGCCGGGGGTGGCCCTGAGAGCGTAGCGCATTGCGCAAGGACTTCTGCGGTGTAGCAAACTCTCACACACCATGACAGACATTCCTACCCCCACCATCGAGGTCGTCCAGGGCGACCTTTCCGCCTATCGTCAAGGCAACACCGGCATCGACTATGTGCACCGCTTCGAGTCGGGCCGGCCCGGCCCGCATGTGCTGGTCAATGCCCTGACGCACGGCAATGAAATTTGCGGCATGGTGGCCGTCCGGCACCTGCTCGACACCGGCGTGCGGCCGCTCGTCGGCACGCTCACCGTGAGCTTTGCGCACGTCGAGGCCTACGACGCTTTCGATGCGACCAAGCCCTTCGACAACCGGCAGATCGTGCACAACCTCAACCGCATCTGGTCCGACGAGATGCTGAGCGGCACCGAGGACAGCCCCGAGCTGCGCCGCGCACGCGCCCTGCGGCCGGTGGTGGCGGCGGCCGATCACATCCTCGACATTCACTCCACCAGCCAGGACGTGGTGCCGTTCTGGGTCTATCCGGACTTCGGGCGCAATGCGACGGTCGCGCTGGCGATCGGTTTGCCGTCGGTGCACCTCGTCATGCCCAACGGTCTCGGCTCGGGCACCCCGCTCATCCAGCACGGCGCGCATGCGGGCGCCGACGCGCCGGGCGCGGCGATGGTCGCCGAGTGCGGCCAGCATTTCAAGCGTGCCACCGCTGACGTCGCGACCGAAGTGGCCTTGCGCTTCCTTGCGCACTTCGGCTCATCGAGCGCCAGCCGTCGGCGCCTTCGGCCCGCAGCGGCGCTACGAGCTGCTGCAGACGCACATCATCCAGAGCGAAGACTTTCACTTCGTGCGACCGCTGATCGGCTTCGAGACCTTCGCCAAGGGCGAGCTCATCGCGGTCAACGGCCCCGACGAAATCTGCGCGCCGTGCGACGACTGCACGGTGTTCATGCCCGCGCAGCGTGCGATCGTCGGGCGCGAAGCGGTGTACCTGACGCGGCCGATGCTGTGACGGCTGCACGCTGGCGCATCGCCGGTCTGGCATTCGTCTTTCTGTGGTTCGCCATCGGCGGCGTGGCGCACTTCGCGTTGACCGACACCGAGATGCGCATCGTGCCGCCCTGGATGCCGTGGCCACGCGCCGCGGTGCTGGCGAGCGGCGTGTTCGAACTGCTTGGCGCGGCCGGCCTCTTGTGGCGACCGACGCGGCGCGCCGCAGGCATCGGGTTGTTCGTGCTCACGATCGCTGTGACGCCGGCGCACTTCTACATGCTGCAGCAATCCGCGCTGTTCCCGACCGTGCCTTACTGGGCGCTGTTGTTGCGCTTGCCGATCCAGGTCGCGTTGCTCGCCCTCATCGCGTGGAGCACCGGCGCGTTCGCACCGAGGCGCACGCGCTGACGCGGCGTCAGCCCGCCCAGCTGCCCGGCGCGAGCCCGTCGAGCGTGTGCGGACCGATGGCGGCACGGATCAGGCGCAAGGTCGGCAAACCCACCGCGGCCGTCATGCGGCGCACCTGCCGATTGCGGCCTTCGCGGATGGCCAGCTCGATCCACGCCGTCGGAATGTTCTTGCGTTCGCGAATCGGCGGCTGACGCGCCCACACATCGGGCGGCGGATCGAGCCGGCGCGCGCGGGCCGGCCGCGTCAGGCCGTCGTTGAGCTGAACCCCGCTGCACAAGGCGGCCAGCGCGACCTCGTCGGGCGTGCCTTCGACCTGCACCCAATACACCTTCTCCATCTTGAAGCGCGGATCGGCAATGTGTGCCTGCAGCTTGCCGTCGTCGGTGAGCAGCAGCAGGCCTTCGCTGTCGGCATCGAGCCGGCCCGCGACGTACACGCCGGGCAGGTCGATGAAGTCCTTGAGACCCTGCCAGCGCCCCTCGGGCGTGAACTGGCTCAGCACGCCCCAGGGCTTGTTGAAGCGGATCAGGCGGGCGGCAGGCATCGACGCAGCGTCAGGCCGCAATGAACAGCGCGGGGTCGACCATCGCGCGGTTCAGCATCACCGACCAGTGCAGGTGCGGCCCGGTGACGCGGCCGGTGGCGCCGACGGCGCAGAAGCGCTCGCCGGTCTTCACGAAGTCGCCCACCTTCACGTCGACGCGGCTCAGGTGGCAGTACATCGAAAGCAGGCCGCCGCCGTGGTCGAGCCACACGGTGCCGCCGTTGAAGAAATAGTCGCCGGTGTCGATCACGCGGCCGGGCAGCGGCGCCACCACCGGCGTGCCGGTGCCGGCGGCGATGTCCATGCCGCTGTGCGGATTGCGCGACTGCCCGTTGAACACGCGCCGCAGTCCGAACGAGCCCGAGCGCCGTCCGGGCACCGGCACTTGCATGCCCAGCGCGCCGGCGAGCATCGCTGGGATGGCGTCGGTGAACGTGGCCATCACCTTCGCCAGGTGTTCGCGCTCGCGGTTGTAGCGGGCTTCGTCTTCCGGCGAGAGATCGACCTTGCCCGGCGCGACCGTCAGCCGCTGCTCGCGGTACTGCTTGGGCGCGACGGTGTAAGGCAAGCGGTGGGCATCGCTGCCCACGGTGATGATGGCTTCACCCGGCGTGGCCGACAGCGGAATGCCGACCAGCGCGGTCCACTCGATCGCGTCGCCGATCACGAGCAACGGCACGTCGCCTTCGGCCGTGCGCGCCACGGGGCGCGCAGACGAAGGGCCGAGCGACAGACGCGCGACGCCGCCAGGCACTTGCGAGTCGCGCGGCCAGATGTCGGTTGTCGCGGAGGCGGGTGCTGCCTTGGGCTTGACGGCGTGCGCCGACGGCAGGGCGATCAGGCCGGCCACACCGAGCAGGGCGGAGCGGCGGGTGAAGTGGGGATGAGAGGAATAGCGCATCAGCAAAGTGTGTATAGAAATGGATTTTCGGCAGCCGATCAGGGGCGCTCCTGCGCCAACTGCGGCAGGTAGTCCGCTACCAGTCGCGCGACCGTGTCGGCCTGCAGTGCGTCGCGCCTCGACTTGAGCGGATCGCGATCGGGACGGCCTGCGAGCCAGCGCTTGAAGCGCACGAAAGCCAGCGGATGCACGGTGTTCATGCGTGCCATGTGGCCGGTGGTGCCGACCGTGACGGCCGAGAAACGTTGCGCGCTCACCAATTGCTCCGCGTTGCGCGCTTGCACGACCCAGAACTCGTCTTCGGCATCGCTCGGTTGCGCGGGATGCGGGTCGTTCTCTTGTGCCTCGCGACGCAGGATGTCGACCTCGAAGCCGCTGCTGTTGACTGCGGTGTACCGCTGTTCGTCGATGAGCGAGAAGCTCTTGTCGACCTTGCGCAGAAGCGAAAGCATCGACAAGTCGAGACGTTTGAGTTGCGTCGCCAGTCGGAAGCGTTTGCGCGTGTCCCACAGCAAGTCAACGTCACGCGTCGCCACCGCTGCGCTCTGCACCCGAACGCCTGCAGCGGCCTCGTAGGCATAGAGCGCGTGAGTGCCGACGACTGTGAAATGCTCGGCGACATCGGCGCGGTGCAGCATGTCGAGGATGTCGATGACGATGGTCGGCACACGGCCGACGAAAAGCGCGCGGTTCATGCGCTGGTGACGCTTCAAGGCATCGCTCAAGTCCTTGACGCGCGACTGCACCTCTTCCTTTCGGCTCGCGAAACTGCGCTGCATTGCTTCGGTTTCGGCGCTCCGTGCGCCGAGGCTCTTTTGCGCATTGCGGGTGCTGGTCCGCACCAAGTAGTCGGTGCCGGAAACGGTTTTCCAGTACATCCCGCCGCGCACGCCCGCCGCCTGCCGTTCGGCCGCTTCAAGGGCTTCGAAGGTGGCGCGTGCGTCGATGTACTGGCGACGGGCGTCGTCGCCGATGTCCTGGAAATCCATTTTTTCCGTGCATAAATAGAAAAACGTAATTTATACGGAAATCGATTTGGTTTCAAAGACTTATTCGAGCTTCTGGTCCTCGCTTTTCGCCTCCGCCATCGCTTCCGGCTCCAGCTCCTCGGCGTAGCGGTTGAGGCGAATGAACACGCCCCAGCCCGCCAGCACGATGCCCACCGCGGCGAACATCACGGCCGCGTGGAGCATCAGTTCGGGCTTTTCGCGCGACTTGAAAGTCGCGACCAGCGCCTCGACCGCGATCGCCACCACGATCACCACCATGAAGCGCGAGAGGAAGCGTCGCACGCGCGTCGGGGCGCCGATGTGCGCATCGCGAATCACTTCTTCTTCAGTGATGGTCTGCGAGATCTGCAACGCCACGACGGCGGCGGCAAGCAGGCCAATCGCCTCGATCACCGCTTCGCCGGCGGTGGTGTCGACGCCGCCGGTGACGGCCATCCACCCGTTGTGCGCGGCGATCACCATGAGTGCCATGCTGGCACCGGCAAAGAGCAGCGCCATGAGCGCGTGGACGAAGGGGTAGAGGCGCAGAAAGAATTTCATGGCGGACAGCAGGTTGACGGCGGTGCGCGATTCTCTGGCGTGCATCGCGTGAAGGCTGTCAGCGGCGGGCTTGACCAAGCCCGGCACCGGCTACCGACGGCACGGTCTCGGCTCCTTCATACTTTCATCCATGACGCTCTCCACCTACCTCCTGTACGTCGCAGCCGTCGCGCTGCTCATCGCCACGCCGGGCCCCACCATGCTGATGTGCATGACCAATGCGCTGAACCACGGCACGCGGCGCGCGATGACATCGGTGGCCGGCTCGGTGACCGCCGTGCTGGTGGTCATGCTGCTCTCGGCGGCCGGCCTCGGTGCGCTGCTGGCCACATCGGAAGCCGCCTTCACGACCGCCAAGCTCATCGGCGCCGCTTACCTCGTCTGGCTCGGCATCAAGACGTTCCGGAGCGATGCGTCGGCGTTGACCGTCGACCAGGATGCGGCGGCCACGCCGCGCCGCTCGTTCTACCTGCAGGGCCTGCTGGTCGGTGCGAGCAACCCGAAGGCCGTGCTGTTCTTCGCGGCGTTCTTCCCGCAGTTCCTGAACCCCGCCGCACCGATGGCGCCGCAGTTCGCGATCCTCGCGCTGACCTTCATGGCCTTCGAGTTCGCCGTGCTCACGACCTGCGCGCTCAGCGTGTCGCGGCTGGCGCCGCTGCTGCGGCGCAGCGGGCCGGTGAAGTGGGTGAACCGAGTGTGCGGTGGGCTGTTTACCCTGATGGGCGGGTTGCTGTTGCTGACGCGGCGGAGCGTGTGATCCGGATCGAGTAGGCTGCCGAGCGAGCCGCCCAAAGAAGTGGCGCTGAGATGCCCAGATTGGGTTCGCTCATACCCAATGTGGGTTTGATCGGAGTCGCTGTTCGACCACAGCCGGTGGCGGCCCGAAGCTGTGATTGAAAGCTAGGCTCTGCCGGACTCAGTGACCGCTACGCCGAGCGCATCGCAAAGTGGGTCTTGCACCGCGGATAGTTGCTGCAGCCCCAGAACTTGCCGCCGTCACGCTTGCGCTCCCGTTCGACGGTCTTGATGCCGCAGCTTGCGCACGTCGGCTTCCAATATTCGCCTTCGTAAGCGACCGCCAGCAACGCCGCCTGCTGCTCCGGCGTCCGCTGGCCGATCAGCTTGAGCAGCGCCGCGCCGTCCTGCAACTGGATGCCGTTCGCCTTGGCGAAAGCCGTGGCGTCCGCGGTGAAGGTCGAGCTCGTCACGTAGGTGCCGCTCTGCAGCTGGTGCGACGCCATGACGCCGCGGAACTCGCGCATTTCCTTCACGCCGACCGGCTTGCCCAGCCAGTGCTTGCACTGAACGATGCGCGGCGCGCTCATGTGTTTGGACTGCGGCCAGATATCGACGCCGCCGTCTGCGCCGTGGGATTGGCTGCGCGTGGCGAGGCCGGCTTGCGCATAGAACGCTTCACAGATCGCCTCGAAGCGACGCCACTCGATGGAGGCGAGCGCGGCGGGGCTCCATTGCTGCGTGGCTTGAGGCCATGGCGCTGACGGCGTCTGCTGCGGCGCGGTAACCGCAGCCGCTTTGGTGTCCTGACTCTTGATCGCGCGCTGCGGTGGCGCTTGCTCGACCGGACTCGATGCGGATATGCGGCGCAAGACGTAGTGCAGGGCGAGCAATGCCGTGCCGATCGCCAATGCCGTCCAGCCTGCTGGCCGCAAAGCGATCGCCAGCATGGCGGTCATCGGGCTGCGCATGAACAGTGGAGCAACCACCAAAAACATCACGCCGAGGACGATGGCGGTCCAAGCCTTGCCGGCGAATTCGCGGCGGGCGTTTTCACGGCGGCGGTCGGCTTTGTTGGGGCGGGACATGGAGAGCGCTTTCGGACGATGGGGTCAAGACTTCGAGCTTACAAGCCCGAAGTGGCTTTCCGCGTCCGTTGGCATTGCGCAGGGGGCTATCAAAAACATAGCGCGGATATCCCTCTCGGCGGAGCCACTTGGCAAACCGCTGGATGAACAGCCGCATCTGCACCGGCAGCTCCGCAAAGCCTTGGGTGCTGCGTGTGACCACCACCCGATCGTGTACCGGCGCAGTGGCGGCGAGCAGGGTGCCGATGTCAGGTCACAGCCGGCCGGCCGGCCGGCTGGCGTCGTCGTCGGCTGGACCTTTCGGTCTGCCAACCTGATCATGGGCTGGCGCGGTGCACGAAATGCGAACGCGCATTCCTTTCATGCAGTGCGCCAAAGTCGCCGGCAAACCGTTATGAGCCGCTGTTAGAAACGCAGTAGATTCAAGCAGCTGCAGCGACCACCTGCCGCTTCGCTTCGTCCAGCGTTCTGCCAGAAGCATCTTTCCACTCTAACCATCCGTTGGCGGTGCGGCCTTGCAAGGCGGTGGCCGCCATGCTGGGACTCGAAAATAGGTAGTCACGGGTGAGCACCACGCCACTGCTGTCGACGGCAAGGATGCCTTCCTCGAGTAACTTTTGGCGGAAGCGCTCACTGGATGTGCCTTGGATGGAGGCCACGTTTTCCAGTCGACCTCGTGAGCCTTTAAGCACCACAAAGCCCTCGGCGGTGTACTCGCCCACGCCGTCGGCTCCTGATCCTTTGCAGTAGAAGCGTTCAGTCACACCCTTAGCCGTGGGAGCGTTGGTCAGCGGCTCAAAGATCGGCTGCCCCAGCGTGGCCAGCAAGGTGGCGGCAGTCTCGTGAATTTCATGGCAGTCAGCTTGCAACGGCGCGGGGGTGTAGGGCTGCGAGCCGGCATTGCCGTTCTCAAGACTGTAGCGCCCGGCTTTGGTCGCCTCTGCTATCGCAAGCCACTCCAGAAACAATGCATGTGTTTGCGTCATGCTGTTGGTGAGGGAGATGACCACCAGCGCCCGGTTCCAGAAGTCTTTGCTCTGGTTCTGCTGCACGAGTCGGCTGCCCACGTTGCCAGACTGGCCGATGTAGGCGCGTGGCAATCCGGTTTCCGACAACTCGCCCATCAAAAAGTAAACGCCTACCTGCTGTGCCTCAGGCAGCTTCAGGAAGTCAGCCAACTGGCTGCGCGGCACCTCAATCACGCGAACGATGCGCGTCGTGATCTCAGCCACGCGCATTCCGCGCGGGTCACCAGCCGGGAGAAAGATTTGAATGGTTTGGGGACGGATCATTTTTCTGGCAGCGCGTGCCGAGCAGTGCGCACGCACGTTTTTTTGCTCAAGCAAAGTTAAGAACGAACGACTTATTTCCCCCACCCATCCCGCATCCCCGCAGCCCGATTGAACACACGCGTCCCGCCCGCACCGGTAGCCTTCGCGTCAATTACAAAGTACCCATGCCGCTCGAACTGAAACCCTGCGCCGCTGGCCGTCGCACCGGCCAGTGACGGCTCCACAAACCCCGCACACGTCGTCAAGCTGTCCCGGTTCAGTTCGTCAAGCAGTTCCCCATTCCCCGGCTTCTCCGCCGCGAACAACCGCTCATACAAGCGCACCTCCGCAGGCAGCGCATCCGCCACCGCCACCCAGGTGATGTTCCCCTTCACCTTCACCGCGTCGGCGCCAGGCGTGCCGCTCTTGGTGTCGGGCACCAGCGTGGCTTGCACTTCGAGCAGCTTGCCGTCGGCATCGCGCGTGGCGCCGGTGCATTCGATGGTGTGGCCGTATTTCAGGCGCACCTTGTTGCCGGGGAACAGGCGGAAGAAGCCCTTGGGCTGGACGTCTTCGTAGTCGGTGCTTTCGATCCACACCTCGCGGCCGATCTTGAAGTGGCGCAGGCCGGCGTCGGGGTCGCGCGGGTTGAGGGGCGCGGTGCAGTCGTCGAGCACGTCGTCGCCGCCCATCAACTCGCCCCAGTTGGTGATGACGAGCTTGACCGGGTCGAGCACGGCCATGGCGCGCGGCGCGATGGGGTCGAGCGTGTCGCGCAGGGCGGCTTCGAGGCTGGCGTAGTCGATCCAGCCGCCGGACTTGGTCACGCCGCTGCGTTCGCAAAAGAGCTTGAGCGCGTCGGGCGTGTAGCCGCGGCGGCGCAGGCCGGCGAGGGTGGGCATGCGCGGGTCGTCCCAGCCGTCGACGTGGCCTTCTTCGACCAGCTGGCGCAGCTTGCGCTTGCTGGTGATGACGTGCGTGACGTTCAGGCGCGCGAACTCGTATTGGCGCGGGTGTGGGCTGGCGATGAGGCCGCCTTCGGCCAGGCGATCGAGCAGCCAGTCGTAGAACGGGCGCTGGTCTTCGAATTCGAGCGTGCAGATGGAATGGGTGATCTGCTCCAGCGCGTCTTCGATCGGATGCGCGAAGGTGTACATCGGGTAGATGCACCAGGTGTCGCCCGTGTTGTGGTGCGTGGCCCGGCGGATGCGGTAGAGCGCCGGGTCGCGCAGGTTGATGTTGGGGCTCGCCATGTCGATCTTGGCGCGCAGGATGGCGGCGCCGTCTTCGAGCTGGCCGTCGCGCATGGCGCGGAAGCGGGCGAGGTTGTCTTCGACGCTGCGGGCGCGAAACGGGCTGTCTTTTCCGGGCGTGTTGAAGTCACCGCGGTTCACGCGCATTTCGTCTGCGCTTTGCTCGTCGACGTAGGCGAGGCCGGCCGAAATCAGGTGCTCCGCCGCGCGGTACATGAAGTCGAAGTAGGCGCTCGCGAAGTACTCGTGCGGCTGCAGCGTGCCGGGCGCGCTCGGGCGGTCGGCCAGATAAGTCTCGTAGCCGAGCCATTCGACGGCGTCGCGGATGGCGTCGACGTATTCCTGCTCTTCTTTCTCCGGGTTGGTGTCGTCGAAGCGCAGGTGGCACACGCCGCCGTATTCCTTCGCCATCTCGAAGTTGAGCCAGATGCTCTTGGCGTGGCCGATGTGCAGGTAGCCGTTGGGCTCGGGCGGGAAGCGCATGCGCACTTTGGCGGGGTCGGCCATGCCCTGGGCGTGGTGCTGCGCGTCGCCGGGCGAGCCGCCCCACTGGCGGGCGGCGTAGGCGCCGGTTTCGAGGTCTTTCTCGATGACGTGGCGGAGAAAATTGCTGGGTGTGACAGGTGCGGGAGCGGCCGCGGATTTGGGCGTCTTGGCGCCGTCTTTGGGAGCAGGAGAGGTCATTTGTTCATTCTAGGCGGGGCCTCTCCCGGGTTACCTTTGGCAACGATCTTCACATTGCCGAGTGCACCTGATTCACGCCTGACGCGTTCAATACACACATGGGCAGCTTCTGCCCGCAACAGGAGTCCGAAACATGAGCCTCACACGTTCAACCTTCTTCAAGTGGGCCGCTGCCGCCACCGTGGCCGCCGGCGCACTGTTCGCCGCCAATTCCGCCAACGCCGGTGTCAACTGGTCGGTCGGCATTGCCGCCCCCGGCATCGCCGTCGGCGTGAACCAGCCTTACTATGCGCCGGCGCCCGTTTACTACAACGCGCCCCAGCAGTACTACGCACCGCCGCAGCAGTACTACGCACCGCCACCGCCGGTTTACTACCGCCCGGCCCCGGTGTACTACGCGCCGCCGGCACCTGTCTACTACGGCCCGGGCCGTGGGTATTACCGCGGCGGTCCCGGCTATCGTCATCACCGCGACTGGCGCTGATTCGCCTGACGGCGGCCCGAGCGGGTTGCCGTCACGCCCAAAGAAAAAGCCGACCTCCGGGCCGGCTTTTTCTTTGGGTGGTCACATCGCACGAAACAGGTGGGCGTAGAGCCGGCTGACCGCAATGCGCTCGCCGCGCCCGCGCAGCGCCAGGTGCAGCTTGCCGCCCTCGTCGCGCTGCACCGATTCGATCGCATCGCTGCGCACCACCACCGCGCGGTGCACCTGCCAGAAGGTGTTGGCGTCGAGCTGCGGCATGAGCTGCTTGAGCGGCGTGCGGATCAGGTATTCGTGCCCGGCGGTGAGCACGCGCACATATTTGTCGGCCGCCTCGAAATACAGCACCGCGTCGATCGGCACCATGTGGACGGTGCTGCCGCCGGTGTCGCTGGCGGCGATGAACTTGAGCAGCGCGGCTGCCGGGGCGAGCGGCGCACCGCTGCCGGCGGCGGCAAGCAACTGGCGCCACTGGGCGAGCGTCTGTTCCAACGCGGCCGGTGCGGGCAGGGCGTTCGACGTCACGGGTGCTTGCGTTGCGAGGGCTTGCTGGAGCCGCCCGACCGTCTTGCGCAAGCGCTCGGCCTGCACGGGCTTGAGCACGTAGTCGAGCGCCTGCGCCTCGAAGGCGCGCGCTGCGTATTCGTCGTAGGCCGTCACGAAGACGAGCTGCGGCATCGGCGCCTCTTCGGCTGGCCAGCTTTCGGCCAACTCGGCCGCGGCGCCGAGGCCGTCGAGGCCGGGCATGCGGATGTCGAAGAACAGCACCTGCGGCAGCCGGTCGAGCGCCTCGCGCACGGCGCTGCGGCCGTCGCCGACGAGCGCGACGATTTCCAGTTCGGGCCACGCGGCCGCGAGCTCGGCACGCAGCGCCTGCGCGAGCAGCGGTTCGTCTTCGGCGATGAGTGCGGTGGCGTGCATGGCGTTGTCGACGGCCGCTACAGGCGGTGAGCACCTGTCAGCTTGGACAAATCTTTGTCAAATGTGCCGAGCGGCGTGTGGCCCGCCTTGAGCGCGATTTCGAGAACGAGGCAGTCTGAAAAGCCAAGCGCCGGCCTCTGCCTGAAATTGGCAAGCGCTGCGCCGATCGTGTCGGCGTCTTGCAGTGTCAGCGTCTCGTGCGCCAGCAGTATTTCGAGCGCCGCGGCCAGTTGGGCCGGCGTGCGGTCGTAGACCGATTCAAGAACCCTCAGCGTTTCGGCCAATACCAGCTGCGAAACCCACGCGCTGCCGCCGACAAAGGCTTCCGTCGTTTCGACCTGCTTCGGGTCATCGCGCACCAGCAGGCGGACCAGCACGTTGGTGTCAATCGCCCGCATGGCGGCGCTTCATGCGTTGACGGATGCCTTGCTTGAGCTCGTCGAGCGACTTCGCGGCGGGCATCGCGGCGCCTTCCGGAAAAAGCGCGTCATGCACCGCTTGCGAATTGTGGCGCGCAGCCCGCTTCACCACGATGCGGCCCTGCTCCTCGGTCCATTCCAGCGTGGAGCCGGGCGTGAGCCCGAGGGCGCGGCGCACCGAGGCCGGCACCGACACCTGCCCTTGCGAGGTGAGTTTGGTGTGGGTGTGAATCATCGCGAAAGGCTAGCACATTACCCGGGTAATGTGAAATTCAACGAACTGGATAAGTCACAGAGGAAAAGTGACCGTAGCGCTTGTCCCGCCTACAGGAGATGCCACTAAATTCATGGCACTTCGACTGCCGAAGGTCGCCGCGAGGCGCTCCCGCACCTGTGCCACGCCGAAGCTGCTGCCGTCGGATGCAGGCGCTGCACCCAGGCCGACCCCGGTGTCGTTCACCTCGATCGTGATCCGGGTCTCGCCGTCGGGGCCGGTGTCCCGCCTCGCGCGCACGGTGATCTCGCCGCCTTCCACCTGCGGCTCTAGGCCGTGGCGGATCGCGTTCTCGACCAGCGGCTGCAGCAGCAGCGGCGGCACCGGCACGTCGCGCAGGTCGTCGGGCAGGTCGAGCGTGTAGCGCAGCCGCGGGCCCATGCGGATCGACATGAGTTCCAGGAAATCGCCGAGCCGCGCGAACTCGGCCGACAGCGGATGCGACAAGGCGCGCGAGCCGGCCAGCGTCACCCGCAGGTAGTTGTTGAGGTGGTCGAGCATGGCGATCGCGCGCGGCGGATCGAGCTGGATGAGCGCCCGCAAATTGGCGAGCGTGTTGAAGAGCATGTGCGGCTCGAGCTGCGTTTCGAGCAGTCTGAGTTTGGCTTCGCTGGCGTCGCGCTCGGCAATGGCCACCTGTGCTTCGAGCGCACGGGCGGTACCGCGGCTGAAGAAGAAGTACGCGACCACGACGGTCGCGATCAGCGAGATCACCACGATCGACAGGAACTTCGAGGGCGCGAACGACAACAGCTGCCAGGTGGATTCGCCACTGTACGCGTCGCCGATGCGGGTGCCGACGACGAAGCCGACGCTGGTGCCCAACACCACCAGCGCCGCGCCGTGCCAGCCCCGGTTCCAGAACTTGCCTTCGCCGCGTGCGATGAGCCACCAGCCTCCGTCGATCACCGCGAAGCTGACCAACCCGATCGACAGCGAATACACCATCTGCACGTCCCACCGACCGCGCCCCGACACCGCGAGCGCGACCGCGATGACGCAGCAGAACGCCATGGTGATCACCGCGTGCCGAAGCACATCGAAGATCTTGATACGGGTCGCGTCGGACAGACTCATGCCGGCAGATTCTGGACGAAGAACGACCGGCGTCGTGGTGCGGTTCACCAGAGGTCGGCCTTGGCGCCGGCCAGCTTGATGCGTTCGCGCTCGACCATGCGGTTCAACAGGTCGCCGCCTGGCGGCAGCATCCAGACCGAGAGGCCGTGCGCCATCAGGCCGATGCCCCAGCCGAGCAGCGGATACACCGCCCACATCTGGCCGTTGGCCGCCGACAGGCCGACCAGGCCCAGGTTGACGACTGCATACACCGTCGCGTGGCTGAAGAAGCCGAGCTTGGCCCTGGCGCGGCGGCGTGCGAGGCGGTCGATGCGGGCGGTGTCGTTGACGTTGACGTTCATGACGGTCTCCTTGATTTGTAGATCGGGCGGTCAAACGGCGCGGGCGGCGCTCAGGTCGCGGTCCTGCCGCAGTGCCAGCTTCCAGAGGCGGATCGCGCGGCCGGCGAACACCCCGGAGAACACGCCGTAGAGCGTCGGCACGACGGCGGCAATGGTCGCGTCATGGCGCGTTTCCGGGTGCATCGCGAGCATCACACCGACCACGTACTTGGTGAAGAAGATGCCCATCATCAAAACGAGCGGGACGGCACTGCCGGCCACATGGAACTGGCGCGTGGTGGCGTCGTAGCGGGTGCTGGCGGGCAGGGTGCGTTGCAGCACGAGGGCGGCGACGACCACCGCGGCCGCCGCCCAGCAGGCCAATGCCGCAGGCGAATCGCCGAACACCGAGATCACGCCGTAAACCGACAGGCCGGTCATGACGATCGGCATGACCGTGACGCGGCCGAGGCCAACGGTGCCGGCCATCATTTGCTTGGCGCCAAGCCAGACCAGGAACACGAAGAGGCCGAACACCCAGTGGGGCGTGTGGGTCAGGATTTGCAGCAGCATGGTGGACTCCTTGAAACAGGGGGTTGAAAAGTCGATGGGTGGACTGTCTTCCTGACGCGCCCCCGCTGCGAGCGGGATGCGACGAAACGCAGCGTCGCGGCGCCAAATGCCGATCCCGGGGATGGATGGCGGGCGCTTTACAGAAGGTTTACGGACCGGTCTGACAGCCGTCGCAATCCCCGGCAGGGTGCAGGCTACGATTCGCCGCGGTCGCTCCTTTCGGCGCCCGCCGCCTGCTTTTTGCTTTCCTCAGGACTTCCATGGACCCCCGACCGCCCGAACCTCCGATCGCCACTCCCACCAACCCCGTGCCGCCCAGGCGCCGGCGGCGCTGGCTCGGTTCGGTCGTCGCGGTGCTGGGGCTGGCCGCCGTGGTCGGCGCGGCCTATTACCTGGTGAACCGCCCGCCGGCCGATGCCGCTGCGGGCGCGCGCCGGGTGGCGGCCCCCGGGGCCGGGCGGACCGGGTGGCGCGCGGCCGCGCGGTGCGGGCCCAGGCAGCGGGGTGCCAGCGCCGGCCCGACGGTCACGGTCGGCATGGCGGTGGCCAAGCGCGCCGACATCCCGGTGATCATCGACGCGCTCGGCACCGTGACGCCCGTCACCACGGTCACGCTGCGCCCGCAGGTGAGTGGCGTCATGACCGATGTGCTCTTTTCCGAAGGCCAGACCGTGAAGAAGGGCGAGGTGGTCGCCCGCATCGATCCGCGCCCTTACGAACAGCATGATGCGCAGCACAGGGCACCCGCGTGCGCGACGAGCGCAATTGCAGGCCGCGCGCGTCACGCTGGAGCGCTACCGCACGCTGCTCACGCAAGATTCGATCGCGCGGCAAGACGTGGACACGCAAGGCGCCCTGGTCAAGCAGCTCGAGGGCACCGTCATCACCGACAAGGCCTCCGAGGCCACTGCGAAGCTCAACCTCGACTACACGCGCGTGACTGCGCCCGTCACCGGCCGCATCGGCCTGCGCACGGTCGACCCCGGCAACTACGTGGCCGCCGGTGCGACCACCGGCATTGCGGTCATCACGCAGATGAACCCGATCGACATCCAGTTCACGCTGCCGCAAGACCGCATCCCCGAAATCCAGGCCCGCATGGCGTCGAAGGCGAAGCTCGAAGTGACGGCACTCGACCGCAACCGCACCGCCACGCTCGACACCGGCGTGTTCTCCACGCTCGACAACGTGGTCGACGTGACCACCGGCACCGTGAAAGCCAAGGCGCGCTTCGCCAACGACAAGCTCGCACTGTTCCCGAGCCAGTTCGTCAACGTGAAGCTGCTGCTGCGCACCATCGATGGCGCCGTGGTGGTGCCGGTCACCGCGCTTCGCACATCGGGCACCGGCAACTACGTCTATGTGATCAACGAAGACCGGACCGTGTCGCAACGCGCGGTGAAGCGGGGTGATTCGACGGTCGAATCGGTGGTCATCACCGAGGGGCTGAAAGACGGCGAACGCGTGGTGACCGAAGGCGGCGACCGCCTCAAAGATGGCTCGCGCGTGCAGTTGCCGACAGACGTTCCCGCAGCGGGCGGACGCGCCGGCGGACGGCGCCAGGGCGCTTCGGCGCCGCGCGGCGCCGCATCGGCCCCGGGCGCCATGCCGGCGACGGAACCTGCCGCGCGCGGCACCGCGACGCCCGAAGGCGCGCCCACCAATCCGGGCGTCGAAAAGCCCGTGCCCACGGCCGAGCAACGCCAGCGCATGGGCGAGCGTCGCCGTGAAGGCGGCGGCCCGTCGCAATGAGCCCGTCACGTCCTTTCATCGAGCGGCCCGTCGCGACGGCGCTGCTCATGGTCGCGATCGTGCTCGCGGGCCTGGTGGGCTTCAAGTTCCTGCCGCTGTCGGCGTTGCCGCAGGTCGACTACCCGACCATCCAGGTGCAGACGCTCTACCCCGGCGCCAGCCCGGAAGTGATGAGCCGCACCGTGACCGCGCCGCTCGAGCGCCAGTTCGGCCAGATGTCGGGCCTCTCCCGCATGAGCTCGACCAGCGCCGCGGGCGTGTCGATCGTCACGCTGCAATTCGGCCTCGGCGAAACGCTCGACGTGGCCGAACAGGAAGTGCAGGCCGCCATCAACGCCAGCAACTCGCTGCTGCCGGCCGACCTGCCCGCGCCGCCGGTGTACGCCAAGGTGAACCCGGCCGACGCGCCGGTGCTCACGCTGGCGATCAGCAGCAAGGAGATGCCGCTCACCGAGGTGCAGAACATCGTCAACACCCGGCTGGCGCAGAAGATCAGCCAGGTGTCGGGCGTGGGGCTCGTGACGCTCGCCGGTGGTCAGCGGCCGGCCGTGCGCATCCAGGCCGACACGCGCGCGCTGGCGTCTTTCGGCATCGGGCTCGATTCGCTGCGCACCGCGATCTCGGCGGCCAATGCGAACAGCGCCAAGGGCAGCTTCGACGGCCCGAAGCGTTCGTACACGATCAACGCGAACGACCAGCTCGTCACCGCTGCCGATTACAAGGGCTTGATCGTCGCCTACAAGAACAACGCACCGGTGCGCATGAGCGACGTGGCGCGCGTGATCGAGAGCGCCGAGAACAACCGGCTCGGCGCCTGGTCGGGCGAGACCGGCACGCTCACGCCGGCCATCATCCTGAACGTGCAGCGCCAGCCCGGCGCCAACGTGATCGCGACGGTCGACGCCATCAAGAAGCAGTTGCCCGAGCTGCAGGCGGGCCTGCCCGCATCGCTCGAGGTCAAGGTGCTGAGCGACCGCACGACCGGCATTCGTGCGTCGGTCAAGCACGTCGAGATCGAACTGCTGCTGGCCGTGTTCATGGTCGTGCTGGTGATCTTCTTCTTCCTGCACAGCTGGCGCGCCACGCTGATCGCGAGCCTCGCGGTGCCGATCTCGCTCATCGGCAGCTGCGGCCTCATGTACATGCTGGGCTACTCGCTCAACAACCTGAGCTTGATGGCGCTGACGATCGCGACCGGCTTCGTGGTCGACGACGCGATCGTGATGATCGAGAACATCGCGCGCTACCTGGAAGAGGGCGAGACGCCGTTCGCGGCTGCGCTCAAGGGCGCCGCGCAGATCGGCTTCACGATCATTTCGCTGACGGTCTCGCTCATCGCGGTGCTGATTCCACTGCTCTTCATGGGCGACGTGGTGGGCCGGCTGTTCCGCGAATTCGCGGTCACGCTGGCGATCACGATCCTGATCTCGGCGGTGGTCTCGCTCACGCTGGTGCCCATGATGGCGGCGCGCATGCTCAAGAGCGAGCCACACAACGCGACGCGCGGGCTGGCGGGCAAGGTGCAGGCATTTTTCGACCGCGTGATCGCGCGCTACGACATCTGGCTGCAGTGGGTGTTCCGCCGTCAGGGTCTCACGCTCATCGTCGCGCTGATGACGCTGGTGCTCACCGTGCTGCTCTACGTGTTCATTCCCAAGGGCCTGTTCCCGACGCAGGACACGGGACAGTTGCAGGGCCGCATCGAGGCCGCGCAAGACGTGTCGTATGCGCGCATGTCCGAACTGCAGCAGGCCGCGGCGCGCGCCATCCTGGCGGATCCCGATGTCGACACGCTGAGCTCGTTCACCGGGGTGGACGCGGCCAACAACACGATGCTGAACACCGGCCGCCTGCTCATCAACCTGAAGGCCGATCGCGGCTCGCAGGAAGACACGATGAACCGTCTGCGCCGGCGCGTGTCGGAAGTGGCGGGTGTCACGCTGTACCTGCAGCCGACGCAGGACCTGACGATCGACGCGGAGACCGGGCCCACCGAGTACCGCTTCTCGATCGAAGGCGTCGATTCGGCGACGGTGACCGAATGGGTCAACAAGCTCAAGGCGCGCCTGCAGGACGTGAAGCAGGTGCGCAACGTGACGAGCGACGCGGGCGCGCAGGGCCTCTCGGCCTATGTCGACATCGACCGCAACACGGCCTCGCGCTTGTCGGTGACGGCGAGCGCGGTGGACGACGTGCTCTATAGCGCGTTCGGCCAGCGCATCGTCTCGACGATCTTCACCGAGACCAACCAGTACCGCGTGATCCTGGAGGCGCAGCCCGAATCGATCGAGACGCCGCAGCAGCTCGGCACGCTGAACCTCAAGACGGGTTCGGGCGCGCCCACGCCACTGTCGGCTGTGGCGACCATCCGCGAGCAACTCGCGCCGCTGCAGATCACGCACGTGGCGCAGTACCCGGCCGCGACGGTGGGCTTCGATACGGCCAACGGCGTGTCGCTCGGCAAGGCGGTCGATTCGATCCGCCAGGCCGCGAAAGACATCGGGCTTCCGAGCGGCGTGTCGATGACCTTCCTGGGCGCATCGGGCGCGTACGAAAAATCGCTGTCGAACCAGCTCTGGCTGATCCTGGCCGCGGTGTGTGCGTGTACATCGTGCTGGGCGTGCTGTACGAAAGCTACATCCATCCGCTGACCATCCTGTCGACGTTGCCGTCGGCCGGCGTGGGCGCGTTGCTGGCCTTGATGGTGACGGGCAACGACCTCGGCGTGATCGGGATCATCGGCATCATCCTGTTGATCGGCATCGTGAAGAAGAACGCGATCATGATGATCGACTTCGCCATCGAGGCCGAACGGCACCAGGGCAAGACCGCGCTGGAGGCGATCCATCAAGCGGCGCTGCTGCGCTTCCGGCCAATCCTGATGACGACGCTGGCCGCGCTGTTCGCGGCCGTGCCGTTGATGCTGGGCTTCGGTGAAGGCGCCGAGCTGCGCCGTCCGCTCGGCCTCGCGATCTTCGGCGGACTGATCGTGAGCCAGGTGCTGACGCTGTTCACCACGCCGGTGATCTACCTGGCGTTCGATCGACTGGGGCAACGGTTCGGTCGCAAGCCGGCTGCGGGCGAGCAGGTGGTCGTGTGAATCTTTCCCGTCCCTTCGTCGAGCGCCCGATCGCGACGGTCCTGCTGACCATCGGCATCGCTCTGGCGGGCATTGCCGCGTTCTTCGTCTTGCCTGTCGCGCCGCTGCCCAGGGTCGACTACCCGGCGATCTCGGTGAGCGCCAGCCTGCCCGGCGCCAGCCCGGACACGATGGCGAGCAGCGTGGCGACGCCGCTGGAGCGGCGGCTCGGCACCATTGCGGGCGTCAACGAGATGACGTCGAACAGCTCCACCGGCTCGGCCCGCGTGAGCTTGCAATTCGACCTCAACCGCAACATCGACGGCGCAGCGCGCGAGGTGCAGGCCGCCATCAACGCGGCGCGCGTCGACCTGCCGGCCACGCTCAAGAGCAATCCGACTTACCGCAAGGCGAACCCCGCGTCGTCGCCGGTCATCATCCTGGCGCTGACGTCCAAGACCAAGACGCCGGGGCAGATTTACGACGCGGTGTCGAACATCGTGAGCCAGCGCATTTCGCAGGTGAACGGCGTGGGCGACGTGGAAATCGGCGGCGGCTCGCTGCCGGCGGTGCGCGTCGAGCTGCTGCCGTTCGCGCTCAACAAGTACGGCATCAGCACCGAAGACGTGCGCGCGGCCATCCAGGCGAGCAACGCGAACCGGCCCAAGGGCGCGATCGAAGGCGAAGGCCGGCGCCTGCAGATCTACACCCCGGCTCCGGCGCGTCGTGCAGCCGAATACCGCTCGATGGTCATCGCGTGGCGCAACCAGGCGGCCGTGCGGCTGTCGGACGTGGCCACGGTCTCGGATGGCGTGGAAAACCGCCGCACGCTCGGCCTCTTCAACGGCGATCCGGCCATCATCGTGCTCATCACGCGCGAGCCGAGCGCCAACATCATCGAGACGGTCGACGGCGTGCGCGCGCTGCTGCCCGAACTGCGTGCGCAGCTGCCGCCCGACATCGAGCTGCAGGTCGCCTCCGACAGTACCAATTCCATTCGCGCTTCGCTGCACGAGGTCGAGATCACGCTGATGATTTCGGTCGTGCTGGTGGTGCTTGTCGTCGGCCTGTTCCTGCGCCGCGCGCGCGCCACCATCGTGCCGGCCGTGGCCACCGTGGTGTCGCTGCTCGGCACCTTCGGCGTGATGTACCTGCTGGGGTTCAGCCTCAACAACCTGAGCCTGATGGCCCTAACCGTCGCGACCGGCTTCGTGGTGGACGACGCGATCGTGGTGCTCGAAAACACGATGCGCCATATCGAGGCCGGCATGGACCGCGTGGAGGCGGCCCTGCAGGGCGCGCGCGAAGTGGGCTTCACGGTGCTGTCGATCAGCCTGTCGCTGGTGGCGGTGTTCATTCCGCTGCTGTTCATGGACGGGCAGGTGGGCCGGCTGTTCCGCGAGTTCGCGGTCACGCTGTCGGCCGCGGTGCTGATCTCGCTCGTCATCTCGCTCACCACCACGCCGATGATGTGCGCCTTGCTGCTGCGCCGCGAGCCCGTGCTCCCCGAAGGCACGCCGCCGAAGCGCCATGCCTGGCCGGTGCGCTGGGCCGAGGCGGGCTACGACTTCACGCTGCGCGGCTACGAGCGCAGCCTCGACTGGGCGCTCGCGAGCAAGGCGCTGGTGATGATGATCCTGGTGGTGGTGATCGGCCTCAACTACTACCTGTTCACCAAGGTGCCCAAGGGCTTCTTTCCGCAGCAGGACAACGGCCAGCTCAACGGCGGCCTGCGGGCCGACCAGAGCATTTCGTCCGAAGCGCTGGGCAACAAGTTGCGCGAGGCGGTCGACATCATCCGCAAGGACCCCGCGGTCGACACCGTGGTCGGCTTCGCGGGCGGCAGCCGGGCCGGCGGCGGCTTCATGTTCGTGAACCTGAAGCCGGTGAACCAGCGCGACGTCACCAGCCCGCAAGTCATCGCGCGCCTGCGCCCGCAGCTCGACCGGCTCACTGGCCTGCGCGTGTTCCTCGGCCAGGTGCAAGACCTGCGCATGGGCGGCCGGTCGAGCAATTCGACCTACCAGTACACGATCAAGAGCGACAATATCAAGGACCTGCGCCTGTGGGTCGGCAAGCTGACCGACCGGATGAAGCAGCGGCCCGAACTCACCGACATCGACAGCGACCAGTCCGACAACGGGGTGGAGAGCTACATCACGGTGGACCGCGACCGCGCATCGCAGCTGGGCCTCACCTCCGCCGCGATCGACAGCTCGCTCTACAACGCCTTCGGCCAGCGCTCGGTGGCGACGATCTACGACGAGCTCAACCAGTACAGCGTGATCATGGAGTGGGCACCGCGTTTTGCGCAGGGGCCGGTGGTGCTGAACGACCTGTACCTGCCGTCGAACCCGACCGCGACCAGCGGCACGGTGTTGACGACGACCTCGGCCAACCCGGGCCTGCGCGGCGCCTCGACCGGCGCGCCGCTCACCACCTCCGCCACCACGATGGTGCCGCTCGGCACGCTGGCCAAGGTGTCGGAGCGCGCCATCCCGACATCGATCTCGCACGACGGCGGTGAACTGTCGAGCACGATTTCGTTCGACCTGGCGCCGGGCGTCGCGATCGGCGATGCCCGAACCCTCATCGAACAGGCCACCGCCGATATCGCAATGCCGATCAACGTGCGCGGCAGCTTCAGCGGCACGGCCGCGAGCGCACAGGCGTCGCAAGGGCAACAGGCGTTCCTGATCGTCGCGGCGATCGTGGTGATCTACATCGTGCTCGGCGTGCTGTACGAGAGCCTGATCCACCCGATCACCGTGCTCACCACGCTGCCTTCCGCGGGCGTCGGTGCCGTGCTGGCGTTGATGCTGTTCCGGATGGACTTTTCGATCATTGCGCTGATCGGCGTGTTCCTGCTGATCGGCATCGTGAAGAAGAACGCGATCATGATCATCGACTTCGCGCTCGACGCCGAACGCGCGCGGGGCCTCTCCGCTGCCGAGGCGGTGCGCGAGGCCTGCATGCTGCGCTTCCGCCCGATCCTGATGACGACGATGGCCGCCGCGCTCGGTGCACTGCCGCTCGCCGTCGGATTCGGGCAGGGCGCCGAGCTGCGGCAGCCGCTCGGTGTCGCGATCATCGGCGGACTCATCGCGAGCCAGCTGCTCACGCTGCTGACCACACCCGTCGTCTATGTGCTGATGGACAAGTTGCGTCGCCCGACCTCGAACGAAAAACACCTGAGCCGCGCCGCCGGCGCCCAAGCATGACCGTCCTCCATCGCATTCCCGTTCGCTATCGACAACTCCCGGTGCTGCTGCTGGCCGCCATGCTGGCCGGCTGCGCGATCGGGCCGACCTACGACCGGGCCACCATCGTGTCGCCGGGCGCCTGGAAAGAAGCGCCGGCTGCCGCCGGCTGGTTGCCCGCCGCACCGGCCGATGCGCTCGACCGCGGCGAGTGGTGGAGGCTCTTTGGCGATGCCACGCTCGACGATCTCGCCGGCCGGGTACAGGTGTCAAACCAGAACATCGCCGCTGCGGTCGCGAACTACGCCCAGGCGCAGGCATTGGTGCGGCAGCAACGCGCGGCCTTGTTCCCGCAGGTGTCGGTCGTTGGCACCGGCCGCCGCAGCGGCGCGCGAAATTCCGACACCCCGCCCAGCAACGCGTTCTCCGCCACGCTGGGCGTCGACTGGGCGCCCGACGTGTGGGGGCGGCTTCGCAACGCCGTTACCAGCGCGCAGGCCAATGCGCAGGCAACCGAGGCCGATCTCGCATCGGCCCGGCTCTCGGCCGTCGGTGAACTCGCGATCAACTACTTCTCGGTGCGCGAGGCCGACACCGAACTGCGCCTGCTCGACGAAACCATCACCGGCTACGAGCGCGCCTACACGATCACCAAAAACCGCTACGACGCCGGCATCGTCGCGCAGACCGACGTGCTGCAGGCGCAGACGCAGCTCATCAACACGCGCGCCGACCGGCTGACCGTGCAGCGCACGCGGACTACGCTCGAACACGCGATCGCCGTGCTCATCGGCGTGGCTCCCGCCGACTTCAGCCTGGCCGCTGCCGAGTGGACGGCCACTGTGCCGGGCATCCCGAGCGGCGTGCCGTCGACCGTGCTGCAGCGCCGGCCCGACATCGCGGCCGCCGAGCGCGCGATGGCCTCGGCCAATGCGCAGATCGGGGTGGCGCGTGCGGCGTACTACCCGAGCTTCGGCCTGAACGCGTCGCTCGGCAGCAATGCGAGCCGCGTGGGCGACCTGTTCAGCGCGTCGAACACGCTGTGGGCGCTGGGCCTGTCGGTCGCGCAAGTGGTGTTCGACGGCGGTGCGATCGGTGCCGGCGTCGATGCGGCCAAAGCGTCGTACGACGCCAGCGTCGCGCGCTACCGGCAGACGGTGCTCACCGCCTTCCAGTCGGTCGAAGATCAGCTCACCGCCGGTGCCACGCTGGCGCAGCAAGAGGGCTTGCGCCGCGAAGCCTCGCTCGCGGCCGACAAGACCGAGCAGCAGCTGCTCAACCGCTACCGTTCGGCGCAGGTGAGCTACACCGACGTGGTCACTGCGCAGGCCGCCGCACTCAACGCGCGTCGCTCGCTGGTGCAGACCCAGGTGAACCGCCAGATCGCCGCGATCACGCTGATCCAGGGCCTGGGCGGCGGCTGGCAGGCGGCGTGGTTGGCCGATCCTGCGTCGTAGCGCGGATCTGTACCCAATCCCTCGGCCACCTCCGAATTTGAACTTCAAGATGGGCGCTCCTGGTGCCTGGCGCATCTGGTCGACTGGTGGCGAAGCGCATCAGCCGCCGCGTGGCCCCGGCGTCTTCAGGTAGGCGCCAGATTCGAAAAGCTGCATCTCGGACCGGTCGATTCGCTTGACCACCGACTTGCCGGCGCGGCTCGCCAGCAACTCCAGCAGGGCTTCTGTGACCGCGAAGCCCGAAGTGACCGACGGAAAGAACGACGGACTGCGGATCGCGAACAGGATTGTTTCGTCGGCCAGCAGCGACAGTGGCGAGGCGGCACTGTCGGTGATCGCGACGATGCGGCAGCCTGCGGCTTTCGCGGCTTCCGTCACCTGCAGGGCTTCACGGGAGTAAGGCGCAAAGCTCACGATCACGAGCGCATCGCCCTTGACCATCGCGCGTTGCTGCATCTCGAGCGAGCCGCCCTGGCCATCGACCAGATGTACGCTGCTGCGGAACAGCCGATACACGTAGACGAAAGAGAAGGCGAGCGGAAAGCAGGCGCGAAAACCGGCGGCGTGCACTGCGCCAGCTTTCTCCAGCAGCGCAGCGGCGGCCTGCAGCGAATCGACGTTCTGCCGTTCCGTGACATCCAGGTTGGCGCGCTGGACGTCGAACAACTCATGCACCAGCGTGTGGTCCTTGACGCGGCCCACGAGCTGGCGTGCGCGGTCGCCGTAGGCCTCCGTGCTGCCCAGGCCCATCTCGCCGGCCACGGCCTCCTTGAGCTGCGGCCAGCCCGGGTAGCCGAGGTGCTGCGCGAAACGCACCAGCGTGGCGGGCGTGCTGCGGGCGCGCGTGCCGATCGTGCGCATCGAATTCGTCACGATGTCGTTGGGGTGGTCGAGCAGGTACTTGGCAACCTGCTGCAGGGCGGGGCTCAGGTCCGCGAAACGTTCGCGCAATTCGTCTTTGACAGCCATGGTTTCTCTCCGGGTTCTGGAACGAATGTACCGGAGCGGAACAGTCGTGTTTCAAGCTTTGATTGACGGAGCATATGTTCCAGACAATAATTAATACGGAACAATCGAAACATGCCCAATTCCATGACACACGTCTTCCATCGCCACCTGCGCAGGACGCCGCCCGTGGCTGTCGCCGCCAGCGGCATGACCATCCGCGATGCGGACGGTCGTGAGTACCTCGATGCCTGCGGGGGCGCTGCGGTGTCATCGCTCGGCCACGCGCACCCCGATGTGCTCGCGGCCATGCATGCGCAGATCGACCGGCTGCCTTATGCGCACACCAGTTTCTTCACGACCGGGGTGGCCGAGCAGCTGGCCGACGAACTGATCCGTACCGCACCGAAAGGCATGAGCCATGTCTACCTGGTGAGCGGCGGCTCCGAAGCCGTCGAATCGGCGCTGAAGATGGCGCGGCAGTACTTTGTGGAGATCGGCCAGCCGCAGCGCTCCCATTTCATCGCGCGGCGGCAGAGCTACCACGGCAATACGCTGGGCGCGCTGGCGGTCGGCGGCAATGCATGGCGGCGCGCGCCGTTCGCACCCATCCTGGTGCCGGCAACGCATGTGGCGCCGTGCTATGCGTACCGCGAACAGCGGGACGACGAGACGCCTGTCGCGTACGGTCTGCGGCTGGCAGCCGAGCTCGAAGCGGCGATCCTGCAACAGGGCGCCGACAGCGTCATCGCCTTCGTGGCCGAGACCGTCGGCGGCGCGACGGCCGGCGTGCTGACGCCGGTGCCGGGCTACTTCAAGGCGGTGCGCGCCGTGTGCGACAAATATGGTGTGTTGCTGATCCTGGACGAGGTGATGTGCGGCATGGGACGCACCGGCACGCTCTACGCGTCGGAGCAGGAGGGCGTCGTGCCCGACCTCGTCACCATCGCCAAGGGACTCGGTGGCGGTTACCAGCCGGTGGGCGCGGTGCTCGCGCAAAGGAAGATCGTCGACGCGATGTCGAAAGGCAGCGGGTTCTTCCAGCATGGCCACACCTATCTCGGTCATCCGGTGGCGTGCGCCGCGGCGCTGGCGGTGCAGCAGGTCATCCATCGGGACGGGCTGCTCGACAAGGTGCGCGACGACGGCGAAGTCTTCGATGCGATGCTGCGCGAAGCGCTGGGTGCACACCCTCACGTCGGCGACATTCGCGGCCGCGGATTCTTCCGTGGACTCGAACTGGTGGCCGACCGCGCCAGCAAGACGCCGTTCGATCCGGCGCAGAAGGTGAATGCGCGGATCAAGCAGGACGCGATGACGCGCGGCCTCCTGTGCTACCCGTTCGGCGGCACCGTCGACGGCCTGCAGGGCGACCACGTCCTGCTGGCGCCGCCTTTCATTGCGACACGCGGCGATCTGCAGACGATCGCGACCCTGATGGCCGAGTCCATCGAGGCGGTCACGCGCGCCGTGACCTGACCTTCGTTTACGTCTCCGGTTCTTTTCTTTCTTTGTTCAACTCCTGAGGAGTGTCTCCATGGCTTTGCCCTGCCTGTCGAATTTCACACGAACCGCAGCCCTGCTGGCGGCCATCGCGCTGGTGCCATTGACTGCCGCGCAAGCGCAGGACACGAGCACGCTCGCGAGGATCAAGGCCACCGGGGCCATCACCGTGGGTTATCGCGAGTCGTCGTTCGGCTTCTCGTATCTCGACGGCAGCGTGAAGCCCGTGGGCTACAGCCTGGACATCTGCAAGCGCATCATCGAAGCCGCGCGCGACGAACTGAAGCTGCCGCTGATCGAGGTGAAGTATCAGGCTGTCACCTCGGCCAATCGCATTCCGCTGGTAGTCAACGGCACGGTCGACATCGAATGCGGGTCGACCACCAATCTGGTCGAGCGGCAGAAGCAGGTCGCGTTCTCGCCGGACATCTTTCGCTACAACGTGCGCATGCTGGTGAAGGCCGACTCGGGCATCCGCAGCATCGCCGACCTGCAGGGCAAGACGGTGGTGACGACCACAGGCACCACTTCATTCCGGCTGCTGCGCGATGCCGACAAGGGCCGCAACCTCGACGTGAACAACCTCGCCGGCAAGGACCACACCGATTCGTTCCTGCTGGTGGAGAATGGCCGCGCTCAGGCCTTCGTGCTGGACGACATCCTGCTGGCGGGGCAGATCGCCAATGCGAAGAATCCGAAGGATTTCGTCATTACCGGTGAGAGCCTGCGCACTGAAAACCAGTCGCTCATGTTCCGCAAGGACGATCCGGCCTTCAAGGCGCTGGTCGACCGCGTGGTCGGTGGGATGATGAAGTCCGGCGAGATGGAACGGCTCTACACGCGATGGTTCATGTCGCCGATCCCGCCGAAGAACATCAACATCAACTACCCGCTGAATGCCGAAACGAAGGAAGGCTTCGCCAATCCTTCCTCCAAAGGCATCTGAACCCGACTGCATGACCCGCATCGCCCTGATCCACGCCCTCGCACATTCGGTTGCGCCCATCAACGAGGCATTCGCGCGCGACTGGCCGCAAGCCGAGCGCATGAACCTGCTGGACGACAGCCTGTCGGCCGATCTGGCGCGGAGCGGTCGAGGGCTCGATGCCGCCATGCACGCGCGCTTCGAGCGCCTTGCGCAGTACGCGGTCGACACGGGTGCCGACGCGATCCTCTTCACCTGTTCGGCTTTCGGTGCGTGCATCGAGGCGGTGGCGCGCCGGCATTCGGCGCTGCCGGTGAAAAAGCCCAACGAAGCGATGATCGAGGAAGTGGCGCGCGGCACGGGCACGCTCGGCCTGATCGCGACTTTTGCGGACACCCTCAGGTCGATGCCGCCGGAGTTCCCGGCGCAACTTTCGCTTCGCACCGCGTTGGCCGTGGGTGCGCTCGAGGCGCTCGACGGCGGTGACGTGCAGCGGCACGACGCGCTCATCGCCGAGCAGGCGATCGCCTTGCGGGCGAAGGGCTGCACCCGCATCGCGTTGGCGCAGTTCAGCATGGCGCGTGCACGCGCAGCATGCGAGGCCGCGACCGGACTGCCAGTGCTCACGACGGTCGACAGCGCGGTGCGGGCGCTCAAGCGTCGACTCGCCTGAACGCGGCCTGACCGCGCGGCTCGCCATAATCGGCGCCACTGCTGATTACGCAAGGAGCGTGTGTGGACATCGTTTTGTTGGTCAAGGCCGCGATCATGGGCATCGTCGAGGGCCTGACCGAATTTCTGCCGATCTCGTCGACCGGTCATTTGATATTGGCCGGCGCGCTGCTCGGCTTCGACGACGACAAGGCCAAGGTCTTCGACATCGCGATCCAGACCGGCGCCATCTTCGCGGTCATCCTCGTCTACTGGCAAAAGATCAAGTCGACCGTCGTCGCGCTGCCTCGCCAGCCCAAGGCGCGGCGCCTGGCGCTCAACATCGTCATCGGCTTTTTGCCGGCGGTGGTGCTGGGCCTGCTGTTCGGCAAGGTGATCAAGGAACACCTGTTCATTCCGGTGGTGGTGGCGACCACGTTCATCATCGGCGGATTCATCATCCTGTGGGCCGAAAAGCGGCCGCCCGGCTCCGTGCGCGTCGAGCATGTGGACGACATGACGCCGTGGGATGCGCTCAAGGTCGGGCTCGTGCAGTGCTTCGCGATGATCCCCGGCACCAGCCGCAGCGGCTCGACCATCATCGGCGGCATGCTGCTCGGCCTGAGCCGGCAAGCCGCGACCGACTTCTCCTTCTTTCTTGCGATCCCGACGCTCATCGGGGCCGGTGTGTACAGCCTCTACAAGGAACGTGCGTTGCTGTCGGTGGCGGACATCCCGATGTTCGCGGTGGGGCTCGTCTTCTCGTTCCTGAGCGCTTGGCTTTGCGTGCGCTGGCTGCTCAAGTACATCAGCACCCACAACTTCGTGCCCTTCGCCTGGTACCGCATCGCGTTCGGCATCGTGGTGCTGGTGACGGCGTGGACGGGGATGGTGGTCTGGGCCGAATAAGGCCCTGACTCGGGGCTCAGTCGAGCAGATTCCGCAGCGACGTTTCGATGGCCGCAGCCGTGGCGATCGGCTTTTCCATGGGGAACAGGTGGGTGCCGTCGAGCATGCTGATGCGGCCCTTGGTCACTTGCTGGGTCATGGCCATGCCGACCTGCTTCATCTCGCGCGACTGCAGCCCACCGATGAAGGCGACCTTGCACTTGAGCGGATGGCGGCGCAGCAGGGTGCTCAGGTTGTGCGGCAGCGTGTCGTAGATGGCGGTCTCCACGTCGCGGTCGAAGCTCAGCGTGCGCGCTTCATCGCCTTCGAGCGTGCCGTGGTCGATGTAGTCGTGCAGCACCTGCTCGTCCCACCGCGCGAAGGCCTTCTTGCTGCGAAAGTGATTGAACACCGCCTCGCGGTCTTCCCAGCTGTTGCGGCGTTTGCGGCTGATCAGGCCGGGCGACAGGCTCTTCATGAGTGGCGTGCGCTTCACGAGGCTGAGCGTGTCGGCGCGCCAGCCGCCGATGATGGGCGAATCGAGCAACAACACGCCGGCGACCAGGTCGGGGTTGCGCGCGGCGCACATCAGACTCAGGAAGCCGCCGAGCGAATGGCCGACCAGGAACACCGGGCCCCGCGCGTTGTCGGCGGCGCCCTGCGCGAAATCGCCGAGCTGCTGCACCAGGTGCGGCCAGTTGTCGGTGACGGGGTAGGACGGATCGTGACCGAACTTCTCGATGGCGTCGACGGCGAAACCGCGATTGCGCAGGCTGTCGAGCATCACCCGGTAGGTGCTGGCCGGAAAGCTGTTGCCGTGCGAGAAGATGACCGGGGGCAACGCACTCATCGGCGCGGTCAGATCAGCTTTTCTTCGGGCGTCGAGATCTTGCGCAGCGCGCTGTGGCGCGTGGCCGGCATCTTGAGCGGATGCGCGGTGGCGGCGTCGTCCCAGACCGGGTCTTCGATGCTGTCGAACACTTCGCGCAGCTTCTGGCCCCAGCTGTTGTGCATCATGCGGTAGTACGGATTTTCGGCATCGATGCAGATCACCTTGTCGGTTTGCAGGCGGTTGGCTTCGTACACCACCAGGTCGAGCGGCAGCCCGACCGACAGGTTCGACTTCATCGTCGAATCCATCGACACCAGCGCGCATTTGGCCGCCTCGTCGAGCGGCGTGTCGGGTGTGAGCACGCGGTCGAGCACGGGCTTGCCGTACTTGGACTCGCCGACCTGGAAGTAGGGCGTCTCGTTGGTCGCCTCGATGAAGTTGCCCGCCGAATAGACGAGGAACAGGCGCATGCCTTCGCCCTTGACCTGCCCGCCGAAGATGAAGGACACGTTGAAGTCGAGGCCTGCATGCTTGAGCGCCTCGGCATCGCGGTCGTACACATGGCGCACCGCCGAGCCGAGCACGCGCGCGGCATCGAACATGCTCTTGGCGTTCCAGATGGTGATGGGCGGCTTGTCGTCGGATTCGCGGAGCTCTTCGATCTGCAGGATCTCGCGCACCGACTGCGAAATGCTCAGGTTGCCGGCCGACAGCAGCACCATGACGCGGTCGCCGGGCTGCTCGTAGCAGATCATCTTGCGAAAGGTGCTGATGTGGTCCACGCCCGCGTTGGTGCGGGAGTCGGACAGGAACACCAGGCCGGCGTTGAGTTTGATGCCTACGCAATAAGTCATGAGTTCTCAGTGCACGATCCGCGCCATCAGGGGCGGTCGCGCGCATTCAGTTTCTGGAGTGTGTAGAGCGCATCGAGCGCCTCCCTGGGGCTCATCGCATCGGGGTCGAGCGCGGCCAGCGCCGATTCTACGGCGCTCACCTCGGGCGCCTCGGCCGCGGGCGGCGGCGCGAACAGGTCGACCTGTGCCCGCGCTTGCGTCTGCTGCGCCTCCAGCGCATCGAGCGCCTGCCGCGCATGGTTGACCACTGCGGCCGGCATGCCGGCGAGCCGCGCCACCTGGATGCCGTAGCTCTTGCTGGCCGGGCCGGGCTGCATTTCGTGCAGGAACACGATATCGCGACCTGATTCAGTGGCGCTCACATGCATGTTGACCGCACCGTGGTGGGTGGCCGGGAATTCGGTCAGCTCGAAGTAGTGCGTCGCGAACAACGTGAAAGCCTTCGTGCGATCGTGCAGCTGCGCGGCGATCCCTGCGGCCAGTGCGAGCCCGTCGAAGGTGCTGGTGCCGCGCCCGATCTCGTCCATCAGCACCAGCGATTGCGCGCTGGCGCTGTGCAAGATCTGCGCGGCTTCCGTCATCTCGAGCATGAAGGTCGATTGCGCGTTGGCCAGGTCGTCGGCCGCGCCGATGCGCGTGTGGATCGCATCGATCGGCCCGAGCCGGCAAGCTTGCGCGGGCACGTGCGACCCGATCGATGCGAGCAGCACGATCACCGCGATCTGCCGCATGTACGTCGACTTGCCGCCCATGTTCGGTCCGGTAATGACCTGCATGCGTTGTTGCGGGCCCAGCTGCGTGTCGTTGGCGATGAAGGCGCCCGACGACTTCTCGGCCAGCCGCGCTTCGACCACCGGGTGGCGACCCTGCTGGATGTCGATGCACGGGTGCGCGACGAAGGTCGGTGCGCGCCAGTGCAGCGCGTGCGAGCGTTCGGCCAGCGTGCAGAGCGCGTCGAGCGTGGCGATGCCCGTGGCCAGCCGCGTCAGCGCCGGCACCGATGCCTGCAGCGCGTCGAGCAGTTGTTCGTAGAGGAATTTTTCGCGCGCGAGCCCGCGGTCTTGCGCGCTCAATGCCTTGTCCTCGAAGGTCTTGAGCTCGGGCGTGGTGAAGCGCTCGGCGTTCTTCAGCGTCTGGCGCCGACGGTAGTTGTCGGGCACTTTGGCGAGCATGCTTTGCGTCACCTCGATGTAGAAGCCGTGCACGCGGTTGAACTGCACGCGCAAGTTCGAAATGCCGGTGCGCTCGCGCTCCTGCACTTCGAGCTGGAGCAGGAAGTCGTCGCAGTTCTCGCTGATGGCGCGCAGCTCGTCGAGCTCGGCGTCGTGGCCGGTCGCGATCACGTCGCCGTCGCGCACCAGCGCCGAGGGGTCGGGCTTGATCGCGCTCACCAGCAGTTCGGCGCAGCCCGGCGGCGCAGCGAGGGCATCGGCGATCTGAACGAGCAGCGCGGCCGAACCCGGCAGGGCAGGCGCGAGCTGCGCTGATTTGGAGAGCGCCAGGCACAGCGCGACGAGCTCGCGCGGGCGCACCTGGCGCAGCGCGATGCGGGCCGCGATGCGTTCCACGTCGCTGGTGTTCTTGAGCTGTTCGCGCAGCGTGCGCCACGGCGCGGCGGTGTGGCCGGGCGCCGCGGTTTGCAGTGCGGCAATGGCTTCGAGCCGCGACTGCGCTTCGATGCGATCGCGCCGCGGCGACAGCAGCCAGCGCTTGAGCAGGCGGCTGCCCATGCCGGTCATGCAGGTGTCGAGCAGCGAAAAGAGCGTGGGCGAATCCTCGCCGCGCAGCGTCTGCACGAGTTCGAGGTTGCGGCGCGTGGTCGGCGGCAGTTCGATGCCCTCTCCGTCGCGCTCCACGGTCAATTTCTGCACATGCGTGAGCGCGCGGCCCTGCGTGTGTTCGGCGTAGCCCAGCAACGCGGCCGCCGCGGCGTGCGCGTTGCCGAGGCCTTCGGCGTTCCAGGCGGCCAGGTTCTTGCTGCCCAACTGCTCGGCGAGCTTGCGCTCCCCGAGACCGCCATCGAACTGCCAGGCCGGCCGCAGCGAGAGCGTGAAAGGCGTCGCCGAGCGCGCGGCTTGGAGCCGGTGCTCGAAGGCCGGCGTGACTTCCGCGCTGTAGAGCAATTCGCTCGGCGCGACGCGTGCGATCCAGGAATCGAGCGCATCGGCCGGGCATTCGGCCAGGCGCAGTTCGGCGCCCGTCACGCTGAGCCACGCCAGCCCGACGACGTTGCGTGTGCCTGCGTGAACCGCGAGCAGCAGCGATTCGCTCCGATCGTTGAGCAGCTCGGCGTCGGTCAGCGTGCCGGGCGTGACCACGCGCATCACCTTGCGCTCCACCGGCCCCTTGCCGGCGCCGACTTCGCCGATCTGTTCGCAGATCGCCACCGACTCGCCCAGCTTGATGAGCCGCGCGAGGTAGGTGTCGAGCGAATGGAAGGGCACGCCGCACATCGCCACCGGTTGCCCTGCCGACTGGCCGCGCTGCGTGAGCGTGATGTCGAGCAGGCGCGCGGCTTTCTCGGCGTCGGCCCAGAAGAGCTCGTAGAAATCGCCCATCCGGTAGAACAGCAAGGTGTCGGGATGGTCGGCCTTGAGGCGCAGGTACTGCGCCATCATGGGCGTGTGGGGAGCGGTGTCGGCGGGCGCGGGCGGGGTCATCAGCATGTGGCGCTGATTTTCGCCCGGATCAGGCGGCGATCCGTTCGGCCTGCTGCGCGATGAACAAGGTCAGGCGCTGCGCCAGCGCCGCGGTACCGCCCAAGGCGCGCACTGCAGCGGCCGCCTGGCTCGCGACGGTGTCGGCAATGCGCCGGATCACCTCGTCTGCGCGTGCCGGCGCCAACCCGAAATGCGGTGCGGCTTCCCGGGCCGCCGACAGGCTCGACGCGTGCCGGCCCGGCAGGATCGCCAGGCCCTGGTAGCCGGCATGGCTGCCGAGCTGTGCCACCAGATCGAATGCAGGCGAGAGGCGCCAGAGGTCCTGCCCCTGATGCAGCACGCCATGGTTCTTGACGTGGTCGTCGCTGTTGCCAACGACCAGGTTGAACACCATGCGACGAAACAGCTCGGTCACGTCTTGCTCCGGCCGCGCGGAGAGGCGGCGCAGGGCCTGCGCAAGCGCCATATAGCTGCCATCGCTCGATTCGTAAGGTACGTTCAGCAGCGCCGACGCCGAGAGGTAATGAAACCGCCGCTCATCGGTCACGGGTCCGGTGCGGTCGAAGCGTTCGAGCAGCAGTGCATGGCCGGTGGTCAGCGGTGCCAGCAGCCGCGGCGGAACCGTGATGTCGCACGCCGCGGCCAGGCCCATCGTCGCGGCTTCGATGATTTCCATGTCGACCTCGTCGCCGCGCGAGGCGAACTTGGCGATATGGCGGCGGCCTTCGCGGATGAAAGTAGCCTTCGGTCGCGCGCCGCCCAGGCTGCCGCCGCGCAGCAACTGCTGCATGCGCGGCGTGACCTCCAGGCCGGCTTCGATGCGGCGCGACGCTTCCGCGAGGTCTTCGAGCGAGAGCAGGTCGGTTGCCGGCGTGTCGGCGGGCATCGGCAGCGTTTCGGAAAACACCATGGCGCCGACGCGGTCCTCGTTGGTCAGCAGCAGCGCATCGACATCGGACAGCGGCCCGCCGTGCTGAATCTCCAGCACCTTGCGACCCCAGCTGTCCGGCAGCGCATCGCGCAAGGTGAGCGGCAATGCGCCGCCATCGCGGACCCGGCGATCGGGCAAGGTGAAGGCTGCGGCCTGCAGCGGCAGGTGGTCGGGGTTGAGCGGCTCAGCGGTCGGCGTCTGGAGATAGCGCAGTCCATAGGCGAATTCGCCGGATTCCATCACGCCGCGTCGAGCCAGCTTCACCAGGCCCACCGGCTGCGCGCGGGTGGACGTGTGCCGGCTCAGCCCGACATACAGACTGCGCTCGTCATCTGCAGGGTCAGAAATCACGCTCGCCCTCCGCGATCACCCCGGCCGCGGTTTTGCCCGCGGCCCGGCGCACACGCCGATGCGCGGCCAGCGCCGCCGGGGTGGGCGCCACGGCGTCGAGCGATTCGGCCTCACCGAACAACCACAGCGCGTGGGCCAGCAGACCCATGCTCGTGCCTGGCTTGCCGCTTTCCAGTGCGCGCCAGGTGGTGGGAGAGCAGATCAGGCGCTCGGCGACTTCAGCGATCGTCCAGCCGCGCTGAACTCGGTGAGCGCGCAAGCGTTGTCCAAGGCGGACAAGCGCTGCGTTGCCGACGTCCGGGAGGGTCGAGAGATTGGGGTGAGGCTTCGACATCAATAAAACAACTATTAAGCGACTTAATAGGTATTTTATTGTTCAAAATTCCGCTCGGCAAGAGCGCTTCAAGCCATCATTCCGCGACGACGTCGCGCCACGCGCACCGCGTCGACCCAGGTGTCGACATTGAAACGCTGGCCCGAATCGGCGATACGCGCGGCCACGATGTTGCGCAACGGGATGCTGCGGACGTCGGCGGGCAAGTCGCAGTAGCCGACGACCACGCGCTTGTGCACGTCGAGGTGCTGCACCTGCAGCGTGGCCTCGATCTTCTTGTGTGTGGGGCCCAGGTAGCGGATACGGATGCGCGGCTGTTCGTCGATGACCGCGAACTCGCCGTCGTCGTTGGCTGCGAGCGCCTGCGGCGCGCTGTCCGGGCCGAGTTCACCGAAGCCGGTGAACCCGGCGCGAACGGTCGGCAGTTCGCCCGGGATGTGACCGGAGCGCACGCGGGCGGCGGCAATGAGGCGGGCCGAACGTCGGCGGTCGGCCGCGATGTGCCACACCGCGTAGACCAGGCCGGCGATCACCAACGCGACGGCGAAGAGCGAGGCCACGCCGTGCCATTTGTCGAGTTCGATGTTCATCACTTTTCCCTTGCCGCACCCGAGGCGCTGGTGGTCGGTTCGCTGCCATCTCCCTGAACGAGATATTAGTTCTTTGGTACTCAATTGCCAAACGGCAATTTGGCCTATGCCCCGGAGGCGCCGACGCCCGCCTTCAGTCCTCGTGCGTGTCGTGCGTGGCGGCATCGCCGCGGCGCCAGTAGCCTGCCGCCTTCGTCCATTTCGGGTTGGCGCCGCGTTCACTGACCAAGTGAACACGCAAGGCTTTGGCCGCGAGCGACTCGCACGCGACCCAGGCGTGGAAGTCGCCTGCGGGCAGGGTGAGCACGCGCAAGGCGTCCAGCAACACCGGTCGGGTGCCGGGTTCGGCGCCCTGGCGATGCGCCCAGTGCAATGTGAGGGATGCTTTCGTTTCGAACGCGAGCTGGTCGGCTGGTCCGTCGACCTCGGCCAGCACCACGGCGCGGGCGCCGGCCGGCAACTCGGCCAGCCGGCGCGCGATGGCCGGCAGCGCGGTGTCGTCGCCGATCAGCAAATGCCAGTCGAAGTCAGTCGGGATGAGGAACGAACCGCGCGGGCCGCCGATGCCCAGGCTGTCGCCGGGCTTGGCGCGCTCGGCCCATTGCGTCGCGGGGCCGGCATCGTGCAGCGCGAAGTCGAGTTCCAGCGTGCCGGCCGCGGCGTCGTGGCGACGCGGCGTGTAGTCGCGCATCGTCGGCTTGCGGCCTTCGGGCCAGACGGGGCCGTCCGGGCCGGCGGTCGGCAGGCTGAGCGCGCCGGTTGCAGCGTCGGGGAAAAAGATCTTCGCGTGGTCGTCGAAGCCGGGGCTGTGGAAGCCAGCGAGCTGTTCGCCGGCGAGCGTGACGCGCACCAGGTGCGGCGTGATCCGCGTCACGCTCTGCACCTCGAGCTGGCGGAAGCGCAGTTCATGGCGCACGCGGCGCGGCTGGCGGTCGGGGCTGGTAGCGGCGGCAGTGTTTGCGGTGTCGTTCATCAGAGCTGCTCCAGTTGCTGGGCGGCGCTGTCGAGCACGGCGGCGAAAGCATGAGCCTGCGCTTCGGTCAGCGGCTCGCGCGAGAGGCGCATGCGCATCGCGAGCTTGAGGTTTTCGATGGCGCGCGTGACCTGGGGCGGACGGCCGCCGCGCGGGCCTGCGCCGTCCACACCGCCGCTCATGCGAGCCATCATGGTGTCGGTCATCTGGCGGTTCGCGGCCTGGAAGTCCCGGCCGGCCGGCGTGATGCTGTAGCGCTTCCGCCCGCCTGCATCGGCCGCGTCGACGCTCACATAACCAAGTTCTTCGAGCAACGTCAGCGTGGGATACACGATGCCGGGGCTCGGGCTGTAGCTGCCGCCCAGGCGCTCTTCGATCTCCTTGATGAGTTCGTAGCCGTGGCTGGGTTTGTCGGCGATGAGCTGCAGCAGCACGAAGCGCAAGCCGCCGTGGCCGAACACTCTGCCCCCGCCGCCTCCGCCGCCCCGACCGCTGCGTCGGCTCTCGTGCGCGTCGCCGTGTTCGACACAGCGGATGCCGTGGTCGAAATGTCTGAAATGTCGCATGTCGATCTTTCGTGTTTGTATCTAAAATACAAAAGATATATCTAATTTAGATCGATGTCAAATGCGGAGTTCCGGCAATGTCCTGCATGCGCAGGAGCGGCAGCGCATTCGGATGCTCCCGTTGCATGTAATTGATGAGCCCTTCGCGGATCGAGCAGCGCAGGTCGAAAGCTTGCGGCCCGCTCGCCGCCGTCGCCAGCACGCGCAATTGCATCGAGCGCTCGGTGGTGTCGGTCACCTGCAGGTTGAAGAAGCGGCCGTCCCAATCGGGTGCGGCCTTGACCAGGCGCTCCACTTCGGCGCGCAATGGCGCGATCGGCATTGCGTAGTCGACGTAGAAAAACACCGAGCCCAGCAGTTGCGCGCTGTGGCGCGTCCAGTTCTGGAACGGCTTCTCGATGAAGTAGCTGAGCGGCAGGATGAGCCGCCGGTCGTCCCAGATCTTCAGCACCACGAAGGTGCCGGTGATCTCCTCGACGCGGCCCCATTCGCCTTCGACCACCAGCACATCGTCGATGCGGATGGGTTGTGCCAACGCGATTTGAAGCCCGGCGATCATGTTGCTGAACACCGGTTTGGCTGCGAGGCCGCCCACGATGCCAATCACCCCGGCCGACGCCAACAGGCTGGCACCGACTTGGCGCGCACCGGGGAAGGTCATGAGCACCATCGCCGCGCCCGCCACGATCACCATCGTGATGGCGGTGCGCGAGAGCACCCGTGTCTGCGTCAGGACGCTGCGCGCCCGAAGGTTGTCGGCAACGTCGTACGGGTACTTCGCCAGGAGACCTTCGGCAAAGCCGTTGATGGCGCGAACCGCCACCCAGGTGACGGCGGCGATGAGTGCCACACCGGTGATGTGGCGTACCCGGGCGATGGCTTGCAGGTCGTCCGGCGCGGCTTGCCACACGATCGAAAGCGCGATCAGCGGCAGCAGCCAGGCCGCGGCCGGGCGCACCTTGTCGACCATCGCGTGCAGCGTCGGCGCATTTCGGGTCAGGCGAAGCAACAACAGTCGACCGATGCGGTGAACCGCAATGGCGAGAGGGACGGCAATGAGCGCGGCCACGAAAGGACCGAACCATGGATGGGTGGTCAGGAGTGTCAGGGTCATGAGTGTGTGTAAGTCGCCGGTGAACCGCGGCAGCAGGATGCATGCCGCGCACACCGGTCTCGTGGGCCTCGGCGCCCGGGTCGATTTAGATTTCTTCGGCGCTCGCTGGCTGCAGGATGCGCGCGGCGTCGTCGCGCAACTGCGTCGCGATGCCCAACGCCAGGTCGAGCCGGCGCAGCAGCCAGGGGCTGATGTCGTTGTCGAACGGATCGGGCAGCGGAATCGCGCCGCCCAGCGCCGTGGCCGGCGCGTGGTCGATCGATGGCCCCGCGGCGATGGGCGGACTGCCGATGGCGGCTTCGATTCGCTCGGCCGCGCGCGCCAGAGGGCCTTCGATGTCGCCCGGCGTCAAGCGGTCGCGCCGCAACACCAGCATCGACTTGACCGCGCTGAGCTGCGCCAGCAACTGGTAGCTGTGCGCCTGCAAGTGCTCCAGCGGACCGATCGGCGGGCGCACGGCGCGCGGTTCGGAGAGCGATCGTTGCGTGGCTTGCACGAGCGCGGACAGGCTGTCGAACGCTTCGCGGCGGGCAAGGCGCCACTCGAGTTCGGGTGCGGTATCGATCGCGCGCAGCGGGTGCAGCCCGAGCGCCAGTTGCGCGTGCAGTGCCTGCGCCTTCAGCGTGCGCAGCACCAGGGCAGGGATCTGTCCGCGCTCCCAGGATGGCAGCACGTAGCAGAAGGCCCATGCGACGCCTGCGCCGATGAAGGTGTCGGCGATGCGCTCGACCAGCGCGAAGGTCGTGCTCACGCCGGTGTTCAACATGTGTGCCTGCACGAGGCCCAGCACCGTCGCCGCCACCGCCGTGATGAGGTATTTGCGCACCGCGAAACCGTGGGCCACGGCTTGCGCGAGCGTCATCGCCAGCAACAGCGTCAGCGCGCTGGGATGCGCCGACAGCAGGCCGACCGCGAAGACGCAGCCGAGCAGCGTGCCGGCCACGCGCGCGTTGCGCCGCTCCAGCGTCTGCGACAGACTGCCGCGCAGCACCACGACGATGGTCAGCAAGATCCAGTAGTCGTGCGAACCCCAGGGCATGAGCACCGAGATCGTGTAGCCGACCGCGATGGCAAGCGCGGCGCGGATCGCGTGACGCAGCGGCGGCGCGTCCCATTTCCACAGCGTGAGCAGCGGCCGCCACGACCACGCAGTGGCGCTCACGAACATCTGCCAGTTGGCGCGCACGACGGCGAGGTTGGGTTCGGCTTCGCCACGCGCGAGACGCGTCAGGTGCAGCACTTCGTCGTTGATGTGGCCGATGCGACTTGCGAGCCCGCGCGCCAGCATCGAGGCCGACGGGCCGCCCTGCGGCGTGCCGTGCGGGGCGTCACCGGCGATGTGGATGCCCGCGAGTTCCGGCCGCCGGTCGATCAGCCGCGCGGGCTTGCGGAACATCAGCATGCTGTCGGCGAGTGCGGTCAGCTCGTCGGCCAGTTCCTCCATGACGCGGCGCATGCTGGCGAGCGCCCCGGCGTGTTGCGGCTGCGAACGCAACGCATCGAGGTCGAGCTCGCTGGCGAGCAACTGGTCGCGCAGTTCGAGCACGATGACCAGCATGCCGGCGAGCCGCTGCCGGCGCGGCGTGCGCGGCGATTCGAGCACGATGTCGCGCGTGCCCTGAATTTGGTCGGCCAGCGCCGCGGTCTGGCGCAGCAGCTGGCCGAGCAATGGCGCCGGCGTGTCGCGCACGTCTCCGGTTTCATCGACGGCGGTGAACTGGCTGGCTTCGGTGCGCATCAGCGCGGCGACCGAATAGAGCACATCGGCGATCAGCAGCACCCGATAGCGCGCATTGAGCGCGAGATTGGCGAGCGTCGCGTAGAGCACATACAGGCCAGCGCCCAGGCCGAAGTGCCACGTGCGCTCCAGCACTTCGTGCAGGTCGACAGGTTTGGGTGTGGCGATGGAAAACACCATCGCGAGCATCACGGCGATCGCGATCGGAATGCCGCGCTTGCCCCAGGCCATGGCGAGGAACGCGAGAAAGGTGGCAGGGATCAGCACCATGCCCAGGCGTATCGGCATGGCGTGCAGCATTTGCACCGCGAAGAAGAGCGGCAGCGAGAGCAGCGGCGCCGGCAGCATTTGCCAGAACTTGCCGCGGCGCGGGCTCGGCTGGTCGGGCGGGGAGGCGACGATGACGCCGACCGCGGCCGAGGCACCGGCAACGGCGCCGAGCCACAGGTGCACGCCGCCCGAGATGAGGAACAGACCGACGGCGACCGACAGGCCGCACAGCACATAGTGGCTGAGCGCAATCCGGAGCGCGGCGCGCGTTCGGCGCGCCGCCGCGGTGGTGGCCGCGCTGGCCGCGTCCGCCGCGTCTCTGGCGTGCATCACTTGCCGGTGGTATCGCCGGCTGGCTCCGACGTGTCGCGGCGCACGCGCGTGAGCTTGCGGGGCGTGGCGGGGACTTCCACCGCGGGCGCGGCGTCGGCGCCTTCGGCGGTGAGGGTCGCATCGGACACCGTGCTGCGAGCGTAGAGATCGCCCGAGGTGTCGGCCTCCGGATGGGCGGTGGCGTCCGCCGATGCAGCCACCGCACGCACGCGGTCGCTGGCGCGCATCTTGTCGTCGACGCCGGCGAACTTGGAGTACTTGGCCAGCAGCGGCACCAGCTGGCCATAGATGCGCGGCGCGCCGGCCAGGCATTCGCGCTGGTCGAGGAATTCGGGCTCGCCGGTGAAATTGCCGACCAGGCCACCGGCCTCGGTCACCAGCAGCGAACCGGCGGCGACGTCCCACGGGTTCAGGCCGGTTTCGAAAAACGCTTCGGTGAAGCCGGCCGCGACGTAGGCAAGGTCGAGCGCCGCGGCGCCCGGGCGGCGCAAGCCGGCCGCACGCGGCATCAGGTCGGCCATGATGGCCAGGTATTGCTTGAAGTTGTCACCGGTGCGAAACGGGAAGCCGGTCGAGATCAGGCACTCCGACAGGCGCGTGCGCTTGGACACGCGCAGGCGGCGGTCGTTCATGTACGCGCCGCGGCCCTTGGTGGCCGTGAACAGATCGTTGCGGCTCGGGTCGTAGATGCAGGCCTGCTCGACCTTGCCGCGCACCGCGAGCGCGATCGACACGCAGTACACCGGAAAGCCGTGGATGAAGTTGGTGGTGCCGTCCAGCGGATCGATGATCCAGACGAATTCGGAGTCTTTGGCGCCGTGTTCGGTGCCCGATTCTTCGGCCAGGATGCCGTGCCCCGGGTACGCGGTCAGAAGGGTCTCGATGATGACCTTCTCGGACGCGTGATCGACTTCGGTGACGAAGTCGTTGACCTGCTTCTGCGAAATCCGCACGGCCTCGACGTCGAGCGCAGCGCGGTTGATGATCGCGCCGGCGGCGCGTGCGGCCTTGACGGCCACGTTGAGCATGGGATGCAGGTTGGGGGACGACATTGGATTGTGAGAAGAACCGTTGATGCCGACCGGCGATGCGGACAGCGAGAATCGAAGGATTTTAGCCGCCCGACATTTTCCAGCCCATGCGCACCCGTTTCATCCTCATCCAGACCAGCCACGCCGGCAATGTGGGCGCCGCGGCCCGCGCCATGAAGACGATGGGCTTCACTGATCTGGTGCTGGTCGCACCACGATGGGCCAACGTGCTGCGTCGCGAAGAGACGATCCAGCGCGCGAGCGGCGCGCTCGACGTGCTCGACAACGCCCGCATCGTCGATACGCTCGACGAGGCGCTCGACGGCGTCACCCACCTCTGCGCCACGGCGATGATTTCGCGCGACTTCGGCCCGCCGACGCGAACGCCGCGCGAGCACCTGGCGCCGTTGGGCGCCGACGCGGGCGATGGGTGCGTGGCTTTTTTGTTCGGCTCCGAGCGCTTCGGTATGCGCAACGAAGACGTCTACCGCTGCAACGTCGCGCTCAGCATTCCCACCGACCCGACATTCGGCTCGCTCAATCTGGGTGCGGCGATCCAGGTGGTGGCCTACGAATGGCGGCTCGCGCTGGGCGGCTACGCCGTGCGGGAGGCCCTCGTGCCGTCGCCGGCTGCCGACGCGCAGGCCGTGGCGGGCATGCTCGCGCACTGGGAGCGCTCGCTCGTGCAGATCGGCTTCCTGGACCCGGACGCGCCGAAGAAGCTGATGCCCCGTTTGCAGCAGCTCTTCAACCGCGCGCAGCCCACGCCCGAAGAGATCCACATCCTGCGTGGCATCGCCAAGGCGATGGTCGACGGGCCCCATCCGGGCAAGCCCGCCGCTTAGACTGCGTGCCCGCTGTCCCACCAACCTGAAGATCCGAAGCGATGTTTGCCCGACTGCGTTCCGATATCCGCTGCATCCTCGAGCGCGACCCCGCGGCCCGCTCGGCGTGGGAAGTACTCACGCTGTATCCCGGCCTGCACGCGGTGGTGCTGCATCGCCCGGCGCACTGGTGCTGGACCCACGGACTGCACTGGCTCGGCGGCTTCATCGCGCATTTTTCGCGCTGGGTCACGGGCATCGAAATCCATCCTGGCGCGAAGATCGGGCACAGGGTGTTTTTCGATCACGCCATGGGCGTCGTGGTCGGCGAAACCGCCGAAATCGGCGACGGCTGCACCATTTATCAAGGCGTCACGCTGGGCGGGACCTCGCTCTACAAGGGCACGAAGCGGCACCCGACCCTCGGGCGCGATGTGGTGGTGAGCGCGGGCGCCAAGGTGCTCGGCGGCTTCACGATCGGCGACGGGGCCCGGATCGGCGCGAACGCGGTGGTCATCAAACCGGTGCCAGCGGGAGCGACCGCCGTCGGCATTCCGGCCCGGATCATTCCGGCTGGCGAGGCACCACGCGAAAAAGGCGACGAACGGGAAAAGTTTGCCGCGTACGGCATCACGCAAGCCGACGATCCGTTGTCATTGGCGATGCGGGGGCTGATCGACAACGCGTCGTCGCAGGAACACCAGATCGCGCTGCTGTGGCAGGCGATCGAGACGCTGTCTGCGGAGCGCGGCCAACACGCGAAATGCGTGCCGTCGGACGCGGCGCGCGACGAATGTTTCGAAGCCGAGAAACTGACTCAGCTGGTCGGGAAGTAGCGCGGACGCTGCCTCAGAAGGCGCCGCACAGTGCGAAGGCGTAAGTGCCGTCCTGCGTCGATGCGAAGCCGCTGCGCGCGGGCAGGCTCAAATCGGCGGGCGAGGTATCGACCGGCGACCGCGACGGCTCGTTCGAGAAGCGACGGAAAACACCGGCCCGCTTGGCAGGTGCGTTGAGCGATTGCCCAAAAGGCCGGATGACGATGTCTTCGATGCGCTTGCGGTCGTGCCGAACGATGGCCTGACGGTCACCGTCGACGATGCAGAGGGTACCGGCTTCGGTTTCCAGCACATCGCGAAAGCGTTCCCAGACCGTCGCGATGGCGGGCTTGATGCCGGCGAGTTCGCACCCGGATTGTTTGGCGTGAGCGGCCAGCTCCACTGGGAGTCGGGCGGAAACCCATGAAACCAGTTGGCTGCTGCCATGCGACGCAGCGCCGAAACCGAATGCAGCACTGCTCGCATCGCGTTCGTAAAGCTGCTCGAAGTGTGCGCGGGCATAGGCATCGCGCATGCCTTGATCAATCAGGGCCGGGGACCAAGGAAGCACAAAATACTCCGCTTCGGCCGGGCCGATGATCCAGACGATGGTCCTGCGTGCGGAGCCCTTGCCGATCCAGTCTGCCAGCTTGTCCATGGCAACGGCCCGTTCGCCGGCTTCGAAATCGAAGCTTTGCTTCCGCGTGACTTTGGTCCCGCGCCAGTTGCGCCGCAATTCGCAGGCGATGAGGGTATCGGCCGCAAGGTGAACACGGATTTGGGTACTGCCAAGTAGAGCTTCCATGGCCCCCATTGGAGCGCTGGATGCTTCAAAAAGTAACTACCAAAAATGGTAGGTTGTTTGTACTACCTCAGTTCAGCAACCCGGACATCAACGCGCGGACCACGGCGGCCGTCTTGTTGGCCGCCTTCATTTTGAGCACGACGTTCTTGATATGAAAATTCACGGTCGGCACGGCAATCGAGAGGATGTCACCGATTTCGCCCGCCGTCTTGCCGTCCGCGCTCCACTTCAACACTTCGATTTCCCGAGGCGTGAGCGGCGTGTCGGGCTGCACCGTGAACTTGGGCTGCATGACCCGGGAGAGCGCGAGGTGCGCCGCCTGGACCAGCCATCGCATCTCCATTTCCTTGCCCTGGAGCTCGGTGGCGGTCAGAGCGTCGCTCGAGCGGGACAAGGTCAGCATGCCGCCGACGCCCGATCCGTCCAGGCTCGATTGGGCCCATCCCACGCAGAGCCCGGAGTGGCGGGCTTCCTCCCACATGTCGTGGGCAGAGGAAAAGACGTCGTCGGTCCAGACCAGGGGCGAACGGCTCAGCACACCGTGCCGGACGCTCGGGTCCACAGCCATGTAACCCGCCTCCTGATAGCGCTGCTGCCAGATCGTCGGGTAATTGTTGAGCGTGATGACCTTGGGATTTGACACTGGCACAGCGAGTCGCAGTCCGTACGCCAGGTGTTCGAATCCGAGCATCTGCGAGGCCGATAGCAGCGCACTGAACACATCTTCTTCGCTGGTCGCGCCGTCCAGTGCGATCAGAAGGCTCTCATTGAACTGTTGCATGGGCATTCTCCTCAGCGGCGGGTTCGGAGGCGGCGTGCACAGGGTGTCGAGTAGGTAGGGGAAGCGGAATCGGGCAGCTGTCGCAAATGTAATTCGATTGTTAAAGCTCCGGCGGGCAGAAGAGCCGAACCGGCGCAGCGAATTTGCTGCAAAGCGTGTGATCCGCCGCACGCGAGCCCTCGACCTCCTATTTATGGCGGTTGTCCAAAAGCCCGGACGCACGCAAGCTTTCGTATGACGCCGCGATCGTCAAGGCGTCACAAGCCCGCTGGGCAGGAACTGAACATGAACACACCTCTGAACGACGGGCTGTTGCGCCTTCGCCGGCACGACCTGAACCAAATGCAACTGACGCACCTGATGTCGGGGCTCGACGACGACGCCAGCCCCTCCGATGCCAACCCGCTGTGCGGCAGCAGCGCATCCTTCTGCGGCTACACCGAATGGATCAGCGAAAAGGACCCCCGGCTCACCATCGGATGGGACTGGCAGCTGGACGACGGCGCTCCGATGCAACGCGTCGTTCGGCTGGGCTTGCCGCGCACCAACGTCCTGGTGCTCGACGGTGAACAGGAGCCATTGCCCTGGAACGAAAGTCTCCACGTTCTGGCGACCTTCATCGATACCTTTGACTGGAATACGCCTGCTTTTCAAGCCGTTTGCCAGCGCTATGCGTGATCACTCGTTAAAAAACACACACCTAGCAGAAATAATAGTTTCGCCGAAGGACGCCGGGCGCTGAAATCTTCCCAACTCATAACTGGGAATAAGCAAAATGGAAATTCTGGCAGGCCGACCCGGTCAACTCGCACCCCGCGTCCTCGAATCTGTCGAACGCTACCGCCACAAGGTCTTCGTGGAGACCCTGGGTTGGGACCTCATGACAGAAGAGGGTCGTGAACGCGACCAGTTCGACGGCGATGAAACCGTCTACCTGGCGGCACGCGATGAGGCGGAGAACATCGTCGGCACCGGGCGCTTGCTCCCGACCACGGGCCCGTATTTGCTGGGCGATGTGTTTCCGCAGCTGATGGGCGGCGTCGAAGTGCCCCGCGATGCGCGGGTCTGGGAGCTTTCCCGCTTCGCAGCGGTTGATTTCACGAATCCACTCGCCGGCGCACTGGGTCAGTTTTCGTCGGAAGTCACCATCGCGCTTTTCCACAGCGCGCTCGACGTGGCCGAAGCGCATGGTGCCGAACGGATCATCACCGTGTCGCCGCTGGGCGTGGAGCGCTTGCTGCGCCGCAAGGGCATTCGCGCACACCGTGCGGCGCCGCCGATGGTGGTTGACGGTCATCCGATTTTCGCGTGCTGGATCGATATCGCAGGGTCCGCGCGCTCCTGATCTGTCAGGGGCGGCTTCTCACCGCCGCCTTCGGCCTGAAGGCCTTGCACACGGGCTCGTCGGTTTCGAGGTAAGGGCCGCCGATCAAGTCGACGCAATAGGGCACGGCTGCAAAAATGCCGGGCACTTGCTGTGTGCCGTCGGCGTCTTTCAGGCCTTCCAGCGTTTCCGCGATCGCCTTGGGTTGGCCCGGCAGATTGAGGATCAGGGCGCGGTCGCGGATCACCGCGACCTGGCGAGACAGGATCGCCGTCGGCACGAAGTGCAGGCTGATCTGGCGCATCTGCTCTCCGAATCCCGGCATCTCCTTGTGCCCCACGGCCAGCGTGGCCTCGGGCGTGACGTCGCGCAGCGCAGGACCGGTGCCCCCGGTGGTCAACACCAGCGAACACCCGGCGTCGACCAGTTCGATGAGCGTGGCGCTGATGCGCGCGCTGTCGTCAGGAATCAGGCGGGGTTCGAAAACGATCGGGTTCTTCAATGCCCGCAGGAGCCATTCCTGCAAGGCGGGCAAGCCCTTGTCTTCGTACACCCCGGTCGATGCGCGATCACTGACCGAAACGATGCCGATGCGGACAGCCTCTGGCGCTGCCGGCAGTGGCGCCAGGTCGCTCATGCATCTTCCTCACGGTCCTGCGCCGCCGCGGCTTCGGCGTGGTCACTGCCGCCATGGACAGCGAGCTGCGCCCGCACCAGCTGGAACACTTCGCGGTATGCCTTGTTTTGGCGCGGCGCTTCGCCGGGCAGGCCGGTCTTCATGTCCTTGCGCGCCTGTCGCACCAGCGCGCGGAGCTGCTGGGAGTCGGTGGCCGGATGCGTTTCGATCCAGCCGCCGAGCGCGTCGTCGTCGGCGATCAGGCGGTCACGCCAGCGCTCGGCTTCGTGCAGCGCCGCAGTTTCGGCTGCGGGCACGCGGTCCTGCTCGGCGATCACGGCCCGCACTGTTTCGAGTGTCTCGGCGTCGAGCTTGCGCATCAGCTTGCCGATGAACTGCATCTGGCGACGCTTGCCTTCGAAGTTGGTGATGCGCTTGGCTTCTTCGACCGCGTCGCTCAGCTTTTCGCCGAGCGGCAGCTTCTCGAACAGGCTGGCGCGCACGCCAAGCAGCGCTTCGCCGAGCTTTTGCAGTTCGTCGCTCTCGCGTTTGAGGTCGGTTCGGCTGGCTTCGTCGGTGCCTTTGAGCTCGCGCTTGAGCTCGAGATCGAGCTCGCTGCCTTCATGAACGAACTCGCCACGGACGAAGTAGCCTTTTTTGGGTTTGCGGGACATGGGTGAAATCCTTGGCCGCACCATCGGAAACAGGGGGCGCCGGTATCATAGCCAACACATGAAGACATCTCCCTCGAAACCGGCTTCGCGTGCCGACTCCGGCTTTGCCTACAGTCGCCCCTTCTTTGAAAACCTGGTCGACACCGCTCTGGCGCATGCCAAAAAGCTGGGCGCGACCGATGCCGGCGCCGAGGCCTCCGAGGGCTGTGGCCTGAGCGTGTCGGTTCGCAAGGGCGAACTCGAAAACGTCGAACGCAACCGCGACAAGTCGCTTGGCATCACCGTGTACGTCGGCCATCGGCGCGGCAACGCGAGCACCTCCGATTTTTCGGACGCGGCCATTGCCCAGACCGTGCAAGCCGCCTATGACATTGCCCGTTTCACCGCCGAAGATCCGGTCAGCGGCCTGCCGGACGAAGACGACATCGTGAAGGTACAGCCCGACCTCGACCTGTTCTTTCCATGGGACGTCACGAGCGAGAAAGCCGCCGAGCTGGCGCTCGAATGCGAGGCGGCCGCACTGTCGACCGACAAGCGCATCACCAACAGCGAAGGCGCCGGCGTCTCCGCGCAGCAGAGCCACTTCTTCAGCGCGCACACGCACGGATTCCGGGGCGGCTACGCCAGCTCGCGGCACTCGATTTCGGTCGCACCGATCGCCGGCAGGGGCGACGACATGCAACGCGACGCGTGGTACAGCTCGATGCGTTCGGCCGACGAGCTTGCGAGCCCGCAGTCGGTGGGCCGCTATGCCGCGGAGCGCGCGCTGAGCCGCCTCAAGTCGCGCAAGATCAAAACGACGCAATGCCCCGTGCTGTTCGAGTCGCCGCTGGCTGCAGGCCTGCTGGGCGGGCTGGTGCAGGCGGTGAGCGGCGGGGCGCTGTACCGCAAGAGCACGTTTTTGCTCGATTCGCTCGGCAAGCCGGTACTGCCCAAGCACATCAGCGTCGACGAAGACCCCTTCCTGAAGCGCGGCAAGGGCAGTTCGCCATTCGACGACGAAGGCGTTGTCACGCGGGCCCGCAAGGTGGTCGACGCGGGCCGGCTCGAGGGCTATTTCCTCAGCACCTATTCGGCGCGCAAGCTGGGCATGAAGACAACTGGCAACGCGGGAGGCTCACACAACCTCACGCTGACGTCGCGGCTCACAAAACCCGGTGACGATCTCGACGAGATGCTCCGCAAGCTCGGCACCGGATTGTTCGTGATCGAGCTCATGGGGCAGGGCGTGAACTACGTGACGGGCGATTACTCGCGCGGCGCCAGCGGGTTCTGGGTCGAGAAGGGCCGCATCGCGTTTCCTGTTCAGGAGATCACGATTGCCGGCAACCTCAAGGACATGCTGATGGGCATCGAAGCGGTGGGCTCGGACGCCTACAACTACGGCGCCAAGACGACGGGTTCGCTGCTCGTCAATCGCATGAAGGTGGCCGGTGCCTGATCTCCCCCTGATCAGGCACCCGAGAGCGCGGCCTTCACTGCAGCGCTGACCTGGCCCATGTCGGCCTTGCCGGCCAGTTGGGCTTTCACGGTGCCCATGACCTTGCCCATGTCGCCCGGGCCTTTGGCGCCCAGCTCGGCAACGATGGCCTTCACCGCTGTGGTCACTTCTTCGCCGCTCATGCGCTGCGGCAAGTAGACCTCGAGCACCTTGATTTCGGTGGCTTCCTTGTCGGCGAGGTCGATTCGGCCACCTTGCGTGAAGGCGGTGACCGAGTCCTTGCGCTGCTTGACCAGCTTGTCGACGATCGCGACGACCATCGTGTCGTCGAGGTCGATGCGCTCGTCGACTTCCTTTTGCTTCAGGGCGGCGAGCAGCAAGCGAATGGTGCCGAGGCGCTCCGAATCCTTGGCGCGCATGGCGGTCTTCATGTCTTCGGTGATCTGTTCTTTGAGTGTCATGGCATTTCCTGAAGAAGAGGGCATTTGAAAAAACAAAAGCCGCGGCAGGTTTCCCCGGCGCGGCTCGGATTTGCCGGCGGCTGCCGGCAAACGGTGCTTTAGAACAGCTTCTTGGGAAGCTGCATGCTGCGCACGCGCTTGTAGTGGCGCTTGACGGCCGCGGCCTTCTTGCGCTTGCGCTCGGCGGTCGGCTTTTCGTAGAACTCGCGGGCACGCAGGTCGGTCAGCAGGCCGAGCTTTTCGATGGTGCGCTTGAAGCGGCGAAGGGCGACGTCGAACGGCTCGTTTTCTTTAACGCGGATGGTGGTCATGTAAATCGTTGAATTGAATTTGGCCGGGGAGATCGAGGCCCCAGGCCGGGGTTCCTCAACTGACAATCTTTTGCGGCCGTTGAGGGAAGGCCAGAGTTAGCCAAATATTATAGCGCGCTCGCGCAGGCATGCGCGCTGGCCCAGGCCCACTGGAAGTTGTAGCCACCGAGCCAACCCGTCACGTCGACCACTTCACCGATGAAATAAAGGCCAGGTTGCTTGGATTCCAGGGTCTGCGACGAGAGATCGCGCGTGTCGACGCCGCCGGCGGTCACCTCGGCCTTCTTGTAGCCTTCGGTGCCGCTCGGCGTGATCTGCCAGCGCGCAATGCGCTCCGACAACGCTGTCAGCGCCTTGTCGGGTGCTTCGTTGACCGGGCGCTGCAGCGCGGCATCCTGGCCGGTCCAGGCGTCCGCCAGCCGCGACGGCACAAGGGCCGCCAGTTCGTTGGCGACCCGCTTTTTCGAGCGCAGCTTGGCGTCGCCCAAGGCGTCGGCGATGTCGACACCCGGCGCGAAATCGAGTGTGAGCGGTGTGCCGGGTCTCCAGTAGCTGGAGATCTGCAGCACGGCCGGGCCGGACAGGCCACGGTGGGTGAAGAGCAGGTCTTCGAGAAACGCCATCCTGTCCTTTTTCGCACCGGTCTCGATGCGCACCGGCAGCGCGAGACCGGCCAGCGCCGCGTACGGTGCCCAGGCGTCGCCGCCGAAGGTCAGCGGCACCAGCGCGGGCCGCGGCGCGACCATCCGGATGCCGAACTGCTCGGCGATGCGGTAACCGAAATCGGTCGCGCCGATCTGCGGGATCGAAAGACCGCCCGTGGCAATCACCAGCTTCGCTGTTTCGATCGGACCCCGGGTGCTGTCGATCCGGTAGATGCCTGCGGTCGAAAACGCGATGCCCTGGATGCTGCACGGCTGCCAGTGGGTCACGTGGCCCTCTGCGCATTCGGCCAGCAGCATGTCGATGATCTGCTGCGAGGGCCCGTCGCAAAAGAGCTGGCCCTTGTGCTTCTCATGAAAGGCGATGCCGTGCTTTTGCACCAGCGTGACGAATTGCTGCGGCGTGTAACGCGACAGCGCCGAGCGGCAGAAGTTCGGGTTGTCGCCGATGAAATGACGTTGTGGCGCGCGCACGTCGAGATCGCGATTGGTGAAGTTGGCCCGCCCGCCACCCGAGATGCGGATCTTCTCGGCGATGCGCTCGCCGTGGTCCAGCAGCAGCACCCTCTTGCCGCGCTGCCCGGCCACGCCGGCGCAGAACAGGCCGGCAGCGCCCGCGCCGATGATGACGACGTCGAAGGTATTCAACGCGGTCAGCGGGTGCTGTTCCCGTCCACCACGATGACGGGCGGCGGGTTGTATTTGAGGTGACCCACGTAGCGCAGCGGTTGCGTGGCGGCGATCGTCGGCACGTCGCCTTCGCGCATGTGCAGCAGGTCGGCAGGGCTGACCCAGCGCGGATCGGCCGTGGTGATCGGCAGGCCGGCCTGGTTGTAGGCCTCCAGCACGAACTGCGAGCAAAAGAAGCGATCGTCGTGGCTGCCGCCGAGCTGCACCATCGCCATGCCGGTCACGCAGAAGCGGCTCACGGCCGATGGAATCAGCGGCAACTCGCACACGCGCCGGTTCAGCACGAAAGGCGCGTTCAGCACCACGCCGACCGTGTTGTAGCGAACCCCGACCTGCGAGATTGCCCAGGCACGAAGACGCTCGACATGCGCGGCGTCGATGCCCGGCACGCGGAACGCCACCACCATCTGCTCTTCGGCGATGACCGCGTCGAGGCTGCGCGCGCGCACCCCGCTTCCGACGGCTTCGGCGATCTGGCCGTCGCCCAGGTACAGCAGCGCGTGGCTCACCGGCGAGAAGGTGCCCAGGCGGATGCCGAAGGAGTTGAGCGTCGCGACCGAGGTCAGCAGGATGTCGCCCGGCAGCAGCGCGGCGCCGTTGATCAACTCACCGCCGTTGCCCGGCGCGATGGCCGAGTTCTGTATGCGCAGGCCGACGCGCAGGTTGTCGCTGGAAGGCAGGTCGACGCGCGATGCGCAAGCCGAGACGAGGAGCGCCGCGCAGATCGCAGCGAGCAGGGTGATGCGTTTCATTGGCTGTACTCAGGTTCCGAACTGGTCGCGCATTTGCGGCAGGCCCGCCGCGATGAGACCCTGCAGCACATCGCCCACCACGATCACCGAGGGGCTCGCGAGCCCGGCTTGGGCGATGCCCGACTGCAGGCACGCCAGCGTGGTCGCGATGTGGCGTTGCTGCGGCAGGCTCGCATGCTGGATCACCGCCACCGGCGTGTCGCCCGGCAGGCCTTGCAGCAGTTCGCTCTGGATGTGTCCGGCACCCGCCACGCCCATGTAGATCACCAGCGTGAGCCGCGCGTTGTGCGCGGTGGCGGCCAGGGCGCGCCAGTCGGTCGGGTCGTCGACGGCCGCAGCGCCGGTGCGGGCATGACCGGTGACGAACACGACACCCTGCGCATGGTCGCGATGCGTGAGTGGCACGCCGAGGCTGGTCATGGCGGCGAGGCCCGCGGTGATGCCGTTGACCACGGCGCATTCGATGCCCGCTTCCCGCAGGTGCTCCACCTCTTCGCCACCGCGGCCGAAGATGAACGGGTCGCCGCCCTTGAGCCGCACCACGCATTCGCCTTCGCGCACTGCCGTGATCATGAGTTTCTCGATGAAGGCCTGCGGCGTGCTCTTGCAGCCGCCGCGTTTGCCGACGTGCACGATGCGCGCCTCCGGTCGTGCGTAGGTCAGGATGGCCTCGTTCACCAGGTCGTCGACGAACAGCACCGTGGCCGCATGGATCGCCTTGACGGCTTTCAAGGTCAGCAGGTCCGGGTCGCCGGGGCCGGCACCGACCAGCGTGCAGGTGCCAGGGTTCGAAGTGAGGTTGCTCATAGCCGTGCCGCCAGTTGAACGATGTGTCGAACCTGTTGTGCGATCGCGCCCGGCACCGGCAGCTCGCCGGCCAGCACGCGCCGTGTGTAGGTCGCCGTGGTGTCGATGTCGGTTTCCTTCGGCAGGCCTTCGACGTCATTGTGCGTGCCGGCCTCCTGCGCCTGCAAGGGGATGCGCTCGCCGCGGATGAAACCGTCGATCTGCGCGGTGCGGCGCGGGTCGGACACCACTTCGCCTTCGAGTCCGCGCGAGAGCAGAGCGCTCATGCCCATCAGCGCGAAGGTCGCCGCCATCGACTGCGCGTACTCTGGATGCGTGTAGCTCGCGACCACGATCGACGGGCCGGCCGTGGGTTGCATGAGCTTGACCACGCTGTGCGCCGGGTTGCGCAGCCCGACCACGCGGCGCACGTCGAGGAGGCGCTTCAGGCCCGTGCTGAGCAGTTCGGTCGGTGCAAACGCGACCGTGCCGCTGACGACGGTGTCGACGGCGGTCAGCGCGGGCATTCCGAGCGCTGCGAGCACGCCCGACGCGAGTACGCGCGACGATTCGGTTGCCGCGCCGTGCACCAGCACCGGCAATCCTTCGCGCGCAATCAGCAGCGCGAGCAGCGGCGTGAGCACGGGGAGCTTGCGTGCGCCGTTGTAGCTGGGCAGCACGATGAGCGGTTGCGCGCCGGCTGGAAAGCGGTTCAGGCGTGCGTGGGTCGCGTCGAGAAATCCTGCCATCTCGTCCGGCGTCTCGCCCTTGATGCGCATCGCCAAGCAAAAGGCGCCGACTTCGAGGTCGGTCACGCTGCCGTCCAGCACCTGGCCGAAGAGGTCGGTGGCTTGTTCGCGCGTGAGCGGCTTCGCGCCGCGCGCGCCGCGGCCGATTTCCTTGATGTAGTGACTGATTCCCATGGGTATGCGGATTGTCCCGCAACCGTTATGCCGGAATCCGGCCTCGCTTATGCCGGCCATGAAGCCGGCCATGACCGTGCTCGCGGTGCGGTCTTGGCGGCCTCGGGTGCGGTCGCACGCACCATGCGCTGGAGCGCGCCCTGCAGTTCGGTGCAGGTTGATGAGACCTGCGTTCTTCGCGGTGCCCGCCGACTGGCGCATGCCGATGCAGTGGAGGCTGAGCGCTGCTCATGCCCAGGCGCCGAGGGCGGCGGTTTTCAAAACGGTGCGGCGGCTCAGCTTGAATGTCGTTTGCGTATCGGTCATGGGGGGGAACTCCGCTGAAAAAGGGCAAGTGCGGAAGACGAAAAAGGCGTCCTCACCGCACACGGGCTGCTCGTCGAAAAACGAGCCCATGCGGCGAAGGACGCCTTTGTCCAGTTCGGTGGGAGACACCCGCCATTGGGTGCCGCCTGCCTCAGACCTCCTCGGTCCGATGTCTTGACGGCCGCAAGCTGTGTGCCGGCAACATGCACACCCCCCATTGCCACGAAAAAGATAGCGAGACGGTAAGAGTTGGCGAGCACTTCGGCCGCATGCGGGCGAGAGACGAGCGAGAGCACGATTGTTGTGCGGTGCACCAAAGCGTCCGCGCTCGCGTTCAGCGCGGCGCATCCACGGCCAGGTAGTCGGCCATGGCGAGCACCGACTCGGCCACGTCGATGAGCCGGCGGTTCTGGTTCATCGCGGTCTGGCGCAGCATCTTGTGGGCTTCTTCTTCCGTCATGCGGCGGTGCGCCATCAACAGGCCCTTGGCGCGCTCGACCACCTTGCGTTCGTTGAGCGAGGCGCGCACGGTTTCAAGCTCTTCGCTCATCGCCTGCAGTCGGCGCGATTGCTGCTGGACCATCTCGAGCACCGAGCGCTCCAGGTGACGGCCGTAGGGCGCGTCGGGCGCGTCGCCGCTCACCGCCTCGTCGAAGAACAGATCGTCGGACGCAGCGACCGCGCCATCGGACTGCTGCTCCAGCGTGTCGAGGATCTGCTGGTACTTCAGCAACTCGTCACGCGCCTGCCCGGTCTTTCGGCCGCAGCCCGCGCGCAGTTCGGCCGCCAGATGCTCCTCGACCGTCTTCATCGCATCGATGCGGCGGGTGCAGCAATCGAACCAGGGCTGGCTGAGCGCCGGGTCGAGCGTCTGGCCGACCGGCAAGGCGCCGATGCGGCGCAACCGTTCCAGCTCGGCCAGGGTCGCGTCCGATTGGTTGTGCTGCCAGAGCGCGAGCAGCGGCGGCGTCGAGAAATCGGTGAACACCTGGAAGCAGCGCTCCTGCGATTCGATGAGGTGCAGCCACTGATGGCGGCTCGCGTCGTCGGTGCGGCCCAGCGAGAACGCCGCCGCACCGAAAGCCCGCTCCTGCCCGGCGAATTCCTTTCCTTGCATGAAGTTGAACATCGCGACCAGCAGGCGCGAGATCTCGGGATCGGTGGCGCCGTCGGCCGCTTCGAACACCACGGCCAGCAGGCCGGCGATGAGTTTCACCACGGCGGCCGTGGCCTGCGCGGGCGAGAGTTCGAGGGCGCCGACGCGGCGGCGCAGCTCGGGCAGTGCATCGAGCCCCGGGAGCACCCAGGCGATGCGGCTGAAAAGCCGCGCGCTGCTGCCGGCGCGGCGGGAATCCGTGGCGAGCTCGTCGAAACCGGCGCGGACTTCCTGTTCGACCTGTCGGGTCGCGGTGATCTGTTGACCGCGCTGGTCGGCAAAGCGCAGGCCGCGCGACGCGATGAACACGTTCGACAGCCCGCGTTCACGCTGGAGCGCGTGCACCAGGCGGCCGATCACGCCAACGAGGTCGCTGGTGCGGGCGAGTTGTTCCAGTTCCTCGATTTCGCAGCGGCGGGCGGCCACGAGGAAGCTCAATCCGGATTTCATGAAAAGACATGCAGCAACATTCATGCCTCAAAACGGGGTTTTGGGGCGCCGCCTACACTCGGCCCATGCTCTTGTTGGGAATCGAATCATCGTGTGACGAGACCGGCGTGGCGCTGGTCGAGTCGCATGACCAGACGCTGCCGGTGTTGCTGTCGCACGCGCTGCACAGCCAGATCAGCATGCACCAGGCCTACGGCGGCGTGGTGCCCGAGCTGGCCAGCCGCGATCACATCCGCCGCGTACTGCCGCTGACCGAAAGCGTCATGGCGGACGCCGGCCGTTCGCTGAAGGACATCGATGTGGTGGCCTACACACAAGGGCCCGGGCTGGCGGGCGCGTTGCTCGTGGGCGCCGGTGTCGCGTGCGCGCTGGGGGCGTCGCTCGGCAAGCCGGTGCTCGGCGTGCACCATCTCGAAGGGCATCTGCTGTCGCCGTTCCTGAGCATCGACCCGCCCGAATTCCCTTTTGTCGCCTTGCTGGTCTCGGGCGGTCACACCCAGCTGATGCGCGTCGACGGCGTCGGCCGCTACGAACTGCTCGGCGAGACCATCGACGACGCGGCCGGCGAAGCCTTCGACAAGAGCGCCAAGCTGATGGGCTTGCCGTACCCCGGCGGCCCGTGGCTCGCGAAACTGGCGGAGGCGGGCGACGCGACCGCGTTCAAGCTGCCGCGCCCGTTGCTGCACAGCGGCGATCTGGATTTTTCGTTCGCCGGGCTGAAGACGGCGGTGCTGACGCAAGCCAAAAAGCTCGGCCCCGAACTGCAGGCGCGCAAGGCCGACCTGGCAGCGTCGACGCAGGCCGCGATCGTCGAAGTGCTGCTGAAGAAATCGATGAAGGCCTTGGAGCAGACCGGGCTCGACCGCCTGGTCGTGGCCGGCGGCGTGGGTGCCAACCAATCGCTGCGGGAGCAACTGAACGCGGCTTGTGCCCGGCGTGGGGTTCGGGTTCACTACCCCGAGCTGCATCTGTGCACCGACAACGGCGCCATGATCGCGATGGCCGCGGCGATGCGCCTGCAGTCGGGGCTGTCGCAAGCGACGGCGCGCTATGCGTTTGACGTCAAGCCGCGCTGGCCCATGACGGCCCTGGCCGTGTCCTAGCCAGCGGCAGCACGTCGAGCACCTTGCGCCAGAGCCGCGACCATTGCGGCCAGTCGTGGCCACCCTCGGTGGTGAACACCCGCCCGTCGGGCAACGCATCGGCCAGCAGGCGATGGTTCGCTGCGAAGCGATCGGCAAGGCCGAATCCCAGGTAAAGCGGTGGCAGCTTTTTCGTGGCGGGCGGCGCCGCATATTGCTGCAGCCAGGGCCACAGCTGGCGGTCGAGTTCTTCGTCGGGCGGCGGACCCTCCGGCGCCCGCCAGGCGCGCAGCCCACCGGCCTTGTGAATGGCCGCGCCGAGCGGCCGCCGTCCCAGGTAGGGCGCGAGCGCGACGATGCCGTCCACCGCACCGGGTCGCGCCAATTCGTGGATCAGCGCTCCGAAACCCCCGATGGAAATGCCGACCAGCCAGATCTGCCGGTAGCCCGCCGCACGCTGCGGCACGATCACGTCGGCGCTCAGCCGCTCGACGAAGGTCTGGTCGTGAAAGTACGACACGTTGGCATCGACCAGCAGCATGTCGGCCGCCAGGTGGCGCTCACGCACTGCGCTCACGAAGCCTTCGCGCTCGAACGCTTCGGGCGGCAGGAACGCACCCGGCAAGAACACGAGGAGGGTGTCGGCGCGGGTGTGGCCATCGGCCCGTTGGAGGTGCGTTCGCATCGCCCCGATTGTGCGGTTCGGAAACGAAAAAACCGGCGACGGTCGGTCGCCGGCTTCCGGGTGCGCACGCTCAGTTGATCGGCAACTGCGTGACGTTGCTGACCGGCAGCAGCTTGCCGAGCTTCAGGGTCAGCACGCCGTTCTCGAGCCTGGCTTCGCTCACGCTGGTGTCGATGGCCAGCGGAAACTCATACGCCGCCCGCACCGCGCGCTTGGCGTCGGCCTTGCTCTCGATGCGGACCACGGCACCTTCGATGCCGATGGTGAGGTCTTCACGCGACAGGCCGGGCACGTCGAGCGAGAGCATCCAGCTCGTCTCGTCCTGCGCGACATCGAAGGTGCGGCGGGCGCCGGTGAAGGCTTCGTTGACGAAGCGCTCGAAGCTGCGATCGTAGGAACGCGGGCGAGGCGGGCGGTGCGGGTGGCGGGTGCGAAAAACATGGTGATTCCTTGAAGCAATGAACTCAACGGGGACAAGAAACGTGTGTCCCGTACACTGCGCGGCCCCTCCATTCATGCGTGCCGCTTGCCACCTCATCTAGGCACGCCGGTACCCGTTTCAAGAGAATGAATTCCACCTTTATTTGGCGTCGCCGGGCCTTGAAATTCGGTGCGCTGGCGCTAGGCGCGCCAGTGCTGTTGACGGCGCGCGCGCAGGCCCCGGCACCCATCCGCATCGCTCTGATCGAAAGTTTGAGCGGCCCTTTCGCCAATACCGGCGAGGCTGTCTTTCGCAATTTGCTGTGGGCCGTGGAACGCGTGAACGCGCGTGGCGGCATCAAGTTGCCGGCGGGGCGCGGCCGCTGCAGCTCGATCGCTACGACAGCAAGGGCCAGAACGAAGAGGCGCTGTCGGCGTTGCGTTCGGCCATCGACAACGGTGCGCGCGTCGTCATGCAGGGCAACTCGTCGGCGACCGCGGCCGCGCTGCTCGACGCGGTCGACAAGAACAATGAGCGCGACCCGTCGCGCCGCGTGCTGTTCCTCAACTACTCGGCGGTCGATCCGGTGCTGACCAACGAGCGCTGCAGCTTCTGGCACTTCCGTTTCGACGCCCATGCCGACATGCGCGTGGCCGCGCTCATGGACGTGGTGAAGGACGATCGCGACGTGAAGCGCGTCTACCTGATCGGGCAGGACTACAGCTTCGGCCAGGCGGTGTTGCGCGAAAGCCGCCGGCAGCTCGGCGTGCAGCGTCCCGATGTGCAGATCGTCGGCGACGAACTCCATCCGCTGGGCCGCGTGAAAGACTTCGCGCCCTATGCAGTGAAGATCCAGTCGAGCGGCGCGCAGGCGGTGATCACCGGCAATTGGGGCAACGACCTGACGCTGCTCGTGAAGGCCGCACGCGAGGTCGGCTTCGAAGGCAAGTTCTACACGTTCTACGGCAACGCACTCGGCGCGCCGGCTGCCATCGGCGAGGCCGGCATCGGCAAGGTGATCGCGGTGGCCGACTGGTTGCCGAACGTGCAGACGCCGGAGTCGGCCACGTTCTATCGCGCGTTTCGCCAACGCTTTCCCAACCCGTCGGACGATTACGTGCACATGCGCATGCAGCTCATGGTCGAGGCCCTCGCGCAAGCGATCGAACAGGCCGGCAGCGTGGAGGCGCAGCCCGTGGCGCTCCAGCTCGAAAAGGTGCGGGTCAGCCTGAGCGGCCGCACCGGCCAGATGCGCGCCGCGGACCATCAGTTCCAGCAGCCGCTCGTCGTCGGCGTGATGGACCGGCAGGGCGCGCCCGGCGTGCCCTTCGACGTCGAGGGGTCGGGCTTCGGGTTTCGCGTGATCAAGAACGTCGAAGCCTCCCGCGCAGAATTGCCGACGACTTGCAAAATGCAGCGTCCCTGAACACGAGAACCACCATGCGCAGCGCCATCCAGAACCTCGAAGCCTCCAAGATCCGTGAAGTGGCCAACGCCGGCCTCGGCCGCAGCGACGTGCTGGCCTTCTGGTTCGGCGAGAGCGACGAGGTCACGCCCGAAGTCATCCGAGAGGCCGCCATCGATTCGTTGAATCGGGGCGAGACCTTCTACGCCCACAACCTCGGATTGCCCGAACTGCGCGAAGCGATCGCCGTCTACACGAGCCGGCTGCATCCGCGCGTCGACGCCGGGCGGATCGCGGTCACGTCGGGCGGCGTGAACGCGTTGATGCTGGCGGTGCAGGCGCTGGTCGACGCGGGCGACGAAGTGGTCGCCATCACGCCCGTCTGGCCCAACCTGACGGCCCAGCCGGCCATCATGGGCGCCACCGTGCGCTGCCTGCCACTGGTGCCGGTGCGAGGCGAGTGGACGCTCGACATGGCGGCGCTCCGACGCGCCGTGACCGACAAGACGAAGCTCCTGATCGTCAACGCGCCGAACAACCCGACCGGCTGGACGCTGACCGGCGACGAGCAGCGCGCCATCCTCGACCACTGCCGCGCGACTGGCACCTGGATCCTGGCCGACGAGGTGTACGAGCGGCTGTACTTCGAGCCGTCGCCGAACGGCTGCGCGCCGAGCTTCCTGGACATCGCCGCGCCGGACGACCGGCTGGTGGTGGCGCACAGCTTTTCCAAAAGCTTCCTCATGACGGGCTGGCGCCTGGGCTGGCTGGTGCTGCCGCCCGCGCTGATGGACGACCTGGGCAAGCTGATCGAGTTCAACACCTCGTGCGCCAGCGTGTTCACCCAGCGCGCCGGGATCGCCGCGCTGAAGAACACCGACGACATCACGCCGCGCGTGGTGGCCCACCTGAAGCACTGCCGCGACACGCTGCTGCCGCTGCTGGCCCGGGTGCCCGGTGTGCAGGTGGTGCCCGCCAAGGGCGGCATGTATGCCTTTTTCCGCCTCGAAGGCTTCGACGATTCGCTCGACGTGGCCAAGCGCCTGGTGACCGAGGCCGGCCTCGGCCTCGCCCCGGGCAACGCCTTCGCGCCCGAAGCGCAAGGCTGGCTGCGCTGGTGCTTCGCCTCCAAAGACCCGCAGCGGCTGGTTGAGGGCGTGGAGCGCCTGAAGCGCTGGCTGGCCGCTCAAAGGTAAGCGGGCCGCAGGCCCCGCTTTTGTGGGTGGGGTGCCGCGGAACCGGCTTCGCCGGGCCGCTGGCGCCGCCCCCGGTAGGGGGTTGGAGAAGCGACACGAAGTGCGCGCAGCCTGGGGGCGGGCTATAATCCCGGGTTCATTGCCGCAAGGCGCACGGTGTATGCAGTTCCAGCGCACACCGCAAGTCAAACAAACCGGAACAGGAAATCAAACATGATCGCATCGTCCATCAAGGCTGAAGTCGTCAAAGACAACGCCCGCGCCGCCAACGACACCGGCAGTCCTGAAGTGCAGGTCGCACTGCTGACCGCCCGCATCAACGAGTTGATGCCTCACTTCAAGACGCACGCCAAGGACCATCACGGTCGTCGTGGTCTGCTGCGCATGGTGAGCCGCCGCCGCAAGTTGCTCGACTACCTGAAGTCCAGGGATGTCCAGCGTTACGCCGCGCTGATCGCCAAGTTGGGCCTGCGCAAGTAATTCGAATCGCATGCAAAAACGCCTGAGTTAGTCCGCTAGCTCAGGCGTTTTTTACTTCGGAGCCGCAAAACAGAGCGACGCTGTGTCATTCCAAGGAATCCCCGGGCGGGTTTCGCTGGAATGGCATCGTGTTCTGAAAAAGCGCTCCAACGCCCGCGGGGTCTGGGTACCTCGCTATCAAAACAGGAGCAAAAATGAGCCTCTTCAACAAAGTCACCAAGTCCTTCCAGTGGGGCGACAAGACCGTCGTCATGGAAACCGGTGAGATCGCCCGCCAGGCTGGCGGCGCCGTCACCGTCGAGATCGACGGCACCGTGATCCTGGCCACCGTGGTCGCTTCCAAGACCGCCAAGCCGGGCCAGGACTTCTTTCCGCTGACCGTCGACTACATCGAGAAGACCTACGCCGCCGGCAAGATCCCCGGCAGCTTCTTCAAGCGCGAAGCCAAGCCCAGCGAACACGAAACCCTGACCAGCCGCTTGATCGACCGCCCGATCCGCCCGCTGTTCCCTGAAGGCTTCCTGAACGAAGTGCATGTGGTGATCCACACGCTGTCGCTCAACCCCGAGGTCGATGCCGACATCGCCGCCATGATCGGCGTGTCCGCCGCGCTGTCGGTCTCCGGCATCCCGTTCAGCGGCCCGATCGGCGCCGCCCGCGTGGGCTACGTCAACGGCCAGTACGTGCTGAACCCGGGCCAGACGGCGCGCAAGGATTCGCAGATGGACCTGATCGTCGCCGGCACCGAAGCGGCCGTGCTGATGGTCGAGTCCGAAGCCCAGCAACTGAGCGAAGAAATCATGCTCGGCGGCGTGGTGTTCGGCCATGAGCAGGCCGCCATCGCGATCAACGCGATCCACGAACTCGTGCGCGACGCCGGCAAGCCGGTGTGGGATTGGCAGCCTGCCGCCAAGGACGAAGCCTTCATCGCCAAGGTCAAGGGCCTGGCCGAAGAAAAGCTGCGCGCCGTGTACCAGATCCGCAGCAAGCAAGCGCGCACGCAAGCCCTGCGTGAAGCCAACGCCAGTGTGATGGCGGCGCTCAAAGACGCCGGCGAGCCGTTCGACGCCGGCAAGGTCAACGACCTGCTGTTCGAGATCGAAGCCAAGATCGTCCGCAGCCAGATCCTCGAAGGCGAACCCCGCATCGACGGCCGCGACACGCGCACCGTGCGCCCGATCGAGATCCGCAATTCCGTGCTGCCACGCACCCACGGTTCGGCGCTGTTCACCCGCGGCGAAACACAGGCGCTGGTGATCACCACGCTCGGTACCGAACGCGACGCACAGCGCATCGACGCACTGGCCGGCGAGTACGAAGACCGCTTCCTGTTCCACTACAACATGCCTCCGTTCGCCACCGGCGAAGTGGGCCGCATGGGCTCGACCAAGCGCCGCGAAATCGGCCACGGCCGTCTGGCCAAGCGCGCGCTCGTCGCCGTGCTGCCGAGCAAGGAAGAATTCCCGTACACGGTGCGTGTCGTGTCCGAAATCACCGAGTCGAACGGCTCGTCGTCGATGGCTTCGGTCTGCGGCGGTTGCCTGTCGATGATGGATGCCGGCGTGCCGATGAAGGCGCACGTCGCCGGTATTGCCATGGGCCTGATCAAGGAAGGCAACCGCTTCGCGGTGCTGACCGACATCCTGGGCGACGAAGATCACCTGGGCGACATGGACTTCAAGGTGGCCGGCACGACCGCCGGCATCACCGCGCTGCAGATGGACATCAAGATCCAAGGCATCACGAAGGAAATCATGCAGGTCGCCCTGGCTCAGGCCAAGGAAGCGCGCATGCACATCCTGGGCAAGATGCAGGAAGCCATGGGCGAGGCCAAGACCGAAGTGTCGAACTTCGCGCCCCGCATGACCACGCTGAAGATCAACCCCGAGAAGATTCGCGACGTGATCGGCAAGGGCGGCGCGGTCATTCGCGGGCTGCAGGAAGAAACCGGCACGACGATCAACATCGACGAAGACGGCACCATCACGATCGCATCGGTCGACCCGGAAAAGGCCGAACTCGCCAAGAAGCGCATCGAGCAGATCACGGCGGAAGTCGAAATCGGCAAGGTGTACGAAGGCCCGGTCACGAAGATCCTGGACTTCGGCGCACTGATCAACCTGCTGCCCGGCAAGGACGGTCTGCTGCACATCAGCCAGATCGCGCACGAGCGTGTCGAGCGCGTGCAGGACTACCTGAGCGAAGGCCAGATCGTGAAGGTCAAGGTCCTCGAGACGGACGAAAAGGGCCGCGTCAAGCTGTCGATGAAGGCCCTGACCGAGCGTCCGGCCGGCATGGAATTCCAGGAACGTGCACCGCGCGAAGACCGCGGCGACCGTCCGCCGCGCAGCGACCGTGGCCCGCGTGAAGACCGTGGCGACCGCGCACCGCGTGGCGACCGTCCGCCGCGCTTCGAAGGCGAACGCAACGATGCACCGCGCAACGACGCACCGCGCAACGACTCGCCGGCACCTGCCGCAGAGCACGCTCCGCGCGAATCGCAGGAGTAAGTCGACCGGATGCGGCGGCCTCGTCTCGACGAAGCCGCCGCTATCTTTTTTGATAGCAGTCTGCGCCTGTCTTGCAGGCGCTGCAGCCCCGAAAAGACCATGAAAGCCATTGAAATCTCTTCGTTCGGCGCCCCTGAGGTGCTGCGCGTGACGGAGCGTCCGCAGCCGGTGGCCGGCGTGGGTGAACTGTTGATTCGCGTGGCGGCCAGCGGCGTGAACCGGCCCGACGTGCTGCAACGCATGGGCCACTACCCGGTGCCGCCGGGCGCCTCCGACTTGCCGGGCCTCGAAGTGGCCGGCGAGATCGTGGCGGGCGATGCCGAGGCCATGGCCGCGGCAGGGTTCGCCATCGGCAACCTCGTGTGCGCCCTGGTGGCAGGCGGCGGTTACGCCGAATATTGCGTCGCCCCGGTCGCGCAGTGCCTGCCCGCGCCGCGTGGCTGGAGCACGCTGGAAGCGGCTTCGCTGCCGGAGACGTTCTTCACTGTGTGGAGCAACGTGTTCGAACGCGGTCGCCTGCAAAAAGGCGAGACGCTGTTGATCCAGGGCGGATCGAGCGGCATCGGCGTGACGGCGCTCCAGCTGGCCAAGGCGCTCGGCGCCACGGTGATCGTGACGGCCGGCTCGGACGAGAAGTGCGACGCCTGCCTGAAGCTGGGCGCCGATCACGCGATCAACTACAAGAAGGCCGACTTCGTGGCCGAGGTCAAGCGTTTGACCGACGGCAAGGGCGTCGACGTGCTGCTCGACATGGTCGCCGGCGACTATGTGGCGCGCGAGATCGATTGCATGGCCGAGGACGGCCGCATCGTGATCATCGCGGTGCAGGGCGGCGTCAAGGCGGAGTTCAACGCGGGCGTGCTGTTGCGCCGTCGCCTCACGGTGACGGGGTCGACATTGCGGCCGCGGCCGATCGCGTTCAAGGGCGCGATCGCGAAGGCGTTGCGCGAAAAGGTGTGGCCGCTGCTGGAAGCCGGGGCGATCCAGCCGGTGATCCACAGCACGTTCGCCGCCATCGGCGAGCCGAGTGGTGCGGCGCAGGCGCACACCCTCATGGAGTCCAACGAGCACATCGGCAAGATCGTGCTGACGTGGTGAGTGCGATGACGATGACAAAGAAGAAGCTGATCGCCGGTAATTGGAAGATGAACGGCAGCCTGGCGGCGAACGAGGCGCTCGTGAAGGCCTTGTTGCAGGGCGCCGGTGCGCCGGCGTGCGATGTTGCGCTGTGCGTGCCCGCGCCGTATCTGGCGCAGGTGCAGTCGTTGGTGGCCAGCTCGTCGCTGGCCCTCGGCGCACAGGATGTGTCGGCCCATCCGCAGGGCGCTTTCACCGGGGAGCAGTCGGCGGTCATGCTGAAGGATTTCGGTGTGCGCTATGCCATCGTCGGCCATTCGGAGCGTCGTCAGTACCACGGTGAAACCGACGAAGGCGTGGCCGCCAAAGCCGCCGCTGTATTGGCCAACGGCATCATGCCAATCGTGTGCGTGGGCGAAACGCTGGCGCAGCGCGACGCAGGGCAGACCGAAGAGGTCGTGAAGCGCCAACTGGCGGCGATCATCCATGTCAACGGCCACTGCATCAGTGAGATCGTCGTGGCTTACGAACCGATCTGGGCGATCGGTACCGGCAAGACCGCCACGCCCGCGCAGGCGCAGGCGGTGCATGCATTGTTGCGTGCGCAGCTGCACCACGCGGCAAGCGAACACGCCGCGGGCATCCGGATCCTCTACGGCGGCAGCATGAACGCGGCGAATGCTGCCGAGTTGCTGGGCCAGCCCGACATCGACGGCGGCCTCATCGGCGGCGCGTCGCTCAAAGCCGCAGACTTTCTGCAAATCATTGCCGCAGCCGCCTGAACACAGGCGCGGGCTGCTATCAAATCAGGAGTAAGAAGAATGAATGTGATCCTCAACCTATTGGTCGCCGTGCAGATGCTCTCGGCGCTCGCGATGATCGGGCTGATCCTCGTGCAGCATGGCAAGGGTGCCGACATGGGTGCAGCCTTCGGAAGCGGCAGTGCAGGCAGCCTGTTCGGCGCCAGCGGAAGTGCCAACTTCTTGTCGCGCACGACGGCCGTGCTGGCTGCCGTTTTCTTCGTGTGCACCTTGGCCCTGGCGTACTTCAGCCACTCGCGGCCGAACAGCGGCGGTGGCGGCAGTCTGCTCGAGCGCGCCGCCGTGGGCGTTCCCGCGCCCGCCGCATCGGGTGCTTCCGGTGCCCAGATTCCTGCAGGCAGCGCACCGGCTTCGGCACCTGCTGCACCGGCTTCGGGTCCCGCGCAGATCCCGACCAAGTAATCTCGTTGTTTTCAGTGCATCGGCCTGTGAGAAAAGGCTGCATTTCAGGGTAAACTCTTAAGCTGTCTGGAAAGCTAAAACCCTCACGGGTTCCTCATGCCATCTGGACAGAAAAACCGCGGTCGTGGTGAAATTGGTAGACACGCTATCTTGAGGGGGTAGTGGCGAAAGCTGTGCGAGTTCGAGTCTCGCCGACCGCACCAAATATCACCGGCAGGAACAGTTCCTGCCGGTGGCAAGCGGTATACCCTGATGAACCTCGATTCCTACCTGCCCGTCCTGTTGTTCATCCTGGTCGGCGTCGGTGTCGGCATCGCTCCACAGGTTCTTGGCTACATCCTCGGTCCCAACCGGCCGGATGCGGCAAAAAATTCTCCTTACGAATGCGGCTTCGAGGCGTTTGAAAACGCCCGCATGAAGTTCGATGTGCGCTACTACCTGGTCGCCATCCTTTTCATTCTTTTCGACCTCGAAATTGCTTTTCTGTTTCCCTGGGCCGTGGCGCTGAAAGAAGTCGGCGCGACAGGTTTCTGGGCGGTCGTGATCTTCCTGGCGATCCTTGTCGTGGGCTTTGTCTACGAGTGGAAAAAAGGCGCACTTGACTGGGAATAGCCGGGTTCCGGCAACAAGGTACACCCATGGCCATTGAAGGCGTTTTCAAAGAAGGCTTTGCCACGACGTCGTACGACGCCGTCGTGAACTGGGCCAAGACCGGCTCGCTCTGGCCGATGACGTTCGGCCTGGCGTGCTGCGCCGTCGAAATGATGCACGCCGCTGCGGCGCGCTACGACATCGGCCGCTTCGGCGCAGAGGTGTTCCGCGCGAGCCCGCGCCAGTCCGATCTGATGATCGTGGCCGGCACGTTGTGCAACAAGATGGCACCGGCGCTGCGCAAGGTGTATGACCAGATGGCCGAGCCGCGCTGGGTGCTGTCGATGGGCTCGTGTGCCAATGGCGGCGGCTACTACCACTACAGCTATTCGGTGGTTCGCGGTTGCGACCGCATCGTGCCGGTCGACGTGTACGTGCCGGGTTGCCCGCCGACCGCCGAAGCGCTGATCTACGGAATCATCCAGCTGCAGCAGAAGGTGCGCCGCACGAACACCATCGCTCGCGCCTGAACGGACATCCATGACAGCCTTTGCGATCGCGCCCGAAGCTCTTCGGGACACCCTTTCTTCAGTCCTCGGCGACAAGGTCGTCAGCATCACCGTCGCGCTGGGCGAGGTGACCCTGGTGCTGAAGGCCGCCGACTATCTCGAAGCCATGCAGACCCTGCGCGACGCGCCCGGTTGCAAGTTCGAGCAGCTCATCGATCTGTGCGGCGTCGACTACTCGGCGTGGCGCGACACCGAATGGGACGGCCTGCGCTACTGCGCGGTTTCCCATCTGCTGTCCGTCAGCCTGAACCAGCGCGTGCGGGTGAAGGTGTTTTGCCCGGACGACGATTTTCCCGTGCTTCCTTCGGTGATGCATGTCTGGAACGCCGCCAACTGGTTCGAACGCGAAGCCTTCGACCTTTACGGCATCGTGTTCGACGGGCACGAAGACCTGCGTCGGATCCTGACCGACTACGGTTTTATCGGCCACCCTTTCCGCAAGGACTTTCCGCTGTCCGGGCACGTCGAAATGCGTTACGACGAAGAGCTCAAGCGCGTGGTCTACCAGCCGGTGTCGATCGAGCCGCGCGAGGTCACGCCGCGCATCATCCGCGAAGAAAACTACGGCGGCTTGCACTGATATGGCCGAAATCAAGAACTACACCCTGAACTTCGGGCCTCAGCATCCGGCCGCGCACGGCGTCCTGCGCCTGGTGCTCGAGCTCGATGGTGAAGTCGTCCAGCGCGCCGATCCGCACATCGGCCTGCTGCACCGCGCCACCGAAAAGCTGGCCGAAGGCAAGACCTTTATCCAGTCGCTCCCGTACATGGACCGTCTCGACTACGTGTCGATGATGTGCAACGAGCACGCGTACTGTCTGGCCATCGAAAAGCTGCTCGGCCTCGAAGTGCCGATTCGTGCGCAGTACATCCGCGTGATGTTCTCGGAAATTACCCGGCTGCTCAATCACCTGATGTGGCTGGGCTCGCACGGCAACGATTGCGGCAGTTCGACCATCCTGATCTATGCGTTCCGTGAACGCGAAGATCTGTTCGACATGTACGAAGCGGTGTCGGGCGCGCGCATGCACGCGGCTTACTTCCGGCCCGGCGGCGTGTACCGCGATCTGCCGGACACCATGCCGCAGTACAAGGTCAGCAAAATCAAGAACGCCAAGGCGCTCGCTCGGATGAACGAGAACCGCCAGGGTTCGATGCTCGACTTCATCGATGACTTCACGCAACGCTTCGTGAAGCACATGGAGGAGTACCACACACTGCTCACCGACAACCGGATCTGGAAGCAGCGCACCGTCGGCATCGGCGTCATGACCCCCGAGCGCGCGTTGAACCTCGGCCTCACGGGCCCGATGCTCCGCGGCTCCGGCATCGCCTGGGACCTGCGCAAGAAGCAGCCCTACGACGTGTACGACCGCATGGATTTCGACATCCCCGTGGGCAAGACCGGTGACTGCTACGACCGCTATCTGGTTCGCATGGAAGAGATGGCGCAGTCCAACCGCATCATCAAGCAGTGCGTCGACTGGTTGCGCGTGAACCCTGGCCCGGTCATCACCGACAACCACAAGGTGGCGGCGCCCGAGCGTGAATCCATGAAGTCCAACATGGAAGAGCTGATCCACCACTTCAAGCTCTTCACCGAAGGCTTCCACGTGCCCGAGGGCGAAGCGTATGCCGCCGTGGAACATCCCAAGGGCGAGTTCGGCATCTACCTGGTGAGCGACGGTGCGAACAAGCCCTACCGCCTCAAGATCCGCGCGCCCGGTTTCGCGCATCTGGCCGCCCTCGACGAAATGACGCGCGGCCACATGATTGCCGACACGGTTGCCGTGATCGGTACCCTGGACATCGTGTTCGGAGAGATTGACCGATGAGCAACGACAATGGCGCCGTGCACGCGTCTGGAATTTCCGAGGCCGCGTTTGAGCGTTTCGCGCGTGAAGTCGCCAAATACCCTGCAGACCAGGCCCAATCTGCGGTGATGGCCTGCTTGGCGATCGTGCAGCAGGAATCCGGCTATGTGAGCCTCGACCACGAAAAGGTCATCGCCGACTATCTCGGCATGCCGCAGATCGCGGTGCACGAGGTCACGACCTTCTACAACATGTACAACCAGCATCCGCTGGGCAAGTTCAAGCTCAACGTGTGCACCAACCTTCCATGCCAGCTGCGCGATGGCGCCCGGGCGCTCGCGCATCTTGAGAAGAAGTTGGGAATCCACATGGGCGATACCACGTCCGACGGCCTGTTCACGCTGCAGCAAAGCGAATGTCTCGGCGCCTGCGCCGACTCGCCGGTGATGCTGGTGAACGACCGCACGATGTGCAGTTTCATGACCAACGAAAAGCTCGACCAACTGATCGACGGTTTGCGCAGCGCATCCGCCGGGGAGGCTTCCTGATGTCGCCGGATCAAGTCCTCGCCCAGTTTCAGGCCACGGGTGTCCAGACCTGTTTTCACGATCGGCACATCGGTGCGCAGATCTACGCCGGTCTCGATGGCACCAACTGGCGGCTGGCCGACTACGAAGCGCGCGGCGGCTACAAGGCCTTGCGGAAAATCCTGAGTGAAGGCTTGACCCCTGACCAGGTGATTGCCGAAGTCAAGGCCTCGGGTTTGCGTGGCCGCGGCGGCGCTGGTTTTCCGACCGGGCTCAAGTGGAGCTTCATGCCGCGTCAGTTCCCGGGCCAGAAGTACCTGGTCTGCAATTCGGACGAAGGCGAACCGGGCACTTGCAAGGACCGCGACATCCTGCAGTTCAACCCGCACATCGTGATCGAAGGCATGGCCATCGCCGCGTATGCGATGGGCATCAGCGTGGGCTACAACTACATCCATGGCGAGATCTTCGCGAGCTATGACCGTTTCGAGGAAGCGCTGGAAGAAGCGCGCGCCGCCGGTTATCTCGGCGACAAGATCATGGACAGCGACTACAACTTCCAGTTGCACGCCGCGCACGGCTTCGGCGCCTACATCTGCGGCGAAGAAACCGCACTGCTCGAATCGCTCGAAGGCAAGAAGGGTCAGCCGCGCTTCAAGCCACCGTTCCCGGCCAGCTTCGGCCTGTACGGCAAGCCGACGACGATCAACAATACCGAAACCTTCGCCGCGGTGCCCTGGATCATCATCAACGGCGGTCCGGCCTATCTCGAATGCGGCAAGCCGAACAACGGCGGCACCAAAATCTATTCGGTCAGCGGCGACGTCGAGTGGCCTGGCAACTATGAAGTGCCGATGGGCACGCCGTTCTCCAAGCTGCTCGAGATCGCCGGTGGCGTGCGCAAGGGCCGCACGCTCAAGGCGGTCATCCCTGGCGGCTCGTCATCACCGGTGCTGCCCGCATCCATCATGATGGAATGCACGATGGACTACGACTCCATCGCCAAGGCCGGCTCGATGCTCGGCTCGGGCGCGGTGATCGTGATGGACGACAGCCGCTCGATGGTGGAGTCGCTGCGGCGCTTGTCCTATTTCTACATGCACGAATCCTGCGGTCAGTGCACACCCTGCCGTGAAGGCACGGGCTGGTTGTGGCGCGTGGTCGACCGCATCCACAACGGCCTGGGTCGCCAGACCGACATGGACCTGCTCAATTCGGTCGCCGACAACATCCAGGGTCGCACGATCTGCGCGCTGGGCGATGCCGCTGCGATGCCGGTGCGCGCCATGATCAAGCATTTCCGTCACGAGTTCGAGGCGCTGATTCCGGGCTATGTCGTCCCCACAGTGGCCAAGGCCTGAGATCCCGGTAAACACATATGGTTGAACTCGAAATCGACGGCAAGAAGGTGGAGATCACCGAAGGCAGCATGGTGATGCATGCGGCCGACAAGGCTGGCACGTACATCCCGCACTTCTGCTATCACAAGAAGCTGAGCATCGCGGCGAACTGCCGCATGTGCCTGGTCGACATCGAAAAAGCGCCCAAGCCGATGCCAGCCTGCGCCACGCCGGTGACGCAGGGCATGATCGTTCGTACCAAAAGCGAAAAGGCCATCAAGGCCCAGCAGTCGGTGATGGAGTTCCTGCTCATCAACCACCCGCTGGACTGCCCGATCTGCGACCAGGGCGGCGAATGCCAGTTGCAGGACATCGCCGTCGGCTACGGCGGCTCTGCGTCGCGCTACGAAGAAGAAAAACGCGTCGTCTTCCACAAGGACGTCGGTCCGCTCGTCAGCATGGAAGAGATGACCCGCTGCATCCACTGCACGCGTTGCGTCCGCTTCGGCCAGGAGGTCGCGGGCGTGATGGAGCTGGGCATGATCCATCGCGGCGAGCATTCCGAAATCACGACCGTGCTCGGTGAGACCATCGACTCGGAGCTGTCGGGCAACATGATCGACATCTGTCCGGTCGGTGCCTTGACCAGCAAGCCGTTCCGCTACAGCGCCCGCACCTGGGAGCTGTCGCGTCGCAAGTCGGTGAGCCCGCACGATTCGACCGGTGCGAACCTGATCGTCCAGGTCAAGAACAACAAGGTCATGCGCGTCGTCCCGCTTGAGAACGAGGACGTGAACGAATGCTGGATCGCCGACCGCGATCGTTTCTCGTACGAAGCGCTCAACAGCGACGAGCGCCTGACCCAGCCGATGCTCAAGCAGGGCGGTCAGTGGCAGGCGGTGGATTGGCAGACGGCACTCGAATACGTCGCGAACGGCCTGCGCCAGATCAAGACCGACCATGGCGCATCGGCCATCGGCGCACTCGTCAGCCCGCACAGCACCGTCGAAGAGCTGGCGTTGGCTGGCGCACTGGTGCGCGGTCTCGGCAGCGAGAACATCGATTACCGTCTTCGCAATGCAGACTTCGCACGTGCCGGGGGCATTCACTGGCTCGGCACATCGATTGCGTCGCTATCGCAGTTGCAGCGCGTGCTGGTGGTCGGCTCCAATCTGCGCAAGGACCATCCGCTCTTCGCGCAGCGCATCCGCCAGGCCGCGCGCCGTGGCGCGAAGGTGAGCGTCATCGCATCGACGACGGAACTGGCCAGCCGCGACGCGTGGGCCATGACGCTCGCCGGCATGCAGACCGTGGCGGCAGATCAGTGGGTCCAGTCCCTCGCCGATCTGGCCACGGCCATCGGCGCCGAAAAGGGTGCGACTTCGCCCGTCGCCGGTGAAGCCAACGATGCTGCGAAGGCGCTGGCGTCGTCGTTGCTCGGCGGCGAGCGCAAGGCAATCCTGCTCGGCAACGCCGCAGCGCACCATGCGCAGGCGTCGCAACTGCTGGCACTCGCGCAATGGATCGGCGAGCAGACCGGCGCCAGCGTCGGTTACCTGACCGAAGCGGCCAACACGGTCGGCGCGCAGTGGGCGGGTGCGTTGCCCGGTGTCAATGGGCTCAACGCCGCACAGATGTTGTCGGGCGGTGTGAAGGCTTTGCTGCTGCTCAACAACGAACCCGAATTTGACTCGGCAGCCGGTGCTGCGGCGCCCGCAGGCCTCGAACACGCCCAGATGGTCGTGACGCTCAGCCCGTTCAAAGCCAATCTCGCGTTCAGCGACGTTCTGCTGCCGATCGCGCCGTTTTCGGAAACGCCCGGCACCTTCGTGAATGCCGAAGGCCGCGTGCAAGGCTTTCATGCGGTGGTGAAGCCACTGGGCGAAGCGCGCCCGGCCTGGAAAGTGTTGCGCGTGCTGGCCAACCTGCTTGGTCTGCAAGGTTTCGATTTCGAGTCTTCGCAAGATGTCCTGTCTCATGTGCGCAAGGGCGAGGCGACCGGAACGCACATGCCGACGGCTTTGCTTGGCAACGCGGCACCCGCGGGCGTCGATTTCGCGGCAGGGTCCGCAAAAGAGGCGATCCCTGCGGTCGCGAGCATTTACCAGCTCGACGGCCTGGTGCGGCGCGCCACGTCGTTGCAACTGACGGCCGATGGCCGTGGCAGCCGCCACGCCGTCTTCGGCGTCAAGCCGGGTGCCGGGGTAATCGCATGATCGATTCCATCTACGGCTTCGGCCGCGGCCTCATCGCCGCCAACTGGTGGACGGTGGGCGGCTGGCCGGTCCTCTGGACGCTGATCAAGATCATCTGCGTGCTGCTGCCGCTGATGGGGGCGGTGGCCTATGCCACGCTCTGGGAGCGCAAGCTCCTCGGCTGGATCCAGGTGCGTCACGGCCCGAATCGGGTGGGGCCGCTGGGTCTCTTGCAACCGATCGCCGATGCGGTCAAGTTGCTCACCAAGGAAATGATCAACCCGTCGGCTGCGAGTCCCGGGCTGTTCCGGCTCGGGCCGATCATGGCAATCATGCCGGCGCTCGCCGCGTGGGTCGCCATTCCGTTCGGCCCCGAAGCCGTGCTCGCCAACGTCAATGCCGGCCTGCTGCTCATCATGGCGATCACCTCGATCGAGGTGTACGGTGTGATCATCGCGGGCTGGGCGTCGAACTCGAAGTACGCGTTTCTGGGTGCGCTGCGCGCGTCGGCCCAGATGGTGAGTTACGAAATCGCGATGGGCTTCTGCCTGGTGGTGGTGATCATGGTCACCGGCAGCCTGAACCTCGGCGACGTGGTCGCGGTGCAGGGCAAGGGAACGTTCGCCAACATGGGCCTCGGCTTCCTGTCCTGGAACTGGTTGCCGTTGCTGCCGATCTTCGTGGTCTACGTGATTTCCGGCGTGGCCGAAACCAACCGCCATCCGTTCGACGTGGTCGAAGGCGAAGCCGAGATCGTGGCCGGCCACATGGTCGAGTACTCGGGCATGGGCTTCGCGATCTTCTTCCTGGCCGAATACGCCAGCATGTGGCTCGTGTCGATCCTCGCGGCACTGATGTTCCTCGGCGGCTGGCTGTCGCCCGTCGGCTTCCTCGATTTCATTCCAGGGTGGATCTGGCTCGGGCTCAAGACCTTCCTCGTGCTCTCGCTCTTCATCTGGATCCGTGGCACGTTCCCGCGCTTCCGTTACGACCAGATCATGCGTCTGGGCTGGAAGATCTTCATTCCGGTCACCCTCGTGTGGCTGCTGGTGGTCGGGGGCTGGATGCAGACGCCCTGGAACATCTGGAAATAAGCGGAGAAAAACAAGATGTCTTCAGCTGTTGCTGCCTCCCCCTTTTCGGTCAAGGACTTCCTCAAGAGCTTCATGCTCGCGGAACTGTTCAAGGGCATGGTCCTGACCGGACGCTACGCGTTCCGCCGCAAGATCACCGTCCAGTTCCCCGAGGAAAAGACGCCGTTGTCGCCGCGTTTTCGTGGCCTGCATGCGCTGCGCCGCTACGAAAACGGCGAAGAGCGCTGCATCGCGTGCAAGTTATGCGAAGCCGTGTGCCCGGCAGTGGCGATCACCATCGAGTCCGAGGTGCGTGACGACGGTTCGCGCCGCACCACGCGCTACGACATCGACCTGACCAAATGCATCTTCTGCGGTTTCTGCGAAGAGAGCTGCCCGGTCGACTCGATCGTCGAAACGCACATTCTGGAGTACCACGGCGAAAAGCGCGGTGACTTGTACTTCACCAAGGAAATGCTGCTCGCCGTCGGCGACCGCTACGAACCAGAAATCGCGGCAGCCAAGGCGGCCGACGCGAAGTACCGTTAACGGCAGACGCACCCAAAGAAAAATTCCATGGACGTCAAGACTGGTTTCTTCTATCTGTTCTCGCTCGTGCTGCTGTTCGCAGCCTTCCGGGTCATCACCGCGCGCAATCCCGTGCACGCGGTGCTCTATCTCATGCTCGCGTTTTCGCAGGCGTCGGCGGTGTGGCTGCTGCTGCAGGCCGAGTTCCTGGCGATCGTGCTCGTGCTCGTCTACCTCGGGGCGGTGATGGTGCTGTTCCTGTTCGTCGTGATGATGCTGGACCTCGACATGTCGGGTCTGCGGCAGGGGTTCTGGAAACACTTTCCGCTGGCGGCGCTGGTCGGCGTGGTGATCGCGCTCGAAATGGCCTACGTGCTGATGGGCGGCTTTCGCGAAACGCCGGTCGCTGCCGTGGCCAAGGACGTCCTGGCGCAGGGCTCGAACACCAAGGCGCTGGGCATCCTGCTCTACACCGAGTACCTCTATCCGGTCCAGATTGCGGCCGTGATCCTGGTGGTCGCCATGATTGCCGCCATTGCGCTGACCCTGCGCGAGCGCAAGGACACCAAGTTCGTCAACGTGCAGGACCAGGTCCATGTGAAGGCGCGCGATCGCCTGCGGGTCCTGAAGGTCGATGTCACCAAACCCGCCTTGCCGCCGGTGCCGCCTGAAGCCGCCGCCCAACCTGCCGCCCCCGTGGAGAAGAAGGCATGACACTGACCCTTCCTCATTACCTGTCGCTCGGAGCGATGCTGTTTGCGCTCTCGGTGATCGGCATCTTTCTGAACCGCAAGAACCTCATCGTGCTGTTGATGTGCATCGAACTGATGCTGCTTGCGGTCAACATGAACTTCGTTGCGTTCTCGCACTACCTCGGCGACATGCACGGGCAAGTGTTCGTGTTCTTCATCCTGACCGTCGCCGCGGCGGAGTCGGCCATCGGTCTCGCTTTGCTGGTGCTCCTGTTCCGAAACAAGTCGAGCATCGATGTCGACGAACTCAACTCGCTCAAGGGCTAAGAAGACTGCACCATGAGCGCAACCCTTTCTGCATCCACTCTCCTGGCGGTCCCGATGGCGCCGCTGGTCGGTTCGGTATTGGCCGGCCTGTTCGGCACGAAGTTCGGCGGCAACCACATCGGCCGCAAAGTCACGCATTCGCTGACCATCCTGGGCGTGTTGATCGCCTTCGTCATTTCCGCGATGACGCTGCGCAGCGTCATCGTCGACGGTGCCCGCTTCAACGCGACGCTGTACGAGTGGATGGTCGTCGGCGGCCTCAAGATGGAGGTCGGCTTCCTGGTCGACGGCCTCACCGCCATGATGATGTGCGTGGTGACCTTCGTGTCGCTGATGGTTCACATCTACACCATCGGCTACATGGAAGAAGACGAGGGCTACAACCGGTTCTTCGCCTACATCTCGCTGTTCACCTTCTCGATGCTGATGCTCGTCATGAGCAACAACATGCTCCAGCTGTTCTTCGGCTGGGAGGCGGTGGGTCTGGTGTCCTACTTGCTGATCGGCTTCTGGTTCAACAAGCCGACCGCCGTGTTCGCCAACATGAAGGCCTTCCTGGTCAACCGCGTGGGCGACTTCGGCTTCATTCTCGGCATCGGCCTGATCGCGGCGTATGCCGGCACGCTGAACTATGGCGAGGCTTTCGCCAAGGCAGACGACCTGGCCAAGCTGACCTTCCCGGGCACCGGCTGGATGCTCATCACCGTGGTCTGCATCTGCCTGTTCATCGGCGCCATGGGCAAGAGCGCGCAGTTCCCGCTGCATGTGTGGCTGCCCGATTCCATGGAAGGTCCGACGCCGATCTCGGCGCTGATCCACGCGGCGACCATGGTGACGGCCGGCATCTTCATGGTGGCGCGCATGTCGCCGCTGTTCGAACTGAGTGACACCGCGTTGAGCTTCATTCTCGTGATTGGCGCCATCACCGCGCTGTTCATGGGCTTCCTCGGGATCATCCAGAACGACATCAAGCGCGTGATTGCGTATTCGACGCTTTCGCAGCTCGGCTACATGACGGTCGCGCTCGGCGCATCGGCCTATTCGGTCGCGGTGTTCCACCTGATGACGCATGCGTTCTTCAAGGCGCTGCTGTTCCTTGGTGCCGGCTCGGTGATCATTGGCATGCATCACAACCAGGACATCCGCTGGATGGGCGGTGTGCGCAAGTACATGCCGATCACCTGGATCACCTTCGTGATCGGGTCGCTCGCGTTGATCGGCACGCCGTTCTTCGCCGGCTTCTACTCCAAGGACAGCATCATCGAAGCCGTCCACGAAAGTCATTTGTGGGGCGCGGGCTTCGCCTACTTCGCGGTGCTTGCCGGCGTGTTCATCACGTCCTTCTATTCGTTCCGTCTGTATTTCCTGGTCTTCCATGGCAAGGAACGGTACGACCAGAATCCTGATGCGCATCACGACGACGCGCATGGCCACGACGATCATCATGGGCACGCGCACGATGCCAAGCCGCACGAGTCGCCGTGGGTCGTCTGGCTGCCGCTGGTGCTGCTGGCCATTCCTTCGGTGATGATCGGCTTCATCACGATCGAGCCGATGCTCTACGGCGGCTTCTTCAAGGACGCGATTTTCTTCAACCTGGAGAAGCATCCCGTCATGGAAGAGATGAGGGCGGCGTTCCACGGACCGGTCGCCATGGCGATCCACGGCCTGACCGCAGCGCCGTTCTGGCTGGCCTTGGCAGGCGTTGTGGCGTCGTATTACATGTACATGGTCAACCCTGCGCTGCCGACGGCGATCAAGCGTTCGTTCGGCCCGGTGTATCGCCTGCTCGAAAACAAGTACTACCTCGACTGGATCAACGAGAACATCATCGCGCGCGGCACGCGCGCGCTCGGCACCGGTCTGTGGAAGGGCGGCGACCAGGCCATCATCGATGGCGCGTTGGTCAACGGTTCCTGGAAGATCGTCGGCCGCATCGCCGGGGCAGTCCGTTGGCTGCAGTCCGGCTACATCTACCACTATGCGTTCGCGATGCTGCTCGGCATCTTCGTTCTCATGACGTACTTCGTCTGGTTCAACCGATAAGCCGCAGCGCTGGAGAAAAATAAAAATGGGTTTGTTGAGCCTTGCCATCTGGGTACCGATCGCATTCGGCGCCGTGTTGCTGGCGTTCGGCCGTGACGAGCATGCGAACGGAGTGCGCTGGATCGCACTGATCGGTTCGGTCGTGAGTTTCCTGGTCACCGTGCCGCTGTACATGCGCTTCCAGCTGGGCAGCGCGGCCATGCAGTTCGTCGAGAAGGCGAGCTGGATCGAACGCTTCCATGTCAACTACCACCTCGGCGTGGACGGCATTTCGCTCTGGCTGGTGCTGCTGACGTCGTTCATCACCGTGGTGGTGGTGATTTCGGCGTGGCAGGTGATCACCGAGCGAGTGAACCAGTACATGGGCGCGTTCCTGATCCTGTCGGGCTTGATGATCGGCGTGTTTTCCGCGATCGATGGCTTGCTGTTTTACGTGTTCTTCGAAGCCACGCTGATCCCGATGTACCTGATCATCGGCATCTGGGGCGGCCCGAACAAGATCTATGCGGCGTTCAAGTTCTTCCTGTACACCTTGCTCGGCTCGTTGCTGATGCTGGTCGCCTTGATCTACCTGTACAACAAGTCGGGCGGCAGCTTCGACATCCTGACGTGGCACCAGCTGCCGCTCACCGGCAGCGCGCAGACCTTCCTGTTCTTCGCGTTCTTCGCGGCCTTCGCCGTCAAGGTGCCGATGTGGCCGGTCCACACCTGGCTGCCTGACGTGCACGTCGAGGCGCCCACGGGTGGCTCGGCCGTGCTGGCGGCGATCATGCTGAAGCTCGGTGCCTACGGTTTCCTGCGCTTCTCGATGCCCATCGCGCCCGACGCATCGCACGAGTGGGCCTGGCTCATGATCGCGCTCTCGCTCGTCGCCGTCATCTACGTCGGCCTGGTGGCGTTGGTCCAGCAAGACATGAAAAAGCTGGTGGCGTATTCGTCGGTTGCCCACATGGGTTTCGTCACGCTCGGCTTTTTCATCTTCAATGAGCTCGGCGTGGCCGGCGGCATCGTTCAGATGATCGCCCACGGTTTCGTTTCCGCTGCGATGTTCCTGGGCATCGGCGTCCTGTACGACCGCGTGCATTCGCGCCAGATCGCCGACTACGGCGGCGTGGTGAACACCATGCCGAAGTTCGCGGCCTTCGCACTGCTGTTCGCCATGGCCAACTGCGGCTTGCCGGGCACCGCCGGTTTCGTGGGCGAATGGATGGTCATTCTGGGCGCGGTCAAGTTCAACTTCTGGGTGGGTTTCGGCGCGGCCACCGCGTTGATTTTCGGCGCGGCCTACACGCTGTGGATGTACAAGCGCGTCTACCTGGGACCGGTCGGCAACGACCACGTCAAAGTGCTCAAGGACATCAATGCCCGCGAGTTCTTGATGCTGTCGCTCCTGGCCATCGCCGTGCTGTGGATGGGCCTGTATCCGAAGCCTTTCACCGACGTGATGAACGCATCGGTGACCGACTTGCTGCGTCACGTCGCGATCTCCAAGATCCCGTCCTGAGCCCGAGCTGAACAAGAGAACGAGATGATTGACAAACTCAGCCTGGCAACGGTCTACCCTGAAATCGTGTTGCTGGTCATGGCCTGCATCATTGCGCTGGTCGACCTGTCCAACACCAGTCCCCGGCGCACGCGCACCTACGTGTTGACGCTGCTGACGCTCGCCGTCGTCGGTGTGCTCACCGGGCTCAACGCCGTGGAAGGCAAGACGGCTTACGGATTCGGCGGCATGGTCGTGAGCGACCCGATGGGCAACTGGCTCAAGTGTTTCGCCACCATCGCACTGATGGTGACGCTGGTCTACGGCCGGCCCTATGCGGGCGACCGCGACATGCTGCGTGGCGGCGAACTCTTCACCATCAGCATGTTCGCCTTGCTCGGCATGTTCGTGATGATCTCGGGCAGCAACTTTCTCCTGATCTACCTGGGCCTGGAGCTGCTCACGCTGTCGAGCTACGCGCTCGTGGCCTTGCGCCGTGACAACGCTGTGGCAAGCGAAGCCGCCATGAAGTACTTCGTGCTCGGCGCAATGGCGAGCGGCTTCCTGCTGTACGGCCTGTCGATGATGTACGGGGCCACCGGCTCGCTCGACATCAACGAGGTCTACAAGTCCATTTCGACCCACAAGGTCAATCACCAGGTGCTGGTGTTCGGATTGGTGTTCATCGTGGCCGGACTCGGCTTCAAGGTCGGCGCGGCCCCGTTTCACATGTGGGTGCCCGACGTGTACCAGGGCGCGCCCACGGCCGTGACGCTGTTGATCGGTGCGGCGCCCGAGCTTGCCGCGTTCGCGATCATCATTCGCCTGCTGGTCGAGGCGCTGGTGCCGCTCGCTTTCGACTGGCAACAGATGCTGGCGGTGCTGGCCATCGCCTCGCTGCTGGTCGGCAATCTGGCGGCCATCGCACAGACCAACCTGAAGCGCATGCTGGCCTACTCGACCATCGCACAGATGGGCTTCATGCTGCTGGGCTTGGTGGCCGGTGTGGTCAACGGCAACAGCTACAACGGTGCGTCGGCGTACAGCGCGTCGATGTTCTACATCGTCACCTACGTGCTCACGACGCTGGCCAGCTTCGGCATCATCCTGCTGCTGGCGCGCGAAGGTTTCGAGAGCGAAGAAATCGTCGATCTCGCCGGCCTCAACCAGCGCAGCCCGCTCTACGCCGGTGTCATGGCCATCGCGATGTTCTCGCTGGCCGGCTTGCCGCCGCTGGTTGGCTTCTACGCCAAGCTGGCCGTGCTGCAGGCGCTGATCGCCTCGGGGCAAGCCATCTACATCTACCTGGCGGTGTTCGCGGTGCTCATGTCGCTCATCGGCGCGTTCTACTACCTGCGCATCGTGAAGGTGATGTATTTCGACAAGCCGGTCACGGTCAGCACGGTGTCCGCGCCGCGCGACGTGCGCGTGGTGCTGACGCTGAATGGCGCGCTCATTCTCGGCCTCGGCATCCTGCCAGGCGGTCTCATGACCCTGTGCGCCAAGGCCATCGTGGCCACGCTCGCGACCTGATTCGCCAGAGCCGTGTCGCAATCCGCTTCGGTCTGGCTCGTGCTCTTGCTGGCCCTGGCCCTGGCCAACCTGCCATTCGTCAACGAGCGCGTGCTGGCTGTCATTCCTTACGGGACTGTGGCGATCAAACCGCTTTCGGTCCGGTTTGCCGAACTGGTCCTGTTCTATTTTGTGACGGGTGCGGTCGGCCTGCTCTTCGAGCGGCGCCTCGGGCAGATCGCGCCACAGGGATGGGAGTTTTACGCGGTCACGGCGACGCTGTTCATCGTGCTGGCCTTCCCGGGCTTCACCTGGCGCTACCTCCTGAAGCATCGGGCCCGGCATGTCTGACGCCCACCTGAAAGAGGACGCGATCGGCAGCGAGCTGCTCTTCAAGGGCAACTTCCTGCATGCCCAGCGCGACACGGTTCGACTTCCCGACGGCCATACCGCCACCCGCGAGTACGTGATCCATCCCGGCGCGGTCGTCGTGGTGCCCTTGCTTGATGATGGGCGCGTGGTGCTGGAGCGCCAGTTCCGCTATCCGATCGGGCACGTGATGATTGAATTCCCGGCCGGCAAGCTCGACGCCGGCGAGGCCCCGCGGGTGTGCGGCCAGCGCGAGCTGCTCGAAGAGACCGGCTACAGCGCGCGCGAGTGGGCGTATGCCGGCGTGATGCATCTGGCCGTCGCTTACTCCACAGAAATCATTCACCTCTACTTCGCGCGCGGGCTGTCGCTCGGCGAACGGCAACTCGACCAAGGCGAATTCCTCGACGTATTCACCGCCACGCGCGCCGAGCTGGCTGGCTGGTGCCGCGACGGCAGCGTCACCGATGCCAAGACGCTGACCTGCGCGCTGTGGCTTCAGAATGTCCTGTCAGGCGCATGGCCGCTCGACTGGCAGACCGCAGCGGGCGCCGACGGCCCTCGATAATCGGGCGCATGAAGGTCCTCAACCTCCAATGCGCACAGGCTCACGGCTTCGAGGGCTGGTTTGCGTCGAGCGACGCGTTCGACACCCAACTCGCCGGCGGACTCGTCGAATGCCCGATCTGCGGCGATACGACCATCACCAAGTTGCTGACCGCACCGCGCATCAACCTCGGCCACGCCAAGGCGCCTGAAGCCGGGGCTTCACGCGCGCTGGCTGCGCCTGCAACGCCGGAAGCGCGCTGGCTGCGCGCGGTGCGCGAGGTCATGGCCAACACCGAAAACGTCGGCGACCGCTTTGCCGACGAGGCCCGAAAGATGCACTACGGCGAAGCCGAGGAGCGCAGCATCCGCGGCGAGGCCACGCCCGAGCAGGCCGAAGCCCTGATCGACGAAGGCATCGCGGTGATGCCACTGGCCTTGCCGCCCGCGCTCAAGGAAACGCTGCAGTAATCGGGGGGTGAGAAAGAGCCGCAGAAGGGTGGCTTAGGCGGCGAACTGCAAGGCCGCCAGGCGCGCATACACGCCGCCCTGCGCCACCAGCGTCGCGTGCGTTCCCTGCTCGACGATGCCGCCGTGGTCCATCACGATGATGCGGTCGGCCTTTTGCACGGTGGCGAGCCGATGGGCAATGACGACGGTGGTGCGGCCCTGCATGGCCGTCTCCAGCGCCGCCTGCACCATGCGCTCGCTCTCGGCGTCCAGCGCACTCGTGGCTTCGTCCAGCAGCAGCAGCGGCGGGTTCTTGAGGATCGCGCGCGCAATCGCGATGCGCTGGCGCTGGCCGCCCGACAGCCGCACGCCGCGCTCGCCGAGAAAGGTGTCATAGCCCTCGGGCAACGCGCTCAGAAAGTCGTGGGCGTACGCGGCGCGGGCTGCCGCATGCACTTCGTCGGCGGTCGCTTCGGGGCGCCCATAACGAATGTTTTCGAACGCGCTCGACGAGAAGATGACCGCGTCTTGCGGCACCAGCCCGACGCGATGACGCAACGCCTCGAGCGCCAACGACGCGAGCGGCACGCCGTCGAGCAGCAACCGGCCTGATTGCGGATCGTAGTAGCGCAGCAGCAACTGGAAGACCGTGCTCTTGCCTGCACCGCTGGAGCCGACCAGTGCCACCGTTTCGCCGGGCGCCACCCGCAGCGTGAAGTCGCGCAGGGCCGGCGTGTCGGGCCGGGACGGATAGTGGAAGGTGATCGCCTCGAAAGCGATGGCGCTCCCCGCCGGCGGGACGGGCGCGGCGACCGGGTGCGACGGCGACACGATGGCCGACTGCGCGTGCAACAGTTCCATCAGTCGCTCGGTGGCGCCCGCGGCGCGCAACAAATCGCCGTACACCTCGCCGAGCACCGCCGCCGCGCTCGCCAGGATGATCACGTAGACCACCGTCTGGCCGAGATGGCCGGCCGTGATGTCGCCGTGCAGCACGGCTTGCGTGCCCTGGTACAGGCCCCACAAAAGCGCAGCCGAGGTCGCGATGATGATGAATGCCACCAGCACCGACCGCGCCTTGGTACGCCGCACGGCGGTACGGAACGCGGCATTGGTCGACGCATCGAAGCGGGTCGCCTCGCGACCTTCCGCGGTGTAGCTCTGCACGACCGGAATCGCGTTCAGCACCTCGGCGGCGATCGCGCTCGAATCGGCCACCCGGTCCTGGCTGGCGCGCGAGAGCTTGCGCACCCGACGGCCGAACCACATGCTCGGCAGCACGACCAGCACCAGGATGCCGAGCACCTGGACCATCACGTAGGGATTGGTCCACACCAGCATTGCCAGCGCGCCGACACCCATCACCGCGTTGCGCAAGCCCATGCTGAGAGACGATCCGACCACCGTCTGCACGAGTGTGGTGTCGGCGGTCAGGCGCGACAGCACCTCGCCGGTCTGCGTCGATTCGAAGAAGGCCGGGCTCTGCCGCAGCACCCGCGCATAGACCGCGTTGCGCAGATCGGCGGTCACGCGTTCGCCCAGCCAGCTCACCGTGTAGAAGCGCGCCGCCGAGAAGAGGCCGAGCGCCACCGCCACCGCGAACAATTCCAGGAAGTGGTTGCGCAGCGCCATCGTCTGCGCTCCCTTGTCGGTCGACACCAGGCCGCCATCGATCAGGCTGCGCAGCGCCATTGGGAAGACCAGCGTCGTGACCGCGGCCAGTACCAGAAACAGGGCGGCGAGCCCGATTTGAAGGCGATAGGGAGAAAGGAACGGGCCCAGCCCCGAAAGCGACTGGGGCGCGCCCTTGGCGGGCAACGACGATGGAGAAACGGGAATGGAGACGGGAGCGGAGACGGCCATGGCGTGATTCTATCGAACGGTTGCCCGCACAAAAGTCGCCTTGACAGTAATTGCCTTGGCAACTATTATTCGCGGCACCATGAATTCGAATGCGAGCCCCATGCCGTCTTCCGATCCCGGCGCGGGCTCCGAGGGCAGTGCCGTGCCGACCTTCTACAAGGCCGAGACCTACCGCTCGGAAGAGAGCGTCGGCTACCTCATGCGGCGCATTCTTACGGCCGTCAGCCAGTCGGTCGAGTCGAGCATGTGCGACCCCGGCAGCCCGACCTACCCGCAATGGATTCCGCTGCACAAGTTGCAAATGGGCACGGCCACGACGGTCGCCGAGCTGGCGCGCGAGTGCCTGCTCGACACCGGCGCCATGACGCGCCTGCTCGACCGTCTGGAAGCCAAGGGCCTTTGCCGTCGCGTGCGCTCGCTGTCCGACCGCCGCGTCGTGAACATCGAACTCACCGACGAAGGCCGGGTGGCCGCCGAACAGGTGCCGCACGTGCTCAGCCGCGTGCAGAACGAACATCTCGCCGGATTCAGCCATGCCGAGTGGGAGCAACTCAAGGGCTACCTGCGCCGCATCCTCGACAACGCACAGGCCCTCTCGGCCCGTGGAGAAAAAAATGAATCTTCGTCGTCTTCCTGAACCTGCCGGGCGCCGCGCGCCGCCGGTCGTTTTCACCGCGCTCGCACTGGTGTCGGCGCTGTTGCTGGCCGGCTGCGCAGACATGGCCGGCATCGCGTCACACGCCAGGTTGCGCGACGCCGATTCGCTGGGGCTCACCGCACCGACGGCACCGCTGAATCCGGCCGAGGGGGTCGATCCGCGCTGGTGGACCGCGTTCGGCGACGCGCAGCTCAACGGCCTCATCGACCAGGCGCTCGAAGGCAATCCGAACCTGCAAGTGACGCGCGCCCGCCTGGCCCGCGCGCAGGCGTCGGCCGACATCACGCGCGCAGCCGACAAGCCGCAGCTCACCGGCTCGCTCGACCTGACGCGCCAGCGGTTCAGCGAGAACTACATTTACCCGTCGCCGCTCGGCGGCTCCATCCAGGAAACCGGCACGCTGCAGCTCAACGGCAGTTGGGAGCTCGACTTCTTCGGCAAGAACCGCGCGGCGCTCGACACCGCCATTGGCGCCGCCAGTGCCGCCGCCGCCGACGAGCAGGCGGCCCGCGTGATGCTGGCGGCCAACATCGCGCGCGGTTATGTGCAGTGGGCGCGACTGGTCGACCAGCTGACGGTCGCGAAGCGCACGCTGGCCCAGCGCGATGAAACGCTGAAGCTGGTGCGCGACCGCGTGTCCGCCGGCCTCGACACCCGCCTCGAACTGCGCCAGAGCGAAGGCGGCCTGCCCGAAGCGCGCCAGCAGATCGAAGCGCTGAACGAGCAAATCGCCTTGGCGCAGCACGCACTCGATGCACTGGTCTCGAAGCCGAACGCGACCGCAGGGCTGACGCCGCCCGCGCTGGGCGCGATCCGGAACGTTGCGCTCCAGCCCAACATCCCGGCCGACCTGCTGGGTCGCCGGGCCGACATCGCCGCGGCACGTTTCCGCGTGGAGGCGGCGACCAGCGACGTCGCCAATGCGAAGACGCAGTTCTATCCCAACATCAATCTGGTGGCCTTCGCGGGGTACCAGGCGATCGGCTTCGGCACGCTGCTCAAGAGCGGTAGCCAGCAGTGGGGCGTCGGCCCCGCGATTCGTCTGCCGATCTTCGAAGGTGGCCGGCTGCGCGCCAACCTGCGCGGCAAGGCGGCCGACCAGGACGCCGCGATCGAAAGCTACAACGCCACCGTGATCGACGCGGTGCGCGACGTGGCCGACCAGGTCGCCAGCGCGCAATCGATCACCCGTCAGCAGGCCGAGCAGCGCAGCGCGCAAACGGCGGCCGAAGGCGCCTACGACATCGCCGTCCAGCGCTACAGCGCGGGCCTCGGCAACTACCTCAACGTGCTGACGGCCGAAACGACGGTGCTCGCGCAACGCCGCCAGGCCGTCGACCTCGCGGCCCGTGCGCTCGAAGTCCAGGTCGGCCTGGCGCGTGCGCTCGGTGGCGGCTACCAGGCGCCCGAGACGACCGCCGCCCTCGCACCGCCGGCGCAATGAATCTTTCGAGAGTGACCACAACATCATGAACAACGACACCTCTTCGACCCCCGCTGCACCCGTGGCAGCCGTCACCCCCGCAGCGCCGGTTTCCGACGCACCTTCCAGCAACAAGCGCCGTCGCGCACTCACCGTGCTGGCCGCGGTCGTCGTCGTCGTGGGCGGCGGCTGGGGCGTCTACGAATGGCTGGTCGCCAGCCACTACGAGGACACCGACAACGCCTACGTGCAGGGCAACGTGATCCAGATCACGCCGCAAATCGGCGGCACCGTCATGTCGATCGGCGCCGACGACACCGACTTCGTAAAGGCGGGCCAGCCGCTGGTCCAGCTCGACCCGGCCGATGCCAAGGTCGCCCTGGAGCAATCCGAAGCGGCGCTGGCCCAAGCCGTGCGACAGGTTCGCACGCTCTACGCCAACAACGGTTCGCTGGCCGCGCAGGTCACGCTGAAGCAGTCAGACGTGGTGCGCGCTCAAAGCGACATCGCCCGCGCGCAAGACGACCTGAAGCGCCGGCAGGCGCTCTCGGGCAACGGCGCGGTGTCCAAGGAAGAACTGAACCATTCGGAGACCACGCTCGCCAACGCGAAGAGCTCGCTGGCGGCAGCGCAAGCGGGTGTGGCGGCCGCGAAAGAGCAGCTCGTCAGCAACCAGTCGCTGACCGAAGGCACCAGCGTGGCCGAGCACCCGAGCGTGCTGGCGGCCGCTTCCAAAGTGCGGGAGGCCTACCTCGGCACCCAGCGCGTCGCACTGCCCGCGCCGGTCGACGGTTATGTGGCCAAGCGCACCGTGCAACTGGGTCAGCGGGTTTCGGCCGGCACGCCGATGATGTCGATCGTGCCCTTGAACCAGCTGTGGGTCGATGCCAACTTCAAGGAAGTCCAGCTGCGCAACATCCGCATCGGCCAGCCCGTGAAACTGACGGCCGACCTGTACGGCACCAAGGTCGAATACAGCGGCAAGGTGGCCGGGCTCGGCATCGGCACCGGTTCGGCGTTCGCGTTGCTGCCGGCGCAGAACGCCACCGGCAACTGGATCAAGGTGGTGCAGCGCGTGCCGGTGCGCATCGCGCTCGACCCGGAACAGCTCAAGAAGAATCCCCTGCGCGTCGGCCTGTCGATGGACGCCGAAGTCGACATCAGCAACAAGGACGGGATGATGCTGGCCGCGGCACCGCGCAGCAACGCGCTCACGCAAACGCAGGTCTACAGCACGCTCGACCATGGCGCCGATGCCGTGGTCAACGGCATCATCGCGGCCAACCTGAGCGGTGCCGCGCCGTCGGTGGTGGGCAAGCGCCCGGCGGCCGCGGCGGCAGTGCCTGCGCCGGCGGTTGCTGCGGTCGACGGCCGCGGCTGAGTCCGGACGCGCTGCTTCCGCCATGGCCACCGCCGCTCCCGCCCACATCACTCACGCGCCGCTCGAAGGCGCGGCCCGCGTCTGGGGCACCATTGCACTGTCGGCGGCCACGTTCATGAACGTGCTCGACACGTCGATCGCGAACGTATCGCTGCCCGCCATCTCGGGCGACCTCGGTGTCAGCTCGACGCAGGGCACCTGGGTGATCACCAGCTTCGCGGTGGCCAACGCCATCGCGGTGCCGCTCACCGGCTTCATGACGCAGCGCTTCGGGCAGGTCCGCCTGTTCATGGCGAGCGTGATCCTGTTCATGATCACCTCGCTCCTGTGCGGCCTCGCGCCGAACATGACGACGCTGATCCTGTTTCGCGCGCTCCAGGGCTTCGTCGCGGGTCCGATGATCCCGCTCTCGCAGACACTGCTGCTGTCGAGCTATCCGCGCGCCAAGGCCGGCCTCGCGATGGCGATGTGGTCGATGACCACGCTGGTCGCCCCGGTGATGGGGCCATTGCTCGGCGGATGGATCACCGACAACATCTCGTGGCCGTGGATTTTCTACATCAACATCCCGGTCGGAATCGCCGCCGCGACCATCACCTGGGTGCTCTACCGCAAGCGCGACAGCGCCACCTACAAGGTGCCGATCGACGCGGTGGGTCTGGCGCTGCTGGTGCTGTGGGTCGGCTCGATGCAACTGATGCTCGACAAGGGCAAGGAGCTCGACTGGTTCCACTCGGCCACCATCATCACGCTCGCCGTGGTCGCGCTGGTCGGGTTCGCCTTCTTCCTGATCTGGGAGCTGACCGACAAGCATCCGGTGGTCGACCTGTCGCTCTTCAAGCGCCGCAACTTCTGGTCGGGCGCGTTCGCGACCGCGGTGGCGTACGGCCTGTTCTTCGGCAACGTCGTGATCCTGCCGTTGTGGTTGCAGCAATGGATGGGCTACACGGCCACGCAGGCCGGGATGATCATGGCGCCCGTGGGCATGCTGGCGATCATCTTCTCGCCGATCGTGGGGCTCACGGTCGGCAAGGTCGACCCGCGGCGCTATGCGACCTTCTCGTTCCTGGTGTTCGCGCTGGTGCTTTGGATGCGCTCCAACTTCAACACGCAGGCCGACTTCTGGACCATCATGATCCCGACAGTCATCCAGGGCGTGGCGATGGCGTTCTTCTTCATCCCGCTGGTCACGATCACGCTGTCGGGCCTCACCCCCGACCGCATCCCGGCCGCGTCGGGCCTGTCGAATTTCCTGCGCATCACGGCTGGCGCGATGGGCACCTCGATCGCCACCACGGTGTGGGAGAACCGTGCCGCCCTGCACCACGCGCAGCTGGTGGAAAACGTCACCACCGGCAATGCGGCAGCCAGCAGCGCCATTGCCGGTCTGAGCGCGAGCGGTTTCAGTACCGAACAGGTGCTGGGCCAGCTCAACCGGCTGGTCGACCAGCAGGCCTTCATGCTGGCCTCGAACGACCTGTTCTACGGCTCGGCTTTCCTGTTCGTGCTGCTGATTCCGCTGGTCTGGCTGGCCAAGCCGGCCAAGGGCGGGGCGGCCGGCGATGCCGCAGCCGGGGCGCACTGATTCGTGCAGGGAGATTCGGCGCGGCGCTGCATTACGCAACGCTGACGCCGGTTGCAGTGCAGCATAGGCATTTGCCCCAGTAGGAAGCGCCTGCGGGCCCGCCTAACATCCGTCCGCGCTCAATCAGAGCGCGTACCGATGGACCGCATGACCGACTTTTTCCGCCAGCTTTCCGGCGCCAGCGCGAGATGAGCGACATCATTCTCGAGACACGCCAGCTCACCAAAGAATTCAAGGGCTTCACCGCGGTCAGCAAGGTCGACCTGTCGGTGGTGCGCGGCTCCATCCACGCGCTGATCGGCCCCAACGGCGCGGGCAAGACCACCTGCTTCAACCTGCTGACCAAGTTCCTGGAGCCGACCACCGGCACCATGCTGTTCAACGGGCAGGACATCACGGGCGAGCGCCCCGCACAGATCGCGCGGCGCGGCATCATCCGCTCGTTCCAGATCTCGGCGGTGTTTCCGCATCTCACGCTGCTCGAAAACGTCCGTCTCGGCCTGCAACGCAAGCTCGGCGTGAGCTACCACTTCTGGAAGAGCGAAAAATCCCTGCGCGCCCTTGACGGCCGGGCGCGGGAGTTGCTCGCCGAAGTCGGGCTCGAAGACATGGCCGACGAGCAAACCGTCAACCTCCCGTACGGCCGCAAGCGCGCGCTCGAGATCGCCACCACGCTGGCCATGGAGCCCGAACTGATGCTGCTTGACGAGCCGACGCAGGGCATGGGCCACGAAGACGTGCACCGCGTCGCCGAACTCATCAAGCGGGTGTCGGCCGGCCGCACCATCCTCATGGTCGAACACAACATGAGCGTCGTCTCCACGATCGCCGACACCATCACCGTGCTGCAGCGCGGCGCGGTGCTCGCCGAAGGGCCGTACGCCGAAGTCTCCAGGAATCCGCAAGTGATGGAGGCCTACATGGGCACCACCGACGGCCAGCTCCAGGGCGCCCACTGATGACCGCCGCACTCGAAATCAAGGGTCTCAACGCCTGGTACGGCGAGTCGCACGTGCTGCACGGCGTCGACATGGTCGTGCAGCCCGGCGAAGTGGTCACGCTGCTCGGCCGCAACGGGGCAGGGCGTACCACGACACTGCGCGCCATCATGGGCCTGACCGGCGCGCGCAAGGGCAGCATCGAGGTCCACGGTGTCGAGACCATCGGCATGGCGACCCACCGCATCGCCCACCTGGGCATCGGCTATTGCCCGGAAGAGCGTGGCATCTTCGCCAGCCTCTCGTGCGAAGAAAACCTGCTGCTGCCGCCAGCGCTCAAGGGTGCGGGGCCGGGCATGTCGGTCGACGAGATCTACGCCATGTTCCCCAACCTGGCCGAGCGTCGGCACAGCCAGGGCACACGCCTCTCGGGCGGCGAGCAGCAGATGCTGGCCGTCGGCCGCATCCTGCGCACCGGCGCCAAGCTGCTGTTGCTCGACGAAATCTCCGAGGGCCTGGCCCCGGTGATCGTGCAGGCGCTGGCTCGAATGATCACCACGCTGCGCGGCAAGGGCTACACGATCGTCATGGTCGAACAGAACTTCCGCTTCGCCGCGCCGCTGGCCGACCGCTTCTACGTGATGGAGCACGGCCGCATCGTCGAGAAATTCGGCGCCGCGGAACTTGAAGCCAAGATGCCCGTGCTGACCGAGTTGCTCGGCGTCTGACGCGCCGCCATTCCAGATTTCAACGGAGAAAAAACATGAAAAACCAGCTCACCGCATTCGCCCTGGCCATCGCATCGCTTGCACTGGCTGCGGGCGCGCAGGCCCAGGAAAAAGTCAAGATCGGCTTTGTCACCGACCTGTCGGGCCTCTACGCCGATCTCGAAGGCAAGGGCGGCGCGACCGCCATCCAGATGGCGATCGACGACTTCGGCGGCAAGGCGCTGGGCCAGCCGATCGAGCTGCTCGTGGCCGATCACCAGAACAAAGCCGACGTGGCCGCTTCCAAGGCCCGCGAATGGATCGACACCGCCGGCGTCACGATGATCTTCGGCGGCACCAGTTCGGGCACGGCGCTCGCCACGGCCAAGGTGGCCGAAGAAAAGAAGCGCGTGTATTTCAACAACGGCGCCGGCACCTCGGCGCTCACCAACGAACAGTGCAGCCCGTACACGGTGCACTACGCTTATGACACGGTGGCGCTGGCCAAGGCACGGGCGCTGCGGTGGTCGACAAGGGCGGCAAGAGCTGGTTCTTCCTGACCGCCGACTACGCATTCGGCCACGCGCTGGAAGCCGACACCACCACCGTCATCAAGGCCAAGGGCGGCACGGTCGTCGGCTCGGTGCGCCATCCGCTCAACGGATCGGATTTCTCGTCGTTCCTGCTGCAGGCGCAAAACTCCAAGGCGCAAATCCTCGGCCTCGCCAACGCGGGCGGCGACTTCATCAATTCGGTGAAGGCGGCACGCGAGTTCGGCATCAACAAGACCATGAAGACCGCCGGCCTGCTGGTGTTCCTGAGCGACGTGCACAGCCTGGGCCTGAAGAACACCGAAGGCCTGCTGCACACCACCAGCTGGTACTGGGACCTGAACGACGACACGCGCAAGTTCGCGAACCGCTATTTCGCCAAGACCCAACGCATGCCCACCGACGTGCAGGCCGCCGACTACTCCGCCACCACGACCTACCTGAAAGCCGTGGCCGCCGCCAAGACCACCGACAGCGACAAGGTGATGGCGCAGCTCAAGAGCATGAAGATCGACGACTTCTACGGAAAGGGCCAGATCCGCGCGGACGGCAGCTTCATCCACGACATGTACCTGGTCGAAGTGAAGTCGCCGGCCGAATCCAAGAAGCCGTGGGACTACCTGAAGGTGATCTCCAAGCTCGACGGCGACAAGGTCTTCACGACCAAGGCCGAGACCAAGTGCGCTCTCTGGAAGTGACCCGTCCCGCCCGCCGCCCGTAACCCCAAGGAAGACCCATGAAACGCACCCACATCGCTATCGCCGCCGTCATCGCACTCTCCCTCTTTGCCGGAGCTGCCGCGCAGGCGCAGGACAAGGTCAAGATCGGCTTCATCACCGACATGTCGAGCCTCTACGGCGACGTGGAAGGCAAGGGCGGCGCGACCGCCATCCAGATGGCCATCGACGACTTCGGCGGCAAGGTGAATGGCATGCCGATCGAGCTGCTCACGGCCGACCACCAGAACAAGGCCGACATCGCCGCTTCCAAGGCGCGCGAGTGGATCGACACGCAGGGCCTCACGATGCTGTTCGGCGGCACCAGCTCGGGCACGGGTTTGGCCATGGCCAAGATCGCTCAGGAGAAGAAGCGCGTCTTCATGGTGAACGGCGCCGGCAGCTCGGCCCTTACCAACGAGCAGTGCAGCCCGTACACCGTGCACTACGCCTACGACACGGTCGCGCTCGCCAAGGGCACTGGCGCCGCAGTCATCGCACGCGGCGACAAGAGCTGGTACTTCCTGACAGCCGACTACGCCTTCGGCCAGGCGCTCGAAGCCGATGCGACCAAGGTGGTGAAGGAAAAGGGCGGCACCGTGCTGGGTTCGGTGAAGGCACCGCTCAACACCTCCGACTTCTCTTCGTTCCTGCTGCAGGCGCAGAACTCCAAGGCGCAGGTGCTGGCACTGGCCAACGCTGGCGGCGATACCCAGAACGCGATCAAGTCGGCGCGGGAATTCGGCATCAACAAGAGCATGAAGATGGTCGGCCTGCTGGTGTTCATCACCGACGTGCACAGCCTGGGCCTGAAGAACACCGAGGGCCTGCTGCTCACGACCAGCTGGGACTGGAACCTCGACGACAAGACGCGCGCCTTCGGCAAGCGCTTCTTCGAGAAGACCAAGCGCATGCCCACCGACATCCAGGCCGCCGACTACTCCGCCACCATGACTTACCTGAAGGCGCTGCAGGCCGCCAAGACGGTCGATGCCGACACGGTGATGGCGCAGATCAAGAAGACCCCGATCGACGACTTCTACGCCAAGGGCATGGTGCGTGCCGACGGCCGCTTCGTGCACGACATGTACCTGATGCAGGTGAAGTCGCAGGCCGAATCCAAGCAGCCGTGGGACTACTACAAGGTCGTCCAGAAGCTGAAGGGCGACGAGGTCTTCACGACCAAGGCCGAATCCCGTTGCGCACTCTGGAAGTGATCGCGCGTTCATGAACATATCAATGCCCGCTCTGTTGAGCCAGCTCCTCTTGGGGCTGGTCAACGGTTCGTTCTATGCGATCCTGAGCCTCGGGCTGGCAGTGATCTTCGGTCTGCTCAACGTGATCAACTTTGCGCATGGCGCGTTGTTCATGCTGGGCGCCATCCTGAGCTGGATGGCGATGGAGTATTTCGGCATCAACTACTGGGTGATGCTGTTGCTGGCGCCGGTGGTGGTGGGGCTCTTCGGCGTCGTCATCGAGCGCTTGCTGCTGCGCTGGATCTACAAGCTCGATCATCTCTACGGACTCTTGCTCACGCTCGGGCTGACGTTGCTGATCGAGGGTGTGTTCCGCTCGATCTACGGCGTGTCGGGCCTGTCGTACGACGCACCCGACGCGCTTGCCAGCGCAACCGACCTCGGCTTCATGGTGCTGCCGAACTACCGCGCCTGGGTCGTGGTCGCCTCGCTCACCGTGTGCTTCGCCACGTGGTACGTGATCGAGAAAACCCGGCTCGGCGCCTACCTGCGGGCCGGCACCGAAAACCCGCGGCTGGTCGAAGCCTTCGGGGTGAACGTGCCGTTGATGATCACGCTGACCTATGCGTTCGGCTGTGCGCTCGCCGCCTTCGCCGGCGTGTTGGCCGCGCCGGTGATCCAGGTCACGCCGCTCATGGGGCAGAACCTCATCATCGTGGTGTTCGCGGTGGTCGTGATCGGCGGCATGGGTTCCATCATGGGCGCCATTCTCACCGGCCTGGGCCTCGGCGTGATCGAGGGTTTGACCAAGGTTTTCTATCCCGAAGCGTCCTCGACCGTGGTGTTCGTGATCATGGTGATCGTGTTGCTCATCCGCCCCGCCGGCCTGTTCGGCAAAGAGAAATAAGCGGATCGCGCCATGAAAAAAATCACTCCCGTCGTCTACGCGCTGCTGCTCCTCGCGCTCCTGGTCGCGCCCTTCTTCGGCGCCTATCCGGTGTTCGTGATGAAGCTCATGTGCTTCGCACTGTTCGCCTCCGCCTTCAACCTGCTGCTCGGCTACACCGGCCTGCTGTCCTTCGGCCATGCGGCCTTCCTGGGCGGTTCGGCCTACGTGGCGGGCCACGCGATGAAGGTGTGGGGTCTCACGCCCGAGCTCGGCTTGCTCTGCGGCACGCTGACCGGGGCACTGCTCGGCTGGCTCTTCGGCATCCTGGCCATTCGCCGTCAGGGCATCTACTTCGCGATGATCACGCTGGCCTTGGCGCAGATGATGTTCTTCGTCGCGCTGCAGGCCAAGTTTACCGGCGGCGAAGACGGCCTTCAGGGCGTGCCGCGCGGCAAGCTCTTCGGCGTCGTCGACCTCTCGAACGACCTCACGATGTACTACGTGGCGCTGGTGGTGGTGGTCGCGGCATTCCTGGTCATCGTGCGCACCATCCATTCGCCTTTCGGCCAGGTGCTCAAGGGCATCAAGGAAAACGAACCGCGCGCGCTGTCGCTGGGTTATGACGTCAGCCGCTTCAAGCTGCTCGCCTTCGTGATCTCGGCCGCACTCTCCGGGTTGGCCGGTTCTCTCAAGACGCTGGTGCTCGGTTTCGCCACGCTCAGCGACGTGCACTGGACGGCCTCGGGGCAGGTCATCCTCATGACGCTGGTCGGCGGCCTCGGCACGCTGTCGGGTCCGCTCGTCGGCTCGGCGGTCGTGGTGCTGCTCGAGAACAAGATCGGCGAACTCGGCAGCTTCCTCGCGCGCCTCACGAGTGTCGAGTGGTTCAACACGCTCGGCGAGTCGGTGACCATGGTCACCGGCCTGATCTTCGTGATTTGCGTGCTGGCCTTCCGCAAGGGGATCATGGGCGAGATCATCGCGTTCATCGACCGGCGGCGCGGTCGCCACGGCTGACACGACGGACGCAGACCATGTGGCAGCCGGCGTTGCGTTACCCCGATCCGGCGGTCGAAATTCTTGACCCGCGTTTCGCCCCGTACGTTCTCTTCAACGCCGCTGTCGAGCGGCTCGCGACCGGCTTTCGCTGGGCCGAAGGGCCGGTCTGGTTCGGTGATCAGCGCACGCTGCTCTGGAGCGACCTGCCCAACGACCGCGTGATGCGCTGGGACGAGGCGACCGGCGCCTCCAGCGTGTTTCGCCAGCCTTCGCGCTTCGCCAACGGCCACACGCGCGACAGGCAAGGCCGCCTTCTGAGTTGCGAGCACGGCGAGCGGCGCGTGACGCGCACCGAGTACGACGGCCGCCTCACCGTGATCCTCGATCGCTTCGACGGCAAGCGCCTCAATTCGCCGAACGACATCGTCGTGAAAACGGACGACTCGATTTGGTTCACCGACCCACCCTTCGGCATCCTTGCGCACCACGAAGGCGGCAAGGCCGATGCCGAGTTGCCGACGAACATCTACCGCGTGGACGGTCAGACCGGCGTGGCCACCGTCGTGAGTGCCGACGTGGCGCGCCCGAACGGTCTTTGCTTTTCGCCCGACGAGAAGCGGCTGTATGTGGTCGAGTCCGGCGCATCGCCGCGACGAATCCGCGTGTTCGATCTGGCCGATGACGGACGGCGACTCGTCAACGACCGCGTGTTCGTCCAGTGCGGTGCGCACAGTGCCCCCGATGGATTCCGCTGCGATGTCGATGGCAACCTGTGGGCCGGCTGGGGCATGGGCGAGGGCCATGACGGCGTGCGGGTGTTCGCGCCCGACGCCACGCCGATCGGTCACATCGCGCTGCCCGAGCGCTGCGCCAACCTCTGCTTCGGCGGCGTCGCGCGCAACCGGCTCTTCATGGCGGCGAGCCAGTCGCTCTATGCGCTGTACGTGAACACGCAAGGCGCGCCGGGCGGCTGAACAAGTTGCCAGCGCCGAGCGCCGTCAGAGCTTGAGCGGGGCCGCGTAGCCGGTCATCTCGAGGTAGCCACGCCCTACGCGCTGGCCGCCTGCATCGAGCAACTCGCTCAGGCCCTCCCAGTACACGCCCCCGGTCGAGCCGCGGCTGTCGAGTTCCTGGTCATCGAGCAGGGCGCGCACGCTGAAGGCGCCGGCCGGCGTGTGCACGCGCCATCGCGTCGGGTAGCGCGCCTCAGTGCGCGGACTGGTCCATGCGGTCTCGGCTTCGAAGCGCACCTCGTCGGCGCCGAACACACGCAGCACGCCGGCGCGCGTGCGCATCGACCCGCCGGCCCACAGCGCACTGCCGTCACGTCGCCGCAAATGGAAAGCAGTGAGCGCGCTGCCATCGTCCAGGTTCATGCCGATCCAGTCCCAGCCGACCGCGTCGGGGTGCAGCACTGCATCGCTGGCTTCATGGTCGAGCCACGCCGTGCCGGTGACGTCGAAGGCGCGACCCTTGAGCGTGACGCGACCCTGTGTCGCCAGCTGCGGCTCGCTGTAGTAGTAGCTGGCCTGCGCCTCTTCCGGGCCCTTGCGAGAGAGGCCGGCGGCGCCTTGCAGCAGCACCGGCTGCGTCGGCGTAAAGCGCAGGTCGAGCCCGAATTCGCCAGCCGCAATGCGCGCCTGGTAGCGGCCGTCCTGCCGCACCAGCGACCAGTCGCGCAGGCGCACGTCGGTGTCGGTCTCGCTGGCCGATGCGATGCCGAAGCCCGCGCGTGCGATGCGCTGGTCGTGCAGCAACACGCGTCCTTGCAGGTCGGTGACCGCTGCGTGCGCAAAGATCATCTGCTTGGCCGCAAAGCCTGAACGCATCGATTGCGTCGCATCGATGCGGGAGCGGAAGAAGGTCACCTGGAAACCGAATTCCCGTCCCCCCGCATCGTGGGCGTGGCCGGTGATGTACCACCACTCGGTCTGAAGATCCGGGTGGCTGCCGAAGTCGCGCGGGAACTGGAGCGTGCGCGGCGGCAACGCCCATGCGGTCGGTGCGAACAGCGCGGCCAGCAAGAGATGACGACGCGACAGGCGGCCGCGTGGGGGCGTGATGTTCACCAGTCTTCCTTCACCGCCAGCACCGCATCGCGGCCTGCCGCGGCCCGCCCCGCGAGCCATGCCGTCACCGTGCCGGCCGCGACCACCGCCGCGCACAGCGCGATGAGCCGCAGCCACGGCACCAGCAAATCCATCGTCCAGTGGAAGCTCTGCGGGTTCACCACCTTCACCAGCACGACCGACACCGCGAGTCCTAGCAGCAGACCCGCGACGGCGCCGATCGCCGTCCACGCCGCGCCTTCGCCGGCGACGATCCCAAGCACCTGGCGCCGGGTGAAGCCGAGGTGCGCGAGCAACCCGAACTCCTTGCGCCGCGCCAGCACCTGCGCGCTGAAGCTGGCCGCGATGCCGAACAGGCCGATCGCGATCGCGACCCCTTGCAGCCAGTACGTCACCGCAAAGCTCCGATCAAAGATGCGCAGCGAGGTCGCGCGGATCTGGCCCACCGAGGCGATCTCGACCGGCACCGCGGCCTCGCCGGTCGCGCGTGCGGCGACGGCGCGCACGGCGGTCTGCACATCGGCCTCGCTGGCGCCGGGTGCGAGCCACAGCGACACGTCGCTCACGCTGCGGTCGCCGGTGAGTCGCTCGAAGTCGCGCGCGTCGATCGTGATGGCGCCGAACTGCCGCACGTAGTCGCGCCACACGCCGGCCACGAAAAAGACCGCGGGTTGCGCCGTCGCCGTCACCGCCGGCACGAACGCCCTGGAAAGCGGCGCGAAGACGGTGCCCGGCTTCGCGCCGTACAGCGCGACCATCGCCTCGCTCACGTAGATGCCGATCTGCCCTGCAGGCACCGGCACCGCGGCGCCCACGAGCGGCAGCGAGCGCGATGCGTCGTCGTCGAGACTGCGCGAAACGAGGGTGACGGCGGGCCGCGTCGCTTCGAGTAGCAGCGCGCGCGTGCGCTGCGTGCCGGTGCGTGCAACGCCGGGAATCTGCGCGAGCGCCTGCACGAAGGCCGGGGTGAACGGCGCCGCATCGGCGTTGCTCGCGGCCGCGCCGCCACTCTTGCTGCCCTCCACGCTGGACCGCACGTAGAGGTCGGCCGGCAGCACCACGTCGAGCCATCGCGTCACCGAGTCGCGAAAGCTCGCGACCATCACGGTGAGCGCGACCGCCAGGCTCAGGCTCGCGACCACGCCGCTCACCGCCACCGCCGCAGTGCCGCGCATGCGGCGTGCGCGTTCGATGGCGAGCATCGGCAACAGGCGTTGCGCGAACAGCGGCGCCACGCGGTCGTAGAGCAGCGCGATCAGCCATGGCAGCGCCGTGATGCCACCGACCAGCAGCAGGCCGACCGAGAGGTACGCGGCGATGGGAATGCCGAACACGGCCGGTGCGCCGGCAAGCAACGCCCCTGCTGCGATCAGGACCAGGGCGATGCGATGCCCGCGACCCTGCGCCGGCGCGGCGCCCAGACCTTTGAGCGTCTGCGCCTCCGGCAGCGATTGCGCAGCGCGCGCGGGCCACCAGCCGCCGACCAGCGCCGCGAGCACACCGAGCCCGCCGTAGACCAGCGCCGCGCCGGTGCGCCAGTGCAGCACAGGTGCGACACCGTCGAAATAGCCGCCACCGAGATCGCCGCCCAGCACGCGCAACGCGAAGGCCGCGAGTGCGGTCCCAAGCGCGATACCGGTCACGCTGCCGATCACGCCGAGCACCAGGGATTCCACCAGCACCAGCCGAAGTCGCTGCCTCGGTGTGAGGCCCAGCACGCCGAGCAGCGCGAACTGCTGCGCGCGTTTGGCGACGCTGAGCGCGAGCACCGAGAAGACCAGGAACGCGCCGGTAAACAGCGCGACCAGCGCCAGCACCGTGAGATTCACCCGGTAGGCGCGCGACAAATTGCTCACGCGCTCGGCCGAATCGCCCGGCTCGGCGATGCGGATGCCGGCCGGCCAGTCCGGCGCGCTTTCGAGTGACCGGATGAACGCGGTGCGATCGGCGCCCGCCACGAGCCGCAGGTCAATGCGGGTGAGCCGACCGGTGCGGCCGAACAGGTCCTGCACCGCGCCGATGTCCATCACCGCCAGGGCCGTGCCGCCCGCGGCCACGGTGCCCGCGACCTGCACCCGACGCCATTGCCCGTCGCTCGACAGTTGCACCGTCGTTGCGGCCTCGCCGAGCGCGCTGCGGGCTGCGGCGTTGAGAAAAACCGTGTCGGGTGCGAACAACGAAAAGCGCTCGGCGGTCCCTGAAGGCGAAGGCATCAGCGCGGGGGCGATGGTCGGCAGCACCAGCGCGTCGACGCCGATCACGCGCAGTGCAATCGGCGCGTTGGGCGCGTCGGTGTCGGTCGATGGCGCCGCCACCGTTTGCACTTCCAGCACCGGGCTCGCGAGCAACACCTGCGGATGCCCTGCGACACGCGCGTAGACCGCTTCGTCGAAGCCGCCCTGCTGCACCGCGCGCAGTTCAAGGTCGGGCTGGCCGTTGACCGAACGCACCGCGCTGGAGAACTCGTCGAGTGCCGAGGCGTTGATGAGGTGAACCGAAAACGCGAGCGCCACGCCGAGCATCACCGCGACGACGGCGGCTGCGTTGCGCCACGGGTGGTGGCGCAGCTCCTGCCAGGAAAAAGTGGTGAGCAGGGCGCGCATGGCAGCGATTGTGCCGATGCGTCGGCGCCCGCGTGTTCAGTCGGGTGAAGTGGGTGGCGTCGCGACGCCGTCGGCTTCGTCGAGCAAGCGGCCCGCGAGCTTCGCCGACATTTCGAGGCGCCGCAGGTGGCGCTCGCCCACGCTCGGGTCGGGGTTGAGGCTGAAGCAGCACAAAGTGCCGTAGATGCGCCCGTCGTGCCGCTGCACCGGCACGCTCAGATGTGCTCGGATCTCGATGTCGAACACCGGCAGGTCCACCGTCTCGCGCAGGGCGAGGAGGTCTGGCACGACCTGCGGCAGGCGGCCGTCGATCACGCGCTGGCACAGTGTGGCGTCCATCGGATGCGACAGGCCCGGCGCGATGGCCTCGGCGCGCGGTCCGACGTCGACATAGCGCATCACGCGCTCGCCGCCGACGAACTCCGACACGAAAGCCACGTCCATCTGCAGTTCTTCGCGCATCAGCTTCAGCAGCCGGTTCATCGCCGAATCGATGCCGCGCTCGCGCAGGTCGCCAGTCGCGACCAGAAGTTCGGTCATCGCCTTGTCGACGGCATCGCGCGTTGTCATGGCGTGGATGCTAGGGGTCGTCGAGGCGTGGCATGTAGTCCCGGGGGACGCGCAGAGCTTCAAAAGCCGCCGTAATTCGCGGATCGACGCACCGTTGGGCCGGCATGGCGTCAGAATTGTCCCTTTGCGCGCCACCTCGACATCCGATGACCGAACTTCCGACCTACAACGACGTGATCGCGGCGTCCGCGCGTCTTGAAGGCCATGCGCATCGCACGCCGGTGCTGCGTTCCGCCACGGCCGACGCACGCTACGGCGCACGCTTTTTCTTCAAATGCGAGAACTTCCAGCGCATGGGCGCGTTCAAGTTTCGCGGCGCCTTCAACGCGTTGTCGAAATTCGACGCGACACAGCGCCAGGCTGGCGCCATCGCGTTTTCCTCCGGCAACCATGCGCAGGCGGTTGCGCTGTCGGCGCGCCTGCTCGGCATGCCGGCCGTGATCGTGATGCCGAAGGATGCGCCGGCCGCCAAGCTCGCGGCGACGCGCGGCTACGGCGCCGAGGTCGTGCTGTACGACCGCTTCACCGAAGACCGCGAAGCGCTCACGCAGCGCCTCGCGGCCGAGCGCGGCATGACCTTGATCCCGCCCTACGACCACCCCGACGTGATCGCGGGGCAGGGCACGGCGGTGAAAGAGCTCATCGAAGAAGTTGGCGAGCTCGATGCGCTGTACGTCTGCCTTGGCGGTGGCGGCCTCACCGGCGGGTCCGCGCTGTCGGCCCGCGCGCTGTCGCCGCGCTGCAAGGTGTACGGGGTCGAGCCCGAAGCCGGCAACGATGGGCAGCAGTCGCTGCGGGCGGGGCACATCGTGCACATCGAGACGCCGCGCACCATCGCCGATGGCGCGCAGACGCAGCATCTGGGCCGTTACACCTTCGGCATCATCCGGCGCGACGTCGACGACATCGTCACGGTGAGCGATGCGCAGCTGGTCGAGGCGATGCGCTTCTTCGCGGAGCGCATGAAGATGGTGGTCGAGCCGACCGGTTGTCTGGCTTTCGCGGCGGCGTGCGCGGCAGGGAACGCGCTGGTGGGACAACGCGTGGGCGTGGTGGTGAGCGGCGGCAACGTCGACCTTGCCCGCTACGCGGCGCTGTTGGCCGGAACCTGAGGCGCGCTCGCCCGATGCGCCGGCTCCGCTTCCTCACCAACCGCCATCGGGCGCCTTCGACGAACCGCGCGCTCGGTCTGCTGCTCGCCTTCAACGCAGGCGCGCTCAACGCCGGCGGCTTTCTCGTGTTGCACATGTACACCTCGCACATGACCGGCTTCGCTTCACAGCTGGCCGACGGCGCAGTGTTGCTCGACCCGCGGCTGATACTCAATGCGCTCGGTGCGATCCTGGCCTTTGTCTCGGGTGCGGCGTTGTGCGCGGTGCTGGTGAACTGGGGTCGCCAGCATCGGCTGCACAGCGTCTATGCGTTGCCGTTGCTGCTGGAGGCGCTGATGATGTTTCCCTTCGGCCTGATGGGCGCGGTCACGCTCACATGGAGCACGCCGTTTGCAGTCCCGCTCACGGTGTTGCTGCTGTCTTTCATGATGGGCTTGCAGAACGCTGTCGCGTCGAAGACCTCCAGCGGCAGCATCCGCACGACGCACATGACGGGCAACATCACCGACCTCGGCATGGCGATGGGCAAGCTGCTCTACTGGAACGCGAGTCGCAGGCCGCCGATGGCGCAGGCGCGTGAAGACCGGCTGCGCATGACGCTGGCCGGTGGCCTGATCGGCATGTTCGTGCTCGGTGGCGTGGCGGGGGCACTCGGCTTCAAATACCTCGGATTCATTTGCGTGGTGCCGCTCGCCGCGTTGCTGCTGGTGCTGTCGGTTCCACCATTTCTGCGGGACATCCCACGCTCCCGCACCCTGCTTGCGCTGTTCGGGAAATGGGTCCATCCCGGCGCGCCCCCCTGAGCGGCCATCGGGCGGGGTCGGCCCTCACCAGTGCGCGCCGAACTGCTGCCGCAATTGATCGATCTGCGCAGCGTCGAGTAGCGGTGCATCCGGCGCGCGGAGTGCCCACAATTTCGCCGTTTCTTCCAGCTCCTCCAGCACCGCCATTGCCGCTGCCGGGGTCTCGTGCCAGACGTTCGGTCCCAGGCGCGCCAGCATGACCGCGCGGATCGGTGTGCCGGCCGCGTGATAACGCGCGATCGCGGCTTCAGCCTCGGCCGCGGCCTCGGGCGCACCGGGCCGCGCATAACCGATCAACGGCACGTGGCCCACCTTCATGACGAAATAGGGCGTGAGCGCGGGCAGGAGCTCGGGCCCCTGCGCGGTCGTGCACACGTCGGGGCCGAGCGTCAGCGCAACGCAGTGCGTGCTGTGGGTGTGGATCACGCAGCCGGCCGGCGCGGCCGTGGTGACGCTCGCCGCGTAGATGCGTCGGTGCAGCGCGAGGGTCTTGCTCGCGCGATCGCCGCCGAGTTGCACGCCTTCTGCGTCGAGGTGCGCGAGGCGTGCGGGTTCGAGAAAGCCGAGACAGGCATCGGTCGGGGTGATGAGGAAACCCCCGCCCTCGGACGCCGGCAGGTGCACGCTGATGTTGCCTGCGGTCGCATGCACGTAGCCGCGGTCGAACAGGCTGCGGCCGACGCGGCAGATTTCTTCGCGTGCAGTCGATTCGTTCATCGCATCACGCGTCGCGTCCAAGCGTCGCGAAGGCCTGCGTGAAGAAATCGACCGCACCGAAGTTGCCTGATTTCAACGCAATGTGCAGCCCGCCATCCTTCGCGTGTGGCGAAGCGGCGTGGCACCAGGGCACGCCGGGCGCGATCTGCGGGCCGATGCGAAGCGTCGTGATGCCGAGCGACTGCACGCACGCGCCTGAGGTTTCGCCACCCGCGACGATGAGCTGCCCGACACCACGTTCCGCCAGCCCGCGGGCGATGGCGCCCATCGCATGCTCGACGATCTCGCCGGCGTGGGCCACGCCCAGTTGCGCCTGCACGGCGCGCACCGCGTCAGGCTGCGCCGTCGCGTAAACCAGCACCGGGCCATCGGCCAGTTGCTCCTCTGCCCACGCGAGCGCTTCGCTCGCCACGTCGGCGCCTTCGGCCAGCCGCAACGGATCGATCGCGAAAGCCGCGCCGCCATGGCCGATGAAATTTGCGACCTGCGCGTTGGTTGCCGTCGAGCAGCTGCCCGACACGATGGCGCGCCCTCCGCGCGCTGCTGGCAACTGCGCGGCACCCGCGACGGCGTCGAGGCCGAAGTTCTGTGGCAGTCCGATCGCGACGCCTGACCCCGCCGTGACGAGCGGCAAGGTGGCGAACGCGCGCCCCATCTGCATCAAATCTTCGTTGTCGGTGGCGTCGACGATGGCCATCGACACGCCTTGGCTGCGCAGCGCCGCGATGCGCGTCTCGATCGCAGCCGTGCCCCCTGCCACGGTGCGATGGTCGATGAGCCCGACGCGTCGCGTCGTTTGTGCCTGCAGCACGCGCACGAGGTTCGAATCGGTCATCGGCGTCAGCGGATGGTTGCGCATGCCCGATTCGTGCAGCAACTCGTCGCCGACGAACAGGTAGCCCTTGAACACCGTGCGGCCGTTCTCGGGGAAGGCCGGGCAGGCGATGGTGAAGTCGATTTGCAGCGCATCCATGAGCGCGTCGGTCACCGGGCCGATGTTGCCCTCGGCGGTCGAGTCGAAGGTCGAGCAGTACTTGAAGTAAGTCTGCTGCGTGCCCTGCGCCCGCAGCCACTTCAAGGCCGCGAGCGATTGCGCCACCGCCTCGGCGGCCGGGATCGTGCGGGACTTCAGCGCGACGACGATGGCATCGGCGTCGGTGTCGAGCGGGGCGTCGGGCACGCCGATGCTCTGCACCACCCGCATGCCGGCGCGCACGAGGTTGTTGGCCAGGTCGGTGGCGCCGGTGAAGTCGTCGGCGATGCAGCCGAGAAAAGGTGCTTTCATCACTGCATTAAACATCCGCGGCGATCCCGTCGGCGCGCAAATGCAGCACCCGGTCGGCACGCGCGGCAGCCGCCTCGGAATGCGTGACGAGCACCAACGACGCGCCATGCTCGCGCGTTTGTGCGAGCAGCACGTCCATGACCTTCGCGGCGGTGGTCGGGTCGAGGTTGCCGGTCGGCTCGTCGGCGAGCAGCAGCGCGGGCTTGTGCACCAACGCGCGGGCGATCGCAACGCGTTGCAACTGGCCGCCGGAAAGCTGTTGGGGCAGTCGCGCGCCCAGTCCGCCGAGGCCGACCACGTCGAGCATCCGCTCGACGCGCGCCGGGTCGCTGCGCCCGAGCAGCATGAGCGGCAATCCCACGTTCTGCGCCACATCGAGATGCGGCAAGACGTGGAACGCCTGAAACACGAAACCAACGTGGTTGCGGCGCCAGAGCGCACGCTGTTCGGCGTCGAGCGTGCCGATGTCGGTGCCGTCGTGCGAAATCGTGCCGGCGTCCCAGCTGTCGAGGCCTGCCATGCAGTTGAGCAGCGTCGATTTCCCGACGCCCGATTCGCCGACGATGGCCACGAATTCGCCGCTGGCGACGTCGACGGAAACATGCTCGAAAACCGGCGTTTCGCCGTAGTGCTTGCCGAGGTGGTGGAGCGAAAGCGTCATGAGAGGGCGTTGACTTGCTGGACGATGTGCGCGATGGCATCGGGGGCATCGCACGGAATCACGCGGCGCGCCGGCATGCTGCGCAGCCAGGTCATCTGCCGCTTGGCGAGCTGGCGCGTGGCCCCAATGCCGCGCTCGCGCAACTCGGAGATGGGCCAGTCGCCGTCGAGCGTTTCCCAGGCTTGCCGGTAGCCGACGCAGCGCATCGACGGCAGGTCGGGTTGCAGGTCGCCGCGCGCGCGCAGCGTTTTCACCTCGTCGATGAAGCCACTGGCGAGCATCGCGTCGAAGCGCCGCGCGATGCGCGCATGCAACCAGGCACGGTCGTCGGTTTCGAGCGAGAAGAGAACGGCAGTGCCAGCGCTTTCGGCAGCGTTCGTTGCCTTCTTCGCGGCATGGAAATGCGAAAGCGGCTGTCCGCTGGCGTGCCACACCTCGAGCGCGCGCTGGACGCGCTGGCTGTCGTTGGGCGAGAGCCGCGCGGCCGTCACTGGATCGACGAGCGCGAGCCGTGCGTGCATGGCAGGCCAGCCGATGGCGATGGCCTCGGCTTCGAGCGTGGCGCGCAACGCGGGGTCGGCCGGTGGCATCGCGTCGATGCCGTCGATCAGCACCTTGAAGTACATCATCGTGCCGCCGACCAGCAGCGGCAGGTTGCCGCGCGCCGTGATCTCGCCGATGAGCCGGGTCGCGTCGTCAACGAAAGCCGCGGCGCTGTAGGCGTCGCGCGGATCGCGAATGTCGATCAGGTGGTGCCTCACCTCGTCGCGTTCGGCGGGCGTGGGCTTGGCGGTGCCGATGTCCATGCCGCGGTAGACCAGCGCCGAATCGACGCTGACGATTTCCACGGGCCGGGTGCGCGCAATGGCCATCGCGGCAGCGGTCTTGCCACTGGCGGTCGGGCCGGCGATGGCGACATAGCGCAGGTCAACGGCCATTCGGTTCCCCGAACTTCTGCACCAGGGTCCAGGCACAGAGCGCGATGCACACGCTCCAGAACCACATGCCGAAAGCGAGCGGGCGGGCCGTGCCGTCGAGGTGCGTGCCGAGCCAGCCGCCGATGCCGAAGGCTGCCAGCATCATCACAAATCCGTTGAGCGCCGATGCCGCGCCGGCGGCTTTCGGAAAGGGGCCGACCGCGCCCGTCTGGCCGCAGGGCTGATGCACCCCGTGGCCCAGCATCACGAGAGTGAGCGGCACCACGATGGCTGCGACCGACTGCACGCCGACCAGCGCCAGCCCGCCCATCACCGTGCCGCCGACGAGCGACAGCACGCCGCCCCGCGCCACGCAGCCGCGCACCCCGTGCCGCGCGAGCCAGAAGCGGCACAGGAAGGTGCCGGCGATGTAGGCGAGCGAATTCCACAGCATCACCAGGCCGTACTGCGTTTTCGTGAGGCCGAGCACCTGGGTGAACACGAAGGACGAGGCCGCAAGAAAAGTGAAGAGCACCGCATAGGCGCAGGTCGTGAGTGCGGTGAAGGCGAGGAAGGTCGGATGCCGCAACACCATCGACCAGGTGCGCAGCAGCGTCTGTGCGTGCAACGCCTGCGGGTTGCGCACCGCCAACGTCTCGCCGAAACGCAGCGCAATGAGCCCAAGCGTGACCGCGCCGAACAGCGCCGGCACCAGCAACGCGATGCGCCACCCGAAGCCATCGGACACCAGGCCGCCGACCGGCGCGCAGAGGCAGGCGATCACGCCGAGACCGGTGAGCGCGCGCGACATCACGCGCGCGCCATCGGCCGGCACATAGAGATCGCGAACGACCGCGCGTGCGCACATCACGGCAGCCCCCATGGCCGCGCCTTGCAGCGCACGCCAGACGATCAGCCACACCATCGAGGGTGCCAGCGCGCCGCCGATGGCGCCGATCACATACGCGGCCAGGCCCCAAAGCAACACCGGCCGGCGGCCGAAGCGGTCCGAAAGCGGTCCGAGCACCAGCTGCGCGCAGCCGAAGGCGAGCAGCAAGGCCGTGAGCGTGAGCTGTGCATGCGCCACCGGCGCACCGAAGCCAGTGGTGAGCGCGGGCAGCGCCGGCAGGTAGAGGTCTGTCGTGACTGGCTGGATGCCCAGCAACAACGCCAGCAGCACGACGACGAGGCCCGGCGACATGAAGGAGGAAGAGGGAAGCGCCGCGGAATTCGGAGCCGCCGCTGCGGCAGAGGGCAACATGCGCCCGAGGGTAACAGCGCGCTAGCTTTGCAGCGCGTGCAGGCTGACCACGTTGGCCGGTGGTTTCATGCGAAACAACTGCCCCAGCGCGGCGCGGTATTGCGACTCGCCGATCGAGCCGGTGTCGTGGTGCGATCCTCCCTTGACCAGCACGAAAAGCTTGGGGACGGTTGCCGCTTCGTACAGCTTGCGCCCGAGCGTCGGGTTGATCAGGCTGTCGGCGGTGCCGTGCACCACGAGCAGCGGCGCCCCGATGTCCTTGACGCTCTTGATCGCTTCGAAGCGCTGCGTGATGAACGGGCCGAAGGGCAACCATCCCCACTTGAAGCCGCCCGCAACGTCGGCGATGGAGGTGAATGTGCTCTCGACGATGGTGCCGCTTTCGTCGTGAACATGCGCTGCCAGGTCGATGCCGATGGCCCCGCCGAGCGAGTGGCCCATGATGTAGCGGCGCTGCTGCGGGTGGCGTGCGGCCAGCCATTCCCACGCGGCGCGGGCGTCTTCGCGCGCGGTTTCTTCGGACGGCAGGCCCTTGCTGCTTTTGCCGAAACCGCGGTAATCGATGGCCAGGACCGAAAAACCGAGTTCGTGCATGCGCTGGATGCGGGGCGCCGAGCCCGCCACGTTGTAGCGCGCGCCGTGCAGGTAAAGAAGCACGGGGTGTCTGCGGATTCGGGTGCGCCCCCGAGCCACAGGCCGTGCAAGCGCGCGTTTTCGCCGGAAATGTTGGACTTGAAGTCGATCCACACGTCGGCCATGCCCTCGGTCATGGCCGCGCTGTTGCCCCAGCTGCGGTCGCTGGGCTGGAAAATCCACTCCCGCTGCCGCTCGTCGAGCGTGGAGCAGCCGCCCGCCAAAAGGGCGAAAGCAGCGATGACGACAGCGAAAAAAGACCAGCGTTTCATGGAGGTGTCAGACAGACCGGCGGTGACTTGCAAAGTTCAATCCAGGGTCACACGCAACGCCCGTGCCCGCCGTTCGGATGACGCGGGAAAACCCCAGCCTGTCGGGGTGTTGTCTCAGCGGCCGCGCAGAAACAACCCGTCGAGTTCCCGGACCGAGAGCTGCCGCCAAGTGGGGCGGCCGTGATTGCATTGGTCGGAACGCTCGGTCGCCTCCATCTGGCGTAACAAGGCGTTCATTTCGTCGAGCGTCAGTTTGCGGTTGGCGCGCACCGCGCCATGGCATGCCATGGTCGAAAGCAGTTCGTTCTGGGCGCGCTGCACCACGGTGCTGGCGTCGTGCTGCGCCAGTTCGGCGAGCACGCTGCGCGCCAGTTCGACCGGATCGCCGTCGGCCAGCGTGCCCGGCACCGCGCGCACCGCGAGAGTGCGCGGCGAAAAAGGCGTGATTTCGAGGCCAAGCGTCGGCAGCACGGCCGCGCAGGCCTCGGCCGTCGCGACCTCCTGCGGCGTGGCAGCGAAGGTCGCGGGGATCAGCAAGGGCTGACTGGTGATCGCGGCACCGTCAAGTTGCAACTTGAGCCGCTCGTAGACGATGCGCTCGTGCGCCGCGTGCATGTCGACGATCACCAGACCCTGGCTGTTCTCGGCCAGGATGTAGATGCCTTGCAACTGGGCCAGCGCGCGCCCGAGCGGCCACGCTTCGTCGTTCGTGGCGAGCGAGGGCGTGTCGGGTGCCCGCGCGGCGTAGGTCGGCGGCGCAGCCGCCGTTTCCGGCGGCGATTGAGGCCACATGGCGAGGGAATCGCCGAAGCCGCCCGGGGTGCGCTCCGCCGCGAAATGAATGGCCGGTTGCGCCCACGGGGCTGGCGTGGCCGGCAGGCTCGGCTTGAAGAAAGGCGTGGCGACCGGGTTCAGTGCCTCGCCGGCGCGCGGTGCCGACAACGCATTTTCGATCGCATGGCGCACCGCCTGGTGCACCTCGCGGCCATCGCGAAAACGCACTTCGATCTTCGTCGGGTGCACGTTCACATCGACGCGCGAGGGGTCGATCTCCAGATACAGCGCGTAAACCGGCTGCCGCTGGCCATGCAGCACGTCTTCGTAGGCACTGCGCACCGCGTGCGACAGCACCTTGTCGCGTACGAACCGGCCGTTCACATAGAAGAACTGCTGGTCGCCACGCGCGCGTGCCGCGTCGGGAATGCCGGCACGACCGGTCACGCGCACCGGGCCGTGCGTGTGGTCGACTTCGATGCTGCGCGTCACGAACTCGTCGCTCAGCGCATCGGCCATCCGCTGGTCGCGCGGCTGGGCGCCATCCGCGGCCCGCCACTGTTCGACCAGCTTGCCGTCGTGCCAAACCGCAAAGCCGACGTCGGGCCGGGCCAGCGCGTGCCGGCGCACGGATTCGACGCAGTGCGCGAGCTCGGTGGCGTCGGTCTTCAAGAACTTGCGGCGTGCCGGGGTCGCGAAGAACAGCTCCCGAACTTCGAGCGTGGTGCCCGTGGCGCGCGCCACCGGGCGCAACTCGCCGGTGCGCCCGTCGAGCGCCCAGGCACCGTCGGTGTCGGCATGCGCATAGCGCGACGAGATCGTCAGGTCGGCGATGGCGTTGATCGCGGCCAGCGCCTCGCCCCGAAAGCCCATCGTGCCGACGGTTTCGAGATCGCCGAGGCTGGAGATCTTGCTGGTCGCATGACGGCGCAGCGACACGATGAGTTCTTCGCGCGGGATGCCCTGGCCGTCGTCTTCGACCGAGATCAGCCGCACGCCACCCGAAGCCAGCCGCACGGTGATTTGACGCGCGCCTGCATCCAGTGCGTTGTCGAGCAGTTCGCGAACGACGGAGGCGGGTCGTTCGACCACTTCGCCGGCGGCGATCTGGCTGATCAGTTCGTCGGGAAGTTCGCGAATCGGACGGCGCGTGGCCGCGGTGAACGCGGCGGGGAGGGACGAGGGGAGGGCGCTCACAAGGCCATTCTAGAAGGCGCGTGCGCGTGCCCGGATAATGCCCGACCTATGGAAATCATCAGCTTTTTCGTCGACTTCATCCTGCACATCGACAAACACCTCGAGGCCTTCGTGATCGCCTACGGGCCGTGGGTGTATGCGCTGTTGTTCCTGATCGTGTTCGTCGAGACGGGTGCGGTGGTCATGCCCTTCCTGCCGGGGGATTCGTTGCTCTTCATCGTCGGCGCGCTGTGCGGCGCAGGTTTGATGAGTTATCCGATTGCCTGCGGCGTGCTGGTGGTCGCGGCGATTCTGGGCGACCAGTGCAACTACAGCATCGGACGCTACTTCGGGCCGAAGGTGTTCCAGTGGGAGAACTCGCGGTTCTTCAACCGCAAGGCCTTTGATCAAGCCCATGGTTTCTACGAGCGCTACGGCGGCGTGACGATCATCCTTGCGCGCTTCATGCCGTTCATTCGCACCTTCGCGCCGTTCGTGGCCGGCGTCGCCGAGATGAACCGCGCGAAATTCACGATGTACAACGTCGTGGGCGCGTTCATCTGGGTGTTCGGCATCGCGACGGCCGGCTATTTCTTTGGCAACCTGCCGGCGGTGCGGGAACATCTCGACAAGATCATCTGGGCGTTGATCTTTGTGCCCGGCCTCATCGCGATTTTCGGTGCCTGGCGCGCGAGCAAGGCCGAGAAGGCGAGAGCCCGCTCGGAGGGCTGAGCGGGCACAAAAAAAGGGCGTGATTCACGCCCTTTGTTCCTGATGCAGCTGGCGCTCAGTAGCGCGGGCCGTTGTTGGGGTAATAGCCACCGTTGTTGTAATAACGATCCTGGTTGCGGCGGTCGGCACCCTTGCCGACTTCATTGCCGATGAGACCGCCGATGGCCGCGCCGCCAACCGTGGCAGCGGTGTTGCCACCGATCGCATTGCCGAGCAACGCGCCGCCAACCGCGCCACCGGCCACGCCGATTTGCTGGTTCGGGCCCGTGCCCGCGCAGCCCGCCAAGGTCATGACCGAAGTGGCGGCAACGGCCGCGATCCAAAGACGTGTTTGCATGTGTCCACCTTTGATTGAGTGATATGCCACTCTAACCAAGGCGGCGTGTCGCGTTCTGTAGGAGCCAGACGCGCACGCGTGCGCGAAAGCGCGAGAGATGCCTGCGCGAAAACTACAGCTCGCGACTGCGTGCCAGGGGCGGATTCTGCGCAAAGTAACGCTGGATGCCGCGCATGAGCGCATCGGCCAGGTCGTCCTGGTAGGCGGCGCTGCGCAACTTGGCTTCTTCTTCGGGATTGCTGATGAACGCGGTCTCGACCAGCACGCTCGGGATATCGGGCGCCTTCAGCACCGCGAAGCCGGCCTGCTCGACCGAGCCCTTGTGCAGCCGCGCACCGACGTTCTTGATTTCGCCGAGCATCGCCGTGCCGAGCTTCAGGCTGTCGTTGATCTGCGCCGTCGTGCTCATGTCGAGCAACGCGCGCTGCACTTGCGCCTCGTGATCGCCGACGTTGATGCCGCCGACCTTGTCGGACTGGTTTTCCTTGTTCGCCATGTAGCGCGCTGCACTGCTCGACGCGCCGTGCTGGCTCAGGGCAAACACGCTCGCGCCGCGCGCGGCGGGCGTGGTGAACGCGTCGGCGTGAATGCTCACGAACAGGTCGGCCTGCACGCGACGCGCCTTCTGCACGCGCACGCCGAGCGGCACGAAGAAATCGGCATCGCGCGTGAGGAAGGCGCGCATCGGATTGCCTGCGACGCTGCTCGCGTTGATGCGGTCGCGCAACTTGTGCGCGACCTGCAACACGATGTCTTTCTCGCGCGTGCCGGCCGGGCCGATCGCACCGGGGTCTTCACCGCCGTGGCCGGGTCGAGCGCGATGATGATGATTCGGTCGGTGCGGCTGGCCGTTGCCGTGACGATGCGAGGCGCGGGCGTCGGTATCGGTGCTGGCCTGAGCGGGATGTTGCCGACCAGCGGCGGCAATGCCGGCGCCGCCGCCGGTGGCGGCGCAGCCGGACGGCCCGGCACGGCGGGCGTCGGACGCATCGATTGCTGGGCCATCAGATCGCCCAGCGCATCGCCCGCCGGAGCTGGCGGTCGCGGCGTATCGCGGGGCGCGGCGCCGGCCACGGTGGCATCGGGCGCATCCCCCTTGGCAGTGGATTTGGGCGCATCGCGCAGTCGCTCGGCGATGAGCGCTTCCATCGGGTCGATGGCTTCGGCGGGATGCAGATCCAGCACGAGACGGTCGCGGTAGGCCGCGATCGGCGCAAGCGAAAAAACTTGCGGCACCACCGCCTGCTTCAGGTCGAACACGATGCGCACGACGTTCGGCGCGTACTGCCCGACGCGCAAACCGTTGATGTACGGGTCGCCCGGCTTGATCTTGCCGACCAGTTCGCGCAGTTGCGGGTTGAGGTCGATGCCGGTGATGTCGACTGCGAGCCGCGGGGGGCTGCCAACAGTGAGTTGCTGCGTTTGCAGCCGTGCGTCGGATTCGATCGTCACGCGCGTGTAGTCGGCGGCGGGCCAGACCCGCACGGCCAGAATGGTCGCGCCGCGTGCGATCTGCTGCACGCCGAGGAGCATCGCCAGAGTTCCGCCCTGCAGCAGGTCGCGGCGCTTCATGCGAAACGGGGGGTGGGGGCTGCCACCAGATGCGCGAGGAGCTCGCGGCCGCGCGGTGTTGCCGCTTCAAGAATCACGGTACGGGAGTCGTCTGTCATTGCTTCTATTTTAATAGCAAGGTCTGCAGGCGGGATGCGGCCCGCCGCGTTGTCAGGCCATTCGGCGAGCTTCAGGCCTGGTCCGGCAAAAATGTCACGAAAACCGGCGTCTTCCCACTCGCGCGGATCGCCGAAACGATAGAAATCGAAGTGGAAAACAGCCAGTCCGTCGGGTGCTTCGTGAGGCTCGACGACCGCATAGGTCGGGCTTTTGATGCGGCCGGTGACGCCGATCGCACGCAACAAATGACGCACGAAGGTCGTCTTGCCGGCACCCAGATCACCATGCAGAGTGAGGAACGCGTCGCGCAACGCTGGCGCTTCTGCCAGCGTGCGCGCAAAGGCCTCGGCGTCGGCTTCGCTGGGCCACTGCAAGGTGACAACAGGCATTTCTACAATCGGCAGGTGATCGGTACTCAACGCGTGACTCGTGAATTCGTGGCTTCTATGGGCGGGTGGGCCCGCGAGCTGGATTCTCCCAAATCGGCATTGCAGGCGTCGATCTCGCCGATGCCGAAGCCGGTCTCGGCGAGTGGTTGAACAACGGCTTTCATGGCGAGATGGCCTACATGGCCGCGCACGGAATGCGCCGGGCGCGGCCTGCCGAGCTGGTGCCCGGCACGGTCAGCGTGATCACCGCGCGCATGGATTACCTGCCGCGCGGCACCGACCCAGGTTGGCAGGCGGTCGAGTTCGAGCGGCTGGCGCGGCCCGGTGAGGGCATCGTGTCGGTCTATGCGCGAGGCCGCGACTATCACAAGGTGCTGCGTTCGCGCCTCCAGAGGCTGGCCGATCGCATTGCCCGGGAACTGGGCCCGTTCGGCCACCGCTGCTTCACCGATTCGGCCCCCGTGCTCGAGGCCGAACTCGCGTCGCGCAGTGGCCAGGGCTGGCGCGGCAAGCACACGCTGGTGCTGGACCGCGAGGCAGGCTCGATGTTCTTCCTGGGCGAGATCTACGTCGATGTTGCGCTGCCGCACAGCGCGCCGGTGACGCCGCATTGCGGCAGTTGCCGCGCCTGCATCGACATCTGCCCGACGCAGGCGATCGTCGCGCCGCACCGGCTCGATGCGCGACGCTGCATCTCTTATTTGACGATCGAGCACGCCGGGCCGATCCCGCTGGAGCTGCGTCCGCTGATCGCCAATCGCATCTACGGATGCGACGACTGCCAGCTCATCTGCCCCTGGAACAAGTTCGCCAAGAAGAGCGCGCTGCCGGATTTCGACGAGCGCGAAGGTCTCAAGGGACAGCAGCTGGCGTCATTGTTCGCATGGACGGAGGAGGCGTTTTTGCGCTTCACCGAGGGCAGCCCGATCCGGCGCATCGGCCACGAGCGCTGGCTGCGCAACATCGCGGTGGCATTGGGCAACGCACTGCGGGCGGGCGACACAGCGGCAGAGGCGGCGCTGCAGACCCGTGCGGCTCATTCGAGCGCGTTGGTGCGCGAGCACGTCGAATGGGCCCTCGCGCAGCGCCGCCGGTCGGCGGTGCCTAGCGAGGCAGGGCCAGCGCAAACGGCAGGCTGAGCACGCCGAGCACAGTCGACAGCGTGACCAGCCCGGCCACAAACGGCCCGTTGTAGCCCATGCGCGCTGCCAGTACGTAGGCGCTCGACGCCGTCGGCACGGCAGAAAACGCCATCAGCACGGTGGCTTGCGCGGGGTCGAGTTTGAGCGCAAGTGCCAACCCCCATGCAGTCAGCGGAAGGAGCAGGTGCCGGATCGTCAAGACCGACATCGCCAGCACCTTGCCGCGCCCGAGCGTGGCGAACTGCATGCCGGCGCCGGCTGCCAGCAGGCCGAGCGCCAGCGCTGCGCTGCCGATTCGCGTCAAGGTTGGGTCGGCCCACCACGGCAGCGAAAAGCCGAGCAGGTTGGCGATGAGGCCGATTGCGGTGGCGACGATGAGCGGATTGCGCACCAGTTGCCGCAAAAAGCCGGTCTGCGCATGGCGCGCCATCGGCCAGACCGCCGCGATGTTGAGCATCGGCACCCCGACGCCGATCAGGACCGCGATCATCAGCAGGCCGGGCGCGCCGGCCAGCCGTTCGGCCAGGGCCAGGCAGATGAAGGAGTTGAAGCGGAACGCAACCTGCGCACTGGCGGCGTGGTCGCGTCGGTCGATGTGCGTGCCGATCCACGGCAGGAACGGCAATGCATAGGCGAGCGCGATGCCGCACAGGCCCAGGCCGACGCCGGCGGTGATCAGGTGCGACATCGCGCCGAAGTCGAGCGGGCTGCGCACGATCGAGTGGAACAGCAGCACCGGAAACAAAAAGTAGTAGACGAGGCTCTCGACCTTGTCCCACACGCTGCGGTCCAGCGCGGTGAAGCGGCAGAGCAACCAGCCGATGACGATGAGCGAAAAATCCGGGAAGAGCAGCTGTGCGTAGGTCACAGGCTCGAGGATAAACCGGCAGTTCCGTGGGTATTCCAGAGCGCGTTGCGCGCGGGTCTGTCGCTAGCATGCTCGATTCCGTTCAACCGATTTCTCCAAGGAGTTTGCTGATGCAACGTCGCCAATGGAACGCGCTTGCGGTCGCCACCGTGCTCGCCACGCTCACTGCGCCTGCCTGGGCGCAGGGCTATCCCACCAAACCGATCGAACTGCAGGTGCCATTCGCACCGGGCGGCACCACCGACATCGTGGCGCGCGTGATCTCCGAGCCGCTCGCCAAGGCGTTGGGCCAGCCGGTGGTCGTGATCAACAAGCCGGGTGGCGGCGGCATCGTCGGTGCGGCTGAGACCGCGCGCGCTGCGCCCGACGGCTACAAGCTGGGCGTGGCCACCGTGTCGAGCACCGCAGCCAATCCGGCGATCAATCCGAAGACGCCTTACGACCCGATCAAGGATTTCACGCCGATCACGAACATCGCCGCGACGCCGAACATCATTGCGGTCAACCCGAATTTCCCTGCCAAGGATTACGCCGGGTTCGTGGCCGAGCTCAAGAAGAATCCGGGCAAGTACTCTTATGCATCGTCGGGCACCGGCGGCATCGGCCACATGCTGATGGAGCTCTACAAGAGCCTGACCGGCACTTTCGTCACGCACATTCCGTACAGCGGCGCCGGCCCTGCGCTGAACGGCGTGGTCGCAGGGCACGTGCCGATCATGTTCGACAACATTCCGTCGGCCATGCCGTTCATCAAGGCCGGCCAGCTGGTGCCGATCGTGGTGTCGGCGCCGCAGCGCCTGAAGGAGCTGCCGAACGTGCCGACCTTCAAGGAAGTGGGCCTGGAGCCGGTCAATCGCATGGCGTACTACGGCATCCTGGGGCCGAAGGGGCTGCCGAAGGAAGTGGTCGACAAGATCGCGGCCGGCGTGAAGAAGGCGGTCGATGATCCGGCGGCGCGCAAGAAGATTGAGGAGACGGGTTCGATCATCATCGCCAACTCGCCGGAACAGTTCGCCGCGCAGATCAAGGCCGAGTTCGAGATCTACAAGGACGTCGTGGTCAGGCAGAAGCTCAAGCTCGACTGACATCCGCAAGGCCACAAAAAACCGCTCGCGCTCCGGGCGGCTTTTTTTGTTTGCTATCTTGTCGCGCATGACTGAGCAGGAAGAACACATCGTTGTCGCGACCCCTGAGATCGATGAGTTCGTGGATGCGTTGTGGCTTGAGCACGGTTTGTCGAAGAACACCTTGGCGGCCTACCGGCGCGATCTCGAATTGCTGGCGCGCTGGTTGGCGCCGCGCGGCACCGCGCTGGATGCCGTTCGCGAACACGACCTGCAGGCCTACATGGGCGCCAAGCTGGCGGACAAAGGCAAGGCCACGTCGGCGAACCGACGGCTCACTGTGTTCAAGCGGTACTACCGCTGGGCACTGCGCGAACGCCGCATTGCAGCCGACCCGACGTTGCGGCTGGTGCCGGCGCGACAGGCCATGCGCATGCCGAAGACCTTGTCGGAAAAACAGGTCGACGACCTGCTGGGCGCACCGGACGTCGAGTCGCCGCTCGGACTGCGCGATCGCGCGATGCTGGAGGTGATGTATGCAAGTGGCTTGCGGGTGAGCGAGCTGGTCGCGCTCAAGGTGATCGACATGAGCCTGAACGACGGCGTGCTGCGTATCCTGGGCAAGGGCAGCAAGGAGCGGCTGGTGCCGTTCGGAGGCGAAGCGCGGCGCTGGATCGAGCGCTACCTGAAGGAGTCGCGGCCTGGCATTCTCGACGGACAGCAAACGCCAGACCTCTTCGTGACCGCGCGCGGTGCCGGGATGACGCGGGTGATGTTCTGGATCATCGTCAAGAAACAGGCGATTGCCGCCGGGATTCACGTGCCGTTGTCGCCGCACACCTTGCGGCACGCCTTTGCGACCCACCTGCTCAATCACGGCGCGGACCTGCGTGCAGTCCAGCTGCTCTTGGGGCACGCCGATATTTCGACGACGACGATCTATACGCATGTGGCGCGGGAGCGGCTCAAGCAGCTGCATGCGAAGCACCATC